>JBBJNU010000147.1:0-4867 GCA_037721005.1 Thermoleophilaceae bacterium | reverse complement strand
CGGCGTACTACCGCACCGGAGGCACAGACACTCGCGGCAGTTGGTACCCCACAGACCCCCTTTCTCGGGGGTACTGGCGTCCGAGTGGTTGCTTTGTAGAACCATGTCAGCCGAGAAAAGGCTCCCGCGAACGGGGGTACCAAGGGCTTGAATCGCCGAAGCGCTTGTCGCGTGGGTGGCCCCGTGGGGTCAGAGCCGCGGAACGCCCCGTACGTACTACATCTAGCCGGCGTCGACGGCGATCAGAAGAGACGGATCAGGACGTTGACCAGCACTGTGAGGCCGACCGAAAGCAGGATCGACCCCACCAGGCAGCCGGGCATGAAGCGGACCTGAGTGCTTCTGCCGGGCTGCTTGGTGAAGCGCATGGAAGCTCCTTAGTGATCGTGGTCGGAGTAGGGCTCGCGGCTGCCGGCCTTGGCAAGCCCGCGGCTCACCATGTAGGTCGATGAGCGTCAGCTCGATCAGGCCGGGCGCTGCCCGACAACCTCTCCGATCTGGTCGGCTGCACGCCCCTGGTCCGCCTCGGGCGCCTGGCGCCGGGCTGCGACGCCGAGCTGGTGGGCAAGCTCGAGGCCTACAACCCGGCGGGCAGCGTGAAGGACCGGATCGGCGTGGCCATGATCGAGGCCGCCGAGGCGGAGGGCCGCATCGAGCCCGGCCGCACCACGATCGTGGAAGCCACGTCGGGCAACACCGGCATCGCGCTCGCCCTCGTGTGCGCCGCACGGCGATCCCCCTTGGGCCGCGCAAATGCCGCCGGCCTCAGGCCGAGGAGCGCGCCTCCTGCGCCTTGTCCTGGGCCTTCTGCTGTGCCTGCTCGGTGTCCGGCATATGACTTCCTTCCTTGGATGGGTACAACGGGGAGGGTGATGCGGCCTACCCGGGCTGGGACCGGGCAAACCGCCTACGGGTTACGGGGGCGACATTGGCGCGGGCGGCCCCACCCACAAGAGCGCCGACGCTCGCAAGGGGCTGCGCGCGCACCCGCGGTGGCAGTTCGTGTTCACCCCCAACCACGCCAGCTGGCTAAACCAGGTCGAGATCGTGTTCGCGATCATGTGCCGCCGGCTACTCGAGCACGGCCACTTCGACACCCCGAAGACCTCGCCGAGCAGATGCTGGCCTACATCGAAATCCACAACCAGACCGCCAAACCCTTCAACTGGACCTACACCGGCAAGGTGCTCACCCATGACACAACGCACTTGCAGGACGGCCCACTAGGCCCGCTCTTCGGCGGCCTTGTAGGCGACCTGGAGGAAGTCGGCGATTGTCTGCGCGCTGTAGGAGGCTGCTACGAGCCGCGTCGCGCGCGGAGCGAGCACAAGCCCGGCGAAGAACCCCGCTGAGACCCACTGGCCCATGCAGAAAGGGCATACCAGCAGCTCCCCGACGGCGCGTCGTACGCCGGTGGCCTCGCGAGGCTTCTCCTCGACCTCCCCGGCGCCGGAGGGCCCCTCCAGCTCGGTGAACGGCGCGCGCAGAAAGCTCGTCACCTTGGCCTTGGTCAGCAATCGGCTCAGCTTGTGAGTCGCGACACCAACCATGACCACGTCCGTGGGGTGGGGGCGCTCCGGCGGCTGGCGGCCAGTAGCGCGGGCGGCGAGCGCCGCTGCGGCAACCGAGCCCCCAAACGCCGCGACCAGCGTAACCCGGCCCGCCATCGGCTGCTGCTCGTCTGTGTAGCCTGCGAACGGCGCCGGCCGATCCTCGGACGGCGACCTGGAGGGAGCGTGGGTTTCCATAAGAAGAGGAGTACCTGGCAGCGGACCCGCTGTCTCCCTCGGCGGTCCATCCATCCGCCGAGGGAGACGTGCCACGTCAGTCGTTGGCGTTGGAGATTGCCAGGCCCAGAAAGATGCCTACGATCAGGGCGACACTTCCGACCGTCATGACCGCCCAAGTGCCGGCCTGAGCAGCAGTCTGAGCGGCCTGCAAGCCCGTGGTCGTCGCTGCCTGCGTGGCCTGCATCCCGGCCGTAGTGGCGGCCTGAGTGGCCTCCACACCAGCGGCGCTAGCCGCCTGGGTGGCCTGCGCAGTCTCCAGCGCATGAATCCTCTCCTGCACGTCGTCAGATTCCATTTTGAGCGTTCCTTCCGTTGTTGTCATATAACCGCGAGGGCCGAAGGCCCCGGACGCCAGAGCCTCCGCTTGCGGCGTGGTGTCGGATCTGTCGTCAAGCGGCGCGCTCCACCGCCTCTGGCTAGGTCTGTCGCCATCCCAGCTCCCCTCGGCAGAAACCAAAGCGTGGACCGTACCAGGCAAACGACCGGTCGGCTTTGTCGAGGCTTTCAAGGTGCGCGGCGGGTGTCGTTACGCTCGGTCGGCTACGGGAACTGACCGAGACATATAGCGGTGGGCCGGAGTAGGGGTAGTGGGGCCGGCGGCCGCGGCTCTGCGGGGCAGCAGTCAATCGCGGCGATCCTCACCGCCGCCGGTGAGCTAGCGTCGCTGTACGGGTTGGAGCGGCTCTCGATGGCGGTCTTGGCGTCGGCGGTGGGAATGAGTAAGGGAGGCCTTTACGCACACTTCGACTCAAAGGAAGAGCTTCAGGTGGCGACCATCGAACATGTCTCTGCGGTCTTCGCGGAGAAGGTCTTGCACGGCTCCCTCGATGATTCCGCCGCCGGTCTCGATGCCCTGCTCGAGCGCTGGCTGTCTTTCTTTGAGCAAAAGGTGTTCCCCGGCGGATGCTTTCTCATCTCTGCCGCCGTCGAGTTCGCCAACCGCCCAGGACCCGTTCACGACGCGCTCGAGGCTGCTCTTGACGGCGAGATCGGCGCACTCGAAACAACGATTCGTCGCGCCAACAAGACAGGCGAACTGAACCCCGAAAAGGACGCCCGCCAGACCGCGTTCGAGCTGCACTCCATCCTCATGAACACCCACGCGCTGTTCCAGGTCAAGGACAACCCGGCCGTGTTCAACCAAGCCCGAGCGGCGATCCACAAACTGCTCGCATAAGCCCTTCGCTCCGCCGGCTAGCTCGAAGCCCGCGCCTCCGCTGTTCGACGAACAGCGCAGCGAGCGCCCGCTTTTACCGGTGACACTGCACGCGGAACGAACACTCTCGCTACGATCGCCGCCAGAGGGGCCGGGCCCTCGGAGTCAGACGCGGCGGGGGCGGCGGCCGTGCTATCGCTCGAGCCCCTTCGCCCGACCGCTTCGAGGTCCTCGACGTGATTAGGAGAGCTACTCACGATCAGTCGCGCGGAGAGCGTGAGTGGACGCCACACTCGATCCCACTCCTACGCAGCATCCAATCAAGATGCGCGCGGCACCCATAGGCACTGCTACTTCGCCTGAGAAAAGGGCCCTGCCCGGTCTTGGTCGCGCTTCTGCTTCACGACGAGAGGGGCACTCTCGAGACGTCCGCCAAACGTCTCGAGAGCTTCTGCGTTGGTGGTGGCTGTCGGGAAAACCCAGGGCGAGCCCTTCCGATCGCTTCTAAGAGTGGTTGTGAAGACCGCGACGACAATCGCGACGCCAAGCGGGCCGACACGGCGTAGGCTCATTCCCTAGGGGGGCGGGTCGAGACCCGGCCCGCTCCCTCGCCTAAATCCAGCCGAGCAGCCGGCTTTGCTCGAGCTCACGGGGCGGCCCGCTCGGCCTGACTCGCCCCGGCTTCCAGGAGCGCTATCCCGCCGCATCACTCGCGGACCGCGAGGGTGATGGGCGCGTCACGCTTGACCTCGCTGTCGGTCCGCGCGCGATGGACAACCGCAAGCTCAGCTTGCGCAACGACCCGGCGCTGATCGAGACGAAGCCGCGCATCGAGACAGCGTCATCGACGACTCCCGTTGTTCGCGATCTTCGGCGAGTCGCAGGCCGACACCGAGGCGGTACTTGATGGCACCGCAGCCCGCCTCGCTGCGGTGCGCATAACCTTTCGACGAGGACACCTTGCGGCCAGGACAAAAGGCCGCAAGCAGAGCTTTGTGGTGCTCCGTGCCCTTTTGCCGCGGCTGATGGCGCGAAGGGTGTCGGTCGCTCGGGTGCTCGCGCCTCAGTCGAAGCTATCGAACGCGCTCGTTGCCCGCCGAGTTTTCGGCGCGAGGGAGCGGGTAAAGGATTGGCAGCCACCCGGAGACGGGTGCCCCCGCTCGAAAGCGGCGTCAATTACTTCGAAAGGAGCCAGCCACATGACCGAGTCACGTGAAGACCAGAATCTGCGCCCTGAGGACGATCAGGAAGCCGATGGCGGATCCGAGGACCAGACCCAGACGCCCGTCGACTTCGGTGCCGGGGTGCCGGAGGTCGAACCGGCGCCCGGAGGCTATGCGGGCCGCGACCCGAAGACCGACATGCCGCAGGTACCGTCGGCCCCGGAGACGCAGGACGATCCGCACAGCCACGACGCCGCGCCGTCAGACAAGACTCCGAGGCCTCCAGCGAGCAACTAGTCGGCGGGGCATAGGGGCTCAGGAAAGAAGATCCCGGTCCGCCGCCGTAGCTCACGTAAGCGGGACGTTTAGCGGGGAGGTGGAGGCTCACGTCGAGCTCGAGTTGAGCGGGCACGCGCTCTCTCACCAGCTCGGTTGACCGCCCAATGGCGACGAGCAGGTCGTGCCGTGTCTGCGCCATTAGCTACCGGCCCGGTGGGAGCTGCACGTCCGGTGAGCGCTCTGGCGCAGGTTGCACGCTGGACCGACAGCTCGTCGAAGAGCTGGCGTGCCACGGGGAGAGCGCGTTCGCCTTGAAAACACCTGTGCCGCCCTGGGCCCACGGCGGGGAAAAGGCCCGGATCCCGGGCGGGTGTTTCGGCGGCCCGCTCGGGGGGGATTACAGGATTGCCATCGATCGGGTAGTGGTGCCCATTCGCAAGTGGCCCGCTGTCGTTAGCTTCGGTGAGCAGCCGGATGCT
>JBBJNU010000146.1:0-4877 GCA_037721005.1 Thermoleophilaceae bacterium | reverse complement strand
TCTTCATCCGGTCGCAGAGCATCGCCAGCTCGTTCACGAGCGCGATGTTCACCGAGCGGAAGATGTTTTCGAGCAGCTTCGTGAGCTCGGCGACCTCAGGCGTACCCACCGGCACCAGCTCGTCGCACACCTCCGAGTAGAGCGCGACCGCGCGCTCCAGGCACTTTTCGGTGAGCCCTCCCACCACCTTTGGCGTGTTGCGCAGCGTGAAGTCCGTGCGCCCCGGGTCGATGCGCTCGGGCGAGAAGGCCAGGTTGAAGTCGCGCCCAGCGGCGAGCCCGGACTCCTCGAGCAACGGCGCGAGGCGCTCACGGGTCGTCCCCGGATAGGTGGTGGACTCCAACACCACCAGTTGTCCCTGCTGCAACACCGAAGCCAACGCCTGCCCCGAGGACACCAGCGGCCCGAGATCCGGCTCGCGGTTTCGCGTCAACGGCGTGGGCACCGCCACGATCACCGCCTCGCACTTCGCGAGATCGGCATACCGCCGCGACACCTGCAGCCTGTCTTTGACGCCGGCGAGCCGGCCAGAAGCGACATCCTCGATGTAGCTCTCGCCTGCAGAGAGCATCGACACGCGTTTCTGGTCGATGTCCACTCCCAGGACCTCGTGCCCCGCCTCGGCGAACTCCACCGCGATCGGCAGCCCCACGTAGCCCAGCCCGACGATTCCGATGTGCATGGGCGGCCAGTCTAGGCCGAGAGGAGAACCGCGGACCAGCCCCGGTCGGTGAGCCGCCGGCGCTCTTGCAAGCTGGGGCCGAACGCCGCTGCCACCTCGTCCGGCTCGTGCTCCATCAGCCCGGACAGGATCAGCACCTTCGGCGTGTGCTCGAACAGGGCGGCAACACGAAGCAGGAGGGGGCGCATGAGGTTGGCCACCACGAGGTCGGCGACGGGCGCCGGGCGCGCCCGGAGGTCGGCTCGTTCGATGCGCTCGAGCGCCACGCCGTTCTCCGCGGCGTTCAGCGCTGTGGCCTCGACAGCGAGGCCGTCGGAGTCGTAGGCGCAGACCGGACCGAAGCCCAGCCGGGCCGCGGCGATCGACAGGACGCCCGAGCCGCAGCCGAGGTCGCTGACCGAGCCCCGGGCACCCTCCCTCCCGGCCAGCTCGACCAGCAGCTCGAGGCACAGCCGCGTGGTCGGGTGCGCACCCGTACCAAAGGCCCGCCCCGGATCGACCACCAGGTCGATGACCTCCGGTCGGCCCGGGAGTGGCTCCTCCCACGGGGGCCGCACGTAGATCCGCTTCGCTATCAGCACCGGTTGGTGAAACCGCTTCCAGCGCTCCTCCCAGTCAGAGGGGACCTCTGTGCCGCTCACCGTCACGAGCACCCCACCCACCTCGGCCTCGCCCACGGCCAGCTCGGGCAGCTCCCCGGGAGCGCCATACACCGCGTACTCCACCCAGCCGTCGCCGTCCACCTGCTCCACCCCGGAAGGCGCCATCTCGAGCACAGCGCCCAGCACCTGCTCCGCCGCGTGAACGGGCGCCCGGACCGCGAGCCGGATCAATTCGTGCGGCCGGGGCTCTCTGTTCGCAGCCCCTCCGAGGTCAACGCCTCGCTTAACTCGAGGTCGTAGACGAAGACCGACTCAAGATCGTCGGCGAGGGCCAGCGCAGTAGCTGCGTGTATGGCGTCCAGGGCTCGTAGGGCGGGCCGGAAGCCGGCGCCCGCTCTGGTCTGAATCGCCTGGGTGTACGCGAGAAGCTCGATGTGCTCCAGGACCCCCTCGGCGCGCTCCACCAGGCCCGGGACACCGAGCCGGCGGGCGGTGCACCGCGCCTCGACGCTCACGAGCTCCGTGGAGACCCATGTCGAGGCTCCCCCGAGAGCCTCCCGTAGAAGCGACGTCTCATCCTCGGACCGAAAGAGCTTCACCACCGCCGAAGCGTCGAGGTAGAAGACGCTCACTCCTTGCCGCGAACCCACCGCAGGGCATCAGAAGCGGGCGTGGGATCGGCAGGATCAATCGGATCTGTGGGCGCCACGAAGGTGCGCGGATCCCTCGTGGCGGGTTGCGAGATCTCGTACTTCTCGTAGAGCTGGCGGCGGGCCTTTGCGACTGGATCGTCGTCCGAGGCCACGAGCGCCTCTGCCCCACGCAGAGCCAGCGCCCGGACGTGGGCGGCTGCGGACCGGGTTTCGGACTGGCCCAGAAGGGGCCTGGTGCGAGCCAGCGCCCGCTCCAGCTCTGGATCCTTTGCCACCCCTAGTCGTGGATGCTTCGACGCCATCCATCAAGCGTAGCACCGAGGTGCTACACCATCAGCGCAGCGCGCGCCGTACCTTTGAGAAGAGCGACTCGTTCCTGGCCTCGCGCAGGTTCTTATCCCCGAGGCTGTCCTGCAGCTCGCTCAAGAGCTCGCGCTGGCGGGTGCTCAGCTCCCGCGGGATCACCACGTTGAGCACCACCTGCTGGTCCCCGGAGCGCCCGCGGCTAATCGTGGGCATCCCCTTCCCCTTCAGGGTCACGATGGTGCCCGGCTGCGTGCCGGGCGCTACCTCGATCTTTTCCTCGCCGTCCAGGGTCGGGACCACCACCGTGGTCCCGAGGGCCGCAGCCGGCGCCGGCACGTCCACCACAGACACCAGATCGGACCCGTCGCGCAGGAAGCGCTCGTCCTCTGCCACCCGCACGAGCACGTACAGGTCGCCCGCGGGCCCGCCGCGCTCACCGGAGTGCCCGCGGCCCGTGACCCGGATGCGCTGCTGGTCGGCAATCCCGGCCGGCACGTCCACCGTGAGCTCGCGCTGCACGGCCCGGACCCCGCGGCCGCGGCATTCGGTGCAGGGTGTGGCGGCCACCTTGCCCTCGCCGCCACACATGTCGCAGGCCTGCGCGCGCACCATCTGCCCGAACGCCGTGCGCGTGACCGCGCGCAGCTGTCCCGCCCCGCCGCAGCGCTCGCATGTCTCGATCGGCGTGCCCGGCTCGGCCCGGTTGCCGTGGCAGCGCTCGCACGGGGCCACCGCGTCGTAGGCCACGTCGACCGACTCTCCACGGGCGGCCTGCTCGAGCGTGATCTCGACCTCAACCCCCACGTCGCCCCCCTGCACGCGACCGGGGCCTGCGCCACCCCCACCGAACGGGTCGCCGCCGAAGAAGGCCTCGAAGATGTCTCCGAACGAGCCGAACCCGTGCGACTGGGAGGCAAAGCCGCGTGAGTCGAGGCCATCCCAGCCGTAACGGTCGTAGATCGCCCGGCGCTCGGAGTCCGAGAGGACCTCGTAGGCCTCGGCGGCGGCCTTGAACTTGTCCTCGGCTTCGGGGTCGTCGGGGTTCGTGTCGGGGTGCAGATCGCGGGCCACGCCGCGGAAGGCCTTCTTGATCTCGCGATCGTCAGCGCCCCGGGACACGCCCAGCAGCTCGTAGGCGTCAGCCTTCACTCGCCGTAGACCTCCCCCACGAAGCGCGACAGCTCGCCCGCCGCCTGGCGCACCGCGGCCACGGCGTTCGGGTAGTTCATGCTCATCGGGCCGATCAGGCCGACGGCGCCCAGGTTACGGCGGGCCACGCCGTAGTTGGCCACCACCATGGAGAGCGAGCGCAGCTCGGGCGCCGCGTTCTCGCGCCCGATGCGCAGGTACACCGACGGCTCCGTGAGCGACGCCCGCAGCACCGACAGGAGAGCCACGCGGCGCTCCAGCACGCTCATGAGGTCAGAGATCTGCGTGAGCTCCTGGAAGCGGTTTTCGGTGAGCAGGCGCGCGGCGCCGTCCACGAAGAGGGTGTCCCCCGCGGTGTCCTCGAGACCGGTGAAGGCGGGAGCGAGCGTCTCCAGGAAGGCGCGCTCGCCGGAATCGAGCTCCGGATCGGCAAACTTGGCGCCGAGCATCCTCGCCCCCACATCCATGCCGCCGAGGGCTTCGTTGAGGTAGGAGCCGGCCCACTCCACCAGGCCCGAGTCGAGCGGCCTGTCGTAGGAGATCAGGCGCTTGGTGACCCCGCCGGTGGACGTGATCACCACGACCATCGCCACCTGGGGCTGGAGGGGCAGCACTTCGACGCGGTGGATGGTGGCCGTTTCTATGGGAGGCGCGGACACCAGGGCAAGGAGGTCTGTGACCTGCGACAGCTGCTCGGCGGTGGCCCTCATCGCGTCCTCCACCTCGCGCCGCATGTCGGTGAGCTCCAGCGGCCTCCGGATGGCTGGTAGCTGACCGTCCTCCAAGAGCTCGTCCACGTAGAGGCGGTAGCCCGTGTCGGTGGGCACCCGGCCGGCGGAGGTATGGGGATGTTCGAGCATGCCGGCCTCCTCGAGGCGGGCGAACTCGGCCCGCACGGTGGACGGGCCCCACGGCACGTCATCGCGCTCGGCCAGCCACTTGGATCCGACCGGGTTTCCCAGCTCCTGGTGGCCCTCCACGACCTTGCGCAGGATGAAGCTCTGTCGGGTGGTGATCTGCACTGCCTGGAGACTAGGCGGCGCTACTGCTCAAGCGAGAGCTCGGCCTCGGCGTTGCGGATGATCTTCTTACCGCCCTGTTCGGCCACGGTGTCCACCACGGCGCGGCCCCCGGAGGACTCCTTCACCGTTCCCGTCACCGTGATCTCCTGCTCGGGCATGCCCATGCCGCGAAACTGCACGCTCAACCGCTTCAGAGCACGAGGATCGCCACCGGCGGCGGCCGCGTTGGCCCGCGCCACCAAGCCCATGCCGTAAAGCCCGTGAAGGATGTTGCCCGGCAGGCCCACCTGCTTGGCGAACTCGGGATCGATGTGGATCGGGTTGAAGTCGCCCGAGGCCCCGGCATAGCGGTGGGGCAGGAACCTGTCGGGGGTGACCTTCAGCTCGGGAATCTGATCGCCCTCGTTCATGGAGAACCCAATTCCGGTGCTCGACCGGCCCACGCCCGGTCTGCGCTCCTCAT
>JBBJNU010000145.1:0-4880 GCA_037721005.1 Thermoleophilaceae bacterium | reverse complement strand
ACGAGGTTCTCACTCCGTACGCTGGACCTCCGCCTGCTGCGGTTCCTGCGTACCCGCGGACACGGCCCACCGATTGAGCGCGTGGTGCTCTTGTTCACGCGTACCGGCGAGCACGGGCTGCTCTGGCTGGGGATCTCGGGATCCGGCTTCGTGCTCGACTCGGGCGGGCGTCCCGTATATCGCCGCGCGGGCCGCGTGGTGGTGATCGCCTACCTCTTGAACATCGCGCTCAAGCAGATCTTCCGCCGCCGCCGACCGCTCCTCGAAGAGCTTCCCTATCTCTCGACGACGGTGAGCGCTCTCTCCTACCCCTCCGCCCACGCCACCACCTCCTTCGCTGCGGCCCGGGTGCTTTCCGGCCGCCTGCCGGGCAGGCCGCTCTATGCGTGCGCCATCGCCATGGGCGTCTCCCGGCCGTACGTGGGAGTGCACTACCCCTCCGATATCGCCGCCGGCGCGCTGCTCGGCACCGCCACGGCGGACTGGCTCACACCGTGAGAGTGGGCATCCTCGGGCTGCCCAACGCGGGCAAGTCCTCCCTGTTCAACGCCCTCACGAAGGCCGGCGCGGAAGCCGCCAACTACCCGTTCACCACGGTCGAGCCAAACGTGGCGGTGGTGCCGGTGCCCGACGAGCGTCTCGACCGGGTGGTGGAGACGATCCGCGCCACCCCCACCGTGTACGAGACGATCGCCTTTCACGACATCGCCGGATTGGTCCGCGGCGCGCACAAGGGCGAGGGTCTGGGCAACCGCTTCCTCGGCAACATCCGCGAGACCGACGCCCTGGTGCACGTGGTGCGCGCGCACACCGACGACCAAGTGGTGCACCCAGAGGGCCGGGTGGACCCGATGGCCGATGTGGAGACGGTCGAGACCGAGCTGCTCTACGCCGACCTCGAGTCGGCCGAGCGCCGGCTGGAGAAGGTGGCCCGTGAGGCCCGGTCGCTCGACAAGGCGAAGGTGGCCGAGGAAGGTTGGCTGCGCGAGCTGGTGGCCGCGCTGGGCGAAGGCCGCCCCGCGCGGTCGGTGCCGGTGCCCGAGGCCGCTCCGGATGCCATGCGCAACATCCAGCCCCTCACCGCCAAGCCGGTGCTCTACCTCGCCAACGTGGGCGAAGGCGATTCGCTCGAGCCGCCTCCGGAGCTGGCCGCACACGCGGCGAGAGCCGGGGCCCGGGTCACCGCCGTCTCCGCGCGGCTGGAGGCCGAGCTGTCCGAGCTCGAGCCCGAGGAGGCCGACGCCATGCGCGAGGACATGGGCGCGGGCGAGTCGGGCCTGGCCACGGTGATCCGCGAGGCGTGGGCGCTGCTCGGCCTGATCACCTTCTTCACCGCGGGCGAGGGAAAGGAGGGGCGCGCCTGGGCGATCTCCCGCGGCACCCGCGCTCGCCCCGCGGCGGGCAAGATCCACACCGACATCGAGCGTGGGTTCGTGGCCGCCGAGGTGGTGAACTGGAAAGACCTGGTGGAGGCCGGCGGCTATGCCGGCGCGCGGGAGCGCGCTCAGCTGAGGGTGGAGGGCCGGGAGTACGAGATGCGCGACGGCGACGTGATCACCGTGCGCTTTACCGCGTGAGGATCGCCCTGCTGGCGAACCCGCGCTCGGGTGGGGAGACCCAGGCGGCAGCGCTGGAGCGCCGGCTGACGGCGTTCGGCGCCACCGTTCGCACTGTGGGCGACCCGTGTGACCCCGAGCCCGATTTCGGCAACGCCGACCGCGTGGCCGTGGCCGGCGGGGACGGCAGCATCGGGCCCGCCGCCGCGGCCGCTTCGCGGGCCGCCCTTCCGCTCGCGGTGATCCCAAGCGGCACGGCCAACAACTTCGCCCGTGCGCTGGAGGTCCCGCAGGAGCTCGAGGAAGCTTGCCGGCTCGCCGCCACCGGCACGAGCATTCGCCCGGTCGAGCTCTGCTGGTTGGGCGAGCGCCCGTTCGTGAACTGCGCGAGCGCCGGGCTCGCCGTGGCCGCCGCGCGTTCGGCCAAGCACTGGAAGGGCATCCTCGGGCCGCTGGCCTACGCGGTTGGCGCGGCGGCGGCCGGGCTGCGGACCCCGGCGCTGACCTGCAAGGTCACCACCGACGGCCAGCACCTGTTCGAGGGGCGCGCATGGCAGGTGGTGGTGGCCGGCACGGGCGCCTTCGGCCCGAGCGCAAACGTAGGCCCGACCGATCAGGCGGACGGCCTGCTCGACGTCGTGGTCCTGCAGTCCGGTTCGCGCCTGGCGCTCGTGCGGCGGGCGTACGGGCTCCAGACGGGCACGATCAAGGCCCAGGACGGTGTGACGCACCGCCGCGCCGCGCGCGTGCAGTTCGAGGGCCGGGCTCACTTCAACGTCGACGGGGAGATAGTTGCCCCGGGGGACGGGGCGAGCTTCGGCGTGGAGGCGGGGGCCGTGCAGCTCGTGGTCGGGTAGCGGGGAAGAGCTCTGCTACCTCACGCGGACGGCGGGACCGGCCACCGACCCGGAACGCACCCGGTAGGCGCCGGGTCTCGCGACGGTCGTGCGATAGCGCCCACCCGATGACACCTGAACCTCGCCGACCTGCCGCCAGCTCCCGCCCTTACGGCGCTCCACGGCCAATCGCTCCGAACGCGGCGCGGGGGCAAACACGCCGGCTAGCGAGAGCGACCTGCGGGCCGCCCGCGGCTCTCCAACCTTCCTCTTCACTTGTGATGTGGAGACTCTTGTGAAGTACGCCCACGAATCGAAGAGGTCGAGCCGCGCGCGGATGCTCGCGCCGGTGAGTTCGCGCGATCCACGGGCTCCCACCACCCGAGCTTCCACGATCCTCGGAGAGCGGCCGCGACGCAGGACCTCCACGCGGCGAAACGCGCCCGGGGCCCCCAGCTTGGCGGCGATCGCGGCGTCCGAGAAGCGAAACCGCCAGCGGTGCTTGGGCGAGATGCGGTCGAACGGGTCCTTCACGCTCTTCAGCCAAGGCTGCGGCTCCGAGCCGAGAAAGGACAACTCCACGTTCTCCGTCTGTCCCCCAGAGGTCGAGAAGAAGAATGTGGTGGCGATCTCCCCGTCGTAGGTGACCACCTCGTTGGAGGTCGCCGCCACGGCGCTGTCGGTGGTAGAGGTCTCGCCGGTGACCCCGGTGTACACCTGCGAGCGGGTGTCCGGGTAGAGATCGAACACCTCACCGGTCTTTCGGGTGGCCAGCGCGTAGGTGCGCGCCGCCACAGACTGTGCTCGCAGGGCGTCGGAGTCCCACGAGGAGGGCATCTCCCCGGCCACCACGCCACGCACGTACGGATCGATGGAGAGCAGGTTGATGGCGGTGACCCCCCCGAAGGCCCCGGGGCGCAGGACGAGGTCCCCGCGGTAGCGCCCCGACGAAATGCCGTTGAGGGCCGGCCCGAGCAGCTGGATCGGCCTTGAGCCGGTCACCCGCACCGGCCCCTGGACCCTGCCTACCCCCGACACCGCAAGCCGGCCGCCGCCCGCGGGGCGCACCACGTAGGTACGCCCCGGTTCCAGGGCGCGCGCGCCTATGCGCGTGGCTCCTTTGATGCGCACGAAGGGATCGCTGGCCTGCAGCAGCACCCGAACGGGCCGGCTGGGCGCCGATCCGATCTTGGTGCCGCGGTAGTAGTGCCCGAGGATGCGCCTGTAGTCGGTGCCCTGCTGTGCGAAGCCGTACGCGCCGTACTGGCTCATGCCGATGCCGTGACCGAACCCTGCCCCGCTCACGATGTTCACGGACGCGGCCGCGGCCACCGAGGGCGCGGCGAGCGTGGCGAGCAGGGTTGTGAGGAGAGCTATACGGCGCATGGCTTAGAAGACCTAACCGGCTCGGCGCCCCAAGGTAGCGGTCACGGACGGACGCCTTCACCGCTCACGCGGCGGCGAACAGCCCCCACTCGCCGGGTATCCCCCGCAGCTCGTGCATTCCGCGTGCCTCGAAATCGATGCCCGACCCCACGACCAGGTCCTTCACGGTGCTCGAGACCAGCACCTCGCCCGCGCCGGCCATTCCCATCACCCGTGCTCCGATATGCACGGCCAGCCCGCCCACGTCCTCGTCGATCACCTCGCACTCACCGGTGTGAAGCCCGGCCCGGATCTGAATGCCGAGATCACGGACCCCGGCTTCGATCGCGGTTGCCGCGCGAATGGCCCGGGCCGGTCCGTCGAAGGTGGCCAGCACGCCGTCACCCGTGGACTTGATCCACCGCCCCCGGTGGCGCTGCACGTGACGGCGCACCAGATCGTCGTGGCGGCCGAGCAGCGAGCGCCAGCCGGCGTCGCCGAGCTTGGCGGCGTGACTCGTCGAGCCCACGATGTCGGTGAACATCACCGTGGCCAGCACCCGGTCGGGCTCGCGTTCGTGACGAGCGCCCGTGAGGAACTCCTCGATCTCCCCGAGCACCGCCTCCGAGTCCCCGGCTGAGAACATGCTGTCTGAGCCCTCCAGCTCCGCGTAGCGCACGCCCGGAATGTGCTCGGCGAGGTAGCGGGAGTGCCTCACGTCGAGAAACGAATCATCTCGCCGGTGCATGACGAGGGTGGGCACGCGAATCGACGGCAGCACGTGGCGTACGTCGAGGCACCCCACCACCTCGTTGATTAGGCGGATGGTGCCCGGGCTGGCCGCATAGCGCTCCATGCGCCCGGCCCATTCGCGAAACGCGGGATCATCCGCCCGGCTGGGGGCGAGACCCAGCGCGATGCCCCCCTGCCCCCACTGGCCTTCGAGCCAGTCCAGGCGCGCGCGGCGCTCGTCCTCGGTCGGCGCCCAGTCGTAGTCAGGGGCCCACAGAGCGCGCGCGAAGGTGGCGTAGAGCACGAGTGCCGCGGTGCGGTCGGGGTGGCTCGCGGCGAAGAGCATGGAGAGAGCGCCCCCCTCGAGCGAACCCATCACCGCGGCGCGCTC
>JBBJNU010000018.1:0-17474 GCA_037721005.1 Thermoleophilaceae bacterium | reverse complement strand
GTCGAGGGCGTCTTCGAGCTGCCGCCCGGGCTGTTCGACGCGCCCGAGCTGTCCGAGTTGCGCGAGCGAATCGACGAGGAGGCCAACGAGGTGGTGCTGGCCAGGCGGGTCAGCGCCGAAGGGCGCACGCGGGCGTTCGTGGGCGGGCGCTCGGCCACGGCCGCGGACCTGGCTGAGCTGGGAGGGCGCCTCGTCGCCTTCTTCGGCCAGCACGAGCACCGGCGCCTCACCCTGGCCTCGGCGCAGCTCGAGCTCCTCGACGGCTTCTGCGGAACGGAGCATCTGGCCACGCTCGGGCAGTTCACGCGCGCGCATACGCGTGTAAAAGAGCTTTCACGAGAGCTCGAGGAGCTGAGGGGCCGGGCCGGTACCCGCGACCGCGACCTTGACCTGCTGGCCTTCGAGATCGAGGAGATCGAGTCGCTGGACCCGAGCGTCGACGAGGAGGTGACTCTTCGGGCCGAACGGGAGCGCCTGCGCCAGGTCGATGGCCTGCGCTTGGCCGCCGCCGCGGGCAGCGAAGCGATCTCTCCCGAAGAGGCAGACTCTCCGGGAGCGGCGATGCTCTTCGCGGAGGCCGAGCGGATTGCGGACGGGCTGGCTGGTGCCGATCCCGACCTCGATTGCCTGACGGCGCGCCTGCGCGCGCTGCGGATCGAAGCCGAGGACCTGGGCACGGAGTTCCGGCACTACCTGGCGGGTCTCGAGGCCGACCCCGCGCGCCTCGCGGTCGTCGAGGAGCGCCTCGACGGCTATGAGCGCGTGAAGCGAAAGCACGGCGGCTCGGTAGAAGCGGTGCTCGAGCACGCCGAGCGCTGCCGGACCGAGCGCGACCGCCTCGCGGGCGCCGAGGTCGCACTCGAGCGGGCGGTTGCCGACCTAGCCGAGGCCGAGGCCGAGCGGTCGGTCCTGGCCGGCGAACTCACCACCGGCCGCCGGGCCGCTGCTCCGGACCTGGCGGAGCGGGTGCTGGAGGAGCTGTCCTCGCTGGCGATGGAGGGCGCCTCGTTCTCTGTCGAGCTCCAGGGGCGCGAGGAGCTGTCGGCCTCCGGCGCCGAGCGGGTCGAGCTCATGCTGGCGCCCAACCCTGGCGTTGCGGCCGCCCCCGTGCGCGAGAGCGCGTCCGGCGGCGAGCTGTCGCGCGTGATGCTCGCGCTCATGACGGTGGCCGGCGCCGGCGGCTCACGCACCCTCGTGTTCGACGAGGTCGATTCGGGAGTCGGTGGGCAGACGGCCCGAGCAGTCGGCGAGCGCCTGCGCGCGCTCGCGGCCGATCGCCAGGTGCTGTGCATAACCCACCTCCCGCAGATCGCCGCCATGGCTGAAGGGCACTTCCGCATCGAGAAGGAGGCGGCGGGTGAGGTTGCGCGCGCGACCGTCGAACGGCTGGAGGACAGCGGGGTAATCGGAGAGCTTTGCCGCATGCTTGGAGCCGAGGCGTCGGACGCCGGAGCCCGCAAACACGCGAAAGAACTCCTGGCAGCCGCGTGATCGTCCCGGCCCCGCGCTACTCTCGATCCGTGTCCAGTACCCGCTTCATCTTCGTCACCGGAGGAGTGGTCTCCTCGCTCGGCAAGGGCATCGCCGCCGCCTCCATCGGGCAGCTGCTCGTGGCCCGCGGGCTGTCGGTCTCCCTCCAGAAGTTCGATCCCTACATCAACGTCGACCCGGGCACGATGAGCCCCTTCCAGCACGGAGAGGTCTTCGTGACGGAGGACGGCGCCGAGACCGACCTCGACCTCGGGCACTACGAGCGCTTCACCGACGTGAACGCCTCGCGCGGCTCGAACGTGACCACCGGGGCGATCTACGACAGCGTCATCCGCCGCGAGCGCCGGGGCGACTACCTCGGCGGCACCGTGCAGGTGATTCCTCACATCACCGATGAGATCAAGAGCCGCATCCGTCGGGTGGCCGAGGCCGAGGACGTGGACATCGTGATCACGGAGATCGGCGGCACGGTGGGCGACATTGAGTCGCTGCCATTCCTCGAAGCGCTGCGCCAGTTCCAGGTCGACGAGGGCCGGAGCTCGTGCATGTTCCTGCACCTCACGCTCGTGCCCTACCTCGGCCACGCGGGCGAGCTCAAGACCAAGCCCACCCAGCACTCGGTGCAGGAGCTGCGGCGCATCGGCATCCAGCCGGACATGGTCATGTGCCGGTGCGAGGAGCCCCTCTCGCGTGAGATTCGCGAGAAGATCGCCCTGTTCGTGAACCTGCCGGTGGATTCGGTCATCTCCGCCCGCGACGTCGACTCGATCTACAAGGTTCCCCTCTACTTCCGCGCCGAGGGGGTCGACGACCAGGTGCTCGAGCACTTCGGCATCGAAGCTACGCAGACTGCCGACCTCACCGACTGGGAGGCTCTCGTGAAGCGCTCCGAGCGGGCCACCGATGTCGTGCGGATCGGCCTCGTCGGCAAGTACACGAAGCTCGAGGACGCGTACCTGTCGGTGATCGAGGCCCTGAACCACAGCGGCGCTCACCACGGCGGGAAGGTCGAGGTGCGGTGGGTCGATTCCGAGCGGCTGACCGACGAGGAGGTGCACGGCGAGCTGGCCGAGTGCGACGGCATCCTCATCCCCGGCGGCTTCGGCGTGCGCGGGATCGAGGGCAAGATCCGGGCGGCCCGCTACGCCCGCGAGAACGGCGTGCCCTACCTGGGCATCTGTCTCGGGATGCAGATCGCTGTCGCGGACTTCGCCCGCCACGTGGCGGACATGCCGGGCGCCAACTCCACGGAGTTCGACCCCGAGACGCCCTTCCCCGTGGTGGACCTCCTGCCCGAGCAGAAGGAGGTGCGCGACATGGGCGGCACCATGCGCCTCGGCGCCGATCCCGTGAAGCTCCACGAGGGTTCGCAAGCGCGGGAGACCTACGGCGAGGCGGTCATCTACGAGCGTCACCGCCACCGCTACGAGGTCAACAACCACCTGCGCAAACGCCTCGAGGCGGCCGGCCTCGTGTTCTCGGGCACGTCCCCCGACAATCGTCTCGTCGAGATCATCGAGCTGCCCAACCATCCCTTCTTCGTGGCGTCGCAGTTCCACCCCGAGTTCAAGTCGCGTCCGTTGCGCCCGCAGCCCCTCTTCCGGGACTTCGTGGGGGCGGCTCTCGAGGCCGCTCGCCGGCGGGCCCCGGAGGGTGAGCCCTCGGTCGCGGATTCGCGTTCCGCCGCGGACACCCAAGCGCGGGTTTGAGCGCCGCCGCGATGGCGGCCGCCACGCCCCGGGCCTCGGTCGAGGAGCGCGAGCGCCTGGCCCGTGACTTCGTGCATTTGTGCGCGATCGCGAGCCCGTCACTGAGCGAGCGGGCGGTCGCGGATGTCGTGCGCCACGAGCTCGATGCAGTAGGCCTCGAGGTCGAGGAGGACGCGAGCGCGGCGGCCGTGGGCTCCGACAGCGGCAACCTCCTCGCCCGCATCCCAGGGCGGGAGGGCACGCCCACGATCCTCTTGTGCGCGCACCTCGACACCGTCCCGCTGGCCGCCCCGGTGGAGGTGGTGCGCGAGAACGATGCCTTTCACAACGCCAACGAGGGGATCCTCGGCGCGGACAACAAGGCAGCTGTCGCCGTGCTGCTCGGGGTGGCGCGGCGGCTAGCACGCGACGGCCCTCCGGTCCGGGTCGAGCTGCTCTTCACCACGGCTGAGGAGATGGCGCTGCGCGGGGTGAAGGAGGTCCAGGCCGGCTGGCTGCGCAGCGACTTCGGCTTCGTGTTCGACCACGCGAGCCCGATCGGCGAGCTGATCGTGGCCGCGCCGTCCTACTTTCGTCTCGAGGCTCGCTTCCACGGCGCTGCCGCCCACGCCGGCATCCGCCCGGAGGACGGGCGCAACGCAATAGCTGCCGCCGCCAGGGCGATCGGGCTCATGCGCCTCGGGCGCCTCGACTCTCAGACCACGGCCAACGCGGGGGTGATCGACGGCGGCTCGGCTGCCAACGTGGTGGCCGAGCACTGCCGCCTCGAGCTCGAAGCCCGCAGCCTCGACGACGACCGGGCGGGGCAGCTCGCGGGGGAGATGGTGGACGCCTGCTCGCAGGCCGCGAGCGAGACCGAGTGCGACGTGGAGACCAGCGTCGAGCAGCTCTTTCGCGCCTTTCGGCTCCCCCGGAGCTCGCCGCCGGTGCAGGCGGCCGTGGGCGCGCTCGAGGCGCTGGGCGTCGAGCCCTCGTTCGTGTCCACGGGCGGCGGGAGCGACGCCAACGCCCTGATCGCGACCGGCCTGCCGGTGCTCAACGTGGCCAACGGCACCGAGAGAAGCCACCAGCCCGACGAGTCGGTGACGGTTGAGGCGCTGGAGCGGATGCTCGACGTCGCCCTCGGGTTGGTCGAGCAGAGCGGAGCGAATCCGAATGGGCTTTGAGCGCATCGCCAGCGAGGAGGTCTGGCAAGGACACATCGGCGGCGTGAGGGTCGACACCTTCCGCTACGACGACGGCGAGGAAGCCACACGCGAGATCGTCTCGCATCCCGGGGCCGTGACCGTGCTGCCCTTCGACGGCGAGCGGATCTGGCTGGTGCGCCAGCCGCGGGAGCCCGTCGGCGAGCAGATGCTGCTCGAGCTTCCGGCCGGCAAGCTCGACGTGGAGGGGGAGGGGCTCGAGGCCACCGCCCGCCGGGAGCTCGCCGAGGAGATCGGCATGGGAGCCCGCTCGTGGCGGCACCTCGTGAGCTTCTACAACTCGCCGGGCCTGCTCGCCGAGGAGAACCACCTGTTTCTGGCGGAAGAACTGTTCGACGAAAAGCGCGAGGCTGAAGAGAACGAGCGCATCGAGATCGTTCCGCTCGGGATCGCCGATCTCGACGAGACCATTCCTCGGTTGCGGGATGCGAAGACCCTCATCGGGCTTCTTTGGTTCCGAGCATTTCTCGCCGGTCGCTGAGGCGGACGGATTTCGACTCGCCTTCCAGGCGACAGCGAGCACCTTTCAGGCAAGTCGAAATCCGTCCGCCGTCAGCGTGGTCGGCTGACGGTGACCTTGCAGTGGGAGGGAGCTTCGGCGCCCGAGCGAAGAGTGGTACGTGGCCACCGTCGCTCCCTCGCTTCACCAACAGCCCTATCAGCATCTGTTGCTGGACTTCTTGGCGTACCTGGAGTTCGAGCGGGGGCTTTCGAGGAATACTCTTGAGGCCTATCGCTCCGATTTATCGCAGTTCGGGCGTTTCCTCGAAGAGCGTGGTGTGAGCGCGACGGCTGCGCGTGGGGCTGATGTCTCCGATTTTCTCTCCGCGCTCGGTGGGTCCGAGGGGCGTTCGGCCTCCCCGGCCACGGTGCACCGCAAGTCGGCCTGCCTTCGTTCGTTTTACCGCCACCTGCGCCGTGAGGGCGTGATCGATACGGACCCCACCGCGAGCCTGACCACGCCGCGGCGTGGTCGCAAGCTTCCCCAGGTGCTCACCCGGGGAGAGGTGAACAAGCTGCTCGACCAGCCGAAGGGCACCGCGCCCGTGAACCTGCGCGACCGGGCCCTCCTCGAGTTGATGTACGCCTGCGGGCTGCGAGCGTCAGAGGCGATCGGCCTCGAGGTGGCCGACGTGGACCTCGAGGCCCAGGTGCTCCGGGCCCGGGGGAAGGGCTCGAAGGAGCGGATCGTCCCGGTGGGCCGCACAGCTACCGAGGCAGTCAGGCGTTACCTGGAGCGGGGACGGGCGACGCTTGTGGGCCCCCGGGCGGAGACCCATCTCTTCGTGAACTTCCGGGGCGGGGCGCTCACGCGCCAGGGGCTCTACAAGATCGTGCGCCGCCACGCCACGAGTGCGGGCCTCGCGGACCGGATGAGCCCTCACACGCTGCGCCACACCTTCGCCACCCACCTCCTGGCGGGCGGCTGTGACCTTCGCTCGGTTCAGGAGATGCTCGGCCACGCCGATGTGGCCACCACCCAGCTCTACACGCACCTCTCCAGCGAGCGCCTGAAAGACGTGTACTTTCGCGCACACCCCAGGGCCACCGCGGGTTGACGTCCGGCGTCTCGCGGGGCGCTGGCTGCTAGAACCGAGCCGTGGCGCTCAGCAGAGCTTCAGTAACGATGTCGGTCGTCTGCGCTCTCCTTGCGGGCGGTTGCGGCAACGAGCGCCGGGAGCGGGTCGAACTCACGGCCGAGCCCTCCTCGAAGGTGGTTCAGCGGGAGTATCCGCGCGCGGGGCTGCGCCTGGAGCTGCCCGAGAACGTGAACGTGAACGAGACGGTCGCGCCCGGCGTGTTCTACGGGTCGTTCGGTGAGTCGGTCATCTCCGCCTTCGCCTATCGGCGCCGCGAGCCGCTTCCAAAGACCACCGGCGAGCTTCGGGAGGCTCTCGACCGCCTGGAGCGCGCCACGCAGGACCGCGATCCCGGCTACGAGCTGCGTGATTCTGCCTCCACGGAGGTCAACGGCTCGCGGGCGGCGGAGCTGACAGGTGATCAGACGATCGACAACAAGGACCTCCGCACTCGCAGCGTGCACGTATACGAGGGCAGCGCTGAGTACGTGTTCGAGCTCCTCGCCCCGCGTAAGGACTTCGCGCGCCTGGACCGGGATCTTTTCGAGCCGGTGCTCGACAGCCTGCGGGTGACCGGCAGGGTACGCCGCGCCCAGGACTGAGCAACCCGGATGCCCGAGCTGCCCGAGGTCGAGACGATCCGCCGCCAGTTGGCGCCCGCGATGGAGGGTCGCCGCCTGGAGGAGCTCGCCGTTCTCGACCCTCGCTGGTGCATGCCGGCCCACCCGGACGAGGTGGCCGACGCCGTACACGGGAGGCTCATCGAGGGCGTGTGCCGCCGCGGCAAGTACCTCGTCGTGGTCCTCGAGGACGCGGTCGCCCTAGTGATGCACCTGCGGATGACCGGCACGCTGCTCCTGGTACCCCAGGCCGACGATACGCCCAAGCGCCCGCACCTGCGAGTGCGCATGACACTGTCGGGCGGCAAGCGGGTGCTCTTCTGCGACCCCCGTCGCTTCGGCACGGGGGTCGTGTTGCTCGGCGAGGAGGCTCGCGAGGAATACTTCGCGGCGCGCCTCGGGGTCGAGCCACTGGACGCGGCCTTTACGGCGGAGGCGCTGCGCGAGCTCGCGGCTGGGCGCCGTGTGCCGGTCAAGTCCTTCCTTCTCACCCAGGAGCGGATCGCGGGGGTGGGCAACATCTACGCCGACGAGGCGTTGTTCAGGGCGCGGATCCACCCCCTGCGCCCGGTGGGAACGCTCAAGCGCCCCCAGCTGGCCGCACTGCGCGACGCGGTGGTCGAGTCCCTCGAGGCGGGGATCGACGCTCGCGGAGCCACGATCGACGACTTTCGCCACGCCGACGGCGCGCGCGGATCCTTCCAGGATCGTTTCCTCGTGCACCGCCGCGAACGGGAGCCGTGCCCCGAGTGCGGCACCCCTATCCAAAAGCTCCGCGCCGCCGGGCGGGGCACCTACGTGTGCCCGCGGTGTCAGCCGCGTCCGCGCCGCCGCTCGATGTAACCCAGGGACAGAACCGGTGTTCTTGCTGACCAACGGTCAACAGGAGGTTGGAGGCTCTCGTGGCAGGGCGCGCGCGCAGGAACCTGAGCGAGCTGTCTCGGTCCGAGCCGGCGGCCGCGCGCGGCGCCGGGTAGCTCAGGCGGCCAGGAGCTGCTCGAGGCGCCCGGAGCGGTCGGCCTCGAGGAGCTCGCGGAAGCCGCCGATGGAGCGGCCGTCGATCACGATCTGCGGGAAGGTCATCTGGCCGGTCAGCTCCACGAGGTCCGCACGACCCTGGGGATCCCGGGCCAGGTCGATCTCCTCGTACTCCACGCCGCGGGCCTGCAGTAGCGCCTTGGCCTGGCGGCAGAAGCCACAGGGGTCGGTCGTATACATGGTGATGGTGCTCTCGTCCGCCATCTCCTGCAGAGTGTAGAAAGGTGTCAGCGACGTTCAAGACCGAGGCCGTCGTGCTGCGCTCGATCCGTTTCGGGGAGGCCGACCGCGTGCTGCATCTGCTCAGCCCCGACCACGGCCGCATCGGCGCTGTGGCCAAGGGGGTGCGCCGGGTGAAGTCGCGGCTGGGTGGCCGCCTCGAGCCGCTCGGGCGGGTGCGCCTCGTTCTCCACCAAGGCCGCGGAGACCTGTGCACGATCACCTCCGCCGACACCGTGCACGCCCACCCGGGGCTGCGCGAGCATCGGGCCTCGCTCGAGCACGCCACCGGCGCGTGCGAAGCCGTGCTGCGGCTCTTCGACTCCGCCGAGGCCAACCGGCCCGCCTACAACCTCCTCTGCCACCACCTGGCCCTGCTCGACTCAGAGCCCGCGGCCGCCACCCGCGCTCGCTCGCTCGCCTTCCGATCGAAGCTCGTGCTGGCCGCCGGGTTCGCCCCCGAGCTCGCGGCCTGCGCCTCGTGTGGCGAAGCCGAGGATCTGAGCGGCTTCTCACCCGCCCAGGGGGGCGTAGTGTGCGCGAGCTGCGAGGCCGGGTCCTTTCCGTTCGGCGAGGAGGCTCACCGATTTATGGTCGATGCCCTGGCCAGTCCACTGGCCGACTCACCCGACGCCGGCGAGCGGGCGCTGGGCCAGGCCGACCGGGCGATCTCCGAAACCGTGGAGCATCACGCCCACGTCCGGTTCCGTCGCGTGGCCTGACGAGCGAGGCGGCGCCTGGCTTTGTCCTCGGTCGCGGACAGGCGGAGCCTGGTCCGCTCCCTGCGTCCTCGCCATCTTTGCTCCTCGCTCGTCAGCCGTCAGTCGGAATGTGCGACGAGTCGTTCCACAGGCGGATCACTCGCCGCTCGCGCTCCCAGCCTAGGATGCTCAGCGTTGCGGTGTTCAGGCCCAGCAGCGCTCCGCTTTCGGGCGGCAGGCCGATCCAGCGCGCGCCGAGCACGCGCAGCACGTGGCCGTGGGCGAACAGGGCGACATCGCCCTCGGCAGCCGCCAGCTCCTCGATCATCCCGTCCATCCGGGCGCCTACCTGCGCCGCCGTCTCGCCCTCCGGCGTGGGGTGGGTCCACACCGTCCAGCCCGGCACCGTCTCCCGGATCTCGGCGGTGGTCTTGCCCTCGTAGTCGCCGTAGTCCCACTCCAGGAGCTCTGGACGCTCGGTACAACGGTCGCCAAAACCCGCCAGCCGGCATGTCTCCGAGGCCCGGCTCAGCGGGCTGGTGAACACCGCCGCGAGCGTCCGGTCGCCTAGACGGGAGCCCAGCGCCTCGGCCTGGCGGCGTCCGGTCTCGGTGAGCGGAATATCGGTCAGCCCGGTGTGCTGTTCGCCCAGGCTCCATTCGGTCTCTCCGTGGCGGGCCAGCAATATCTCGGCGCCAGGCATGCCGCCAGTCTCTCACCTCCCCCGGGCGTACACTGGCGCCCCCGTGACCTCGAAGGCAAAGCTCGAGGACGATCTCGCTCGGTGCTCGCCCGAGATCGGTCCGTGCGGTGCTCGGCCGGTCGGCGACCGGCCTGCGCTCCTCCGGCAGCAATCGGGCTGTGCTCCTCTCGTCTACGACTTCTCTGAAGGGTCGCGCGAGATGCGCGACCTGTTGGGTGGCAAGGGGGCCAACGTCGCGGAGATGATCCGCGTTCTTGGTGCGGAGCGGGTCCCGGCCGGCTTCACGATCACCACCGAGGCGTGCGTGGCCTACATGGAGGCCGGCGGCGAGGAGCCGCCTGGCCTCGAGGAGCAGGTCGACGAGGCGCTCGAGCGCCTCGAGACCCAAGCCGGGCGGGCGCTCGGCCACCAGGGCGATCCCCTGCTCGTGTCCGTGCGCTCGGGCGCCCGTGAGTCCATGCCCGGGATGCTCGACACGGTGCTCAACCTCGGCCTCACCGACGAGTCGGTGGAGGGCCTCGCGAAGACCACCCAGAACGAGCGCTTCGCCTGGGATTCCTACCGGCGCTTCGTGCAGATGTTCGCCAACGTGTGCCGCGGCGTGTCCGGGGAGAGCATCGAGGCGGCGATCGAGCGCCGGAAGGCCGAGGCCGGGGTGGAGCTCGACACAGACCTGGATGCCGACAGCCTCAGGGCGCTCACCGGCGATTTCAAGGCGCTCTACCGCGACAGGACTGGCGAGGACTTTCCCCAGGATCCGCGCGAGCAGTTGCGCCAGGCCATCCGGGCGGTGTTCGACTCGTGGGCGGGCGAGCGGGCGGTGTCCTACCGGCGAATGAACCGCATTCCCGCTGCGTGGGGCACGGCCGCGAACGTGCAGCAGATGGTGTTCGGCAACAAGGGCGAATCGTCGTGCTCGGGGGTGGCGTTCTCCCGCGACGAGGTGACCGGCGAGCCCCAGCCCTCGGGCGACTTCCTGGTGAATGCTCAGGGCGAGGACGTGGTGTCGGGCGTGCGCACGCCGCGCGACATCTCTGAGCTGAAGGCCGCCATGCCCGCCGCTCACGCCGAGCTCATGGAGATCCTGCACACGCTCGAGGGTCACTACCGCGACATGCAGGACACGGAGTTCACGGTTGAGGAGGGAAGCCTCTTCATGCTGCAGACCCGAAGCGCGAAACGCCCGGCCCAGGCGGCGGTGCGCTTCGCGGTCGATGCCGTGGGGGAGGGCCTGCTCGAAAAGCCGGACGCCCTGCTCACCATCGATGCCGACCGCCTCGACGCCCTGCTGCACGATACCTTCGCGCCCGGGGCCGACTTCACGGTGCTGACCGAGGGGATCGCGGCCTCGCCGGGGGCGGCGCGGGGGGAGATCGTGTTCACCGCCGAGGACGCCGTGGCAGCCGCGAGCGAAGGACGGCAGGTGATCCTCGTCCGGCCCTTCACCGAGGCCGAGGACGTGAAGGGCTTCAAGGCAGCCGAGGGCATCGTGACGAGCAAGGGGGGCAAGGCGAGCCACGCGGCGCTCGTGGCCCGGGGGATGGGCAAGCCCTGCGTGGCCGGCGCCGGCGCCTTGGAGGTGGACCTGCACGCCAAGGTCGCCCGCGTGGAGGGACAAGAGCTGCGCGAGGGCGACGTGATCGCCATCGACGGCAGCACGGGAGTGATCACCCTCGACGATGTGCCCCTGGAGGAGCCGGAGATGAGCACGGAGTTCGAGACCGTGCTCGGGTGGGCGGACGAGCTTCGAAAGCTCGGCGTGCGCGCGAACGCCGATACCTGCGAGGACGCCCTCAAGGCGCGCGAGTTCGGCGCCGAGGGCATCGGCCTCTGCCGTAGCGAGCACATCTTCCTGGGCACCGAGCACCAGCCGAAGATGCAGGCGATGATCATGGCCGAGTCCGATGAGGAGCGTGGCGTCGCCCTCCACGACCTCGGGTCGCTGCAGAAGGAGAACTTCAAGGCGCTCTTCGGGGCCATGCGGGGTCAGCCGGTCACGATCCGGCTGCTCGATCCCCCGCTGCACGAGTTCATTCCCCACGCCGAGGAGCTGGCGCAGGAGGTGGAGCGGGCCCGGCTCGAGGGCAGCTCCGATCTGGCGGAGCTCGAGCACACCCTCGATCGGGTGCACGAGCTCACCGAGACCAATCCGATGCTCGGCACGCGGGGTGTGCGCCTCGCCGTGCTGCACCCGGAGGTGTACGAGATGCAAGTGAGCGCGATCGTGCGGGCGGCCCTCGAGGTGATCGGCGAGTGCGGCGAGGCGCCGCTGCTCGAGGTGATGGTTCCGCTCGTCGCCTACGAGCAGGAGGTGGAGCTGATGCGAGACCTGGTGGACCGGGTGGTCGAACGCGAGGGGGCCTCGCACCTCGCGCTGTCCCTTGGCACGATGATCGAGCTGCCGCGGGCCTGCTTCGTCGCCGACCTGATCGCCCAGCGGGCGGACTTCTTCTCCTTTGGCACCAACGACCTCACCCAGACGGCGCTCGGATTCTCGCGAGATGACGTGGGCGGGGAGATGCTCGCCCGTTACCTCGCCGAGGACATCCTCGAGCGTTCTCCGTTCGAGACGATCGACAAGCCGGGGGTGGGCTGGCTCGTGCGCCTCGCCGCCTGGGTGGGGCGCGAGGCCAAGCCCGACCTCAAGCTCGGCATCTGCGGAGAGCACGGCGGCGACCCGGAGTCGATCGCCTTCTTCCAGCTCGCGGGGCTGGACTACGTGAGCTGCTCGCCGTACCGCGTGCCGATCGCGCGCGTGGCCGCCGCCCAGGCCGCGATTCGCAACGGATCGTGATGGTTGCGGTGGGCATTCGCGGCGAGCGGACTAGACTGCCCTCGGCTGGGATCCACGCAACGGAGGGAGCGGAGCACTTGAGGCCACGCGGAGTAAGTTGGCGGATCGCGATCGTCTCGGCTGTACTTGGGCTCGTGCTCCCTGGAGTCGCGATGGCCCATCTCGAGCGTCCGTCGTACTGGCCCGACCCGTCTCCCGACACCTCCGTGGACCCACCAGCCGGCGGGGCGGTGCCCAACGCTCGCTCGCTCACCTCCGCCGTCACCGGCGAGGGCCCTGGCACGGTGCGAGTAGTGTGCCAGGGCGAGAAGGGCAGCGAATCGCTGGCGCTTGCCCGCACGTCGATCCGCCTCGCGTCCAGACGCGGGTTTCGCCTCCGCCCGAGCCAGCCGGTGATCCGCTTGACCGCCGAGCAGGCCAAGCGCTGGACTCGCATCAACGAGCAGCTCGCCCAGCGGTGCAGCTTCAACGAGATCCAGCCGGCGGTGACCGCATCCGGCAACAACGACCGGATCGTGATCATGCCGGGCGTTTACACAGAGCCCACCTCCAGGGCACTGCCGACCGACGACCCGCGCTGCAAGCCGGGCCTCCTGCAAAAGGACGCGAGCGGCGATCCCACCCCCAGCTACGAGTACCAGGTCACCTGTCCGAACGATCAGAACCTGGTCTACGTCCAGGGGCGGGCCACGAAGGGCAAGCCGCTGGCGGCGCCGCGCGAGGACCGTCAGGGCATCCCCGAGCAGGAGCTGGGCGAGTGTGTGCGTTGCAACCTGCAGATCGAGGGCAGCGGGCCAAAGCCGATCGACGTGACTATCGACGCCGGCAAGGGCTACGAGGGCAATTTCCCGTCCGCCAAGCCCAGCGGCCACACCAAGCACGTCGTGCTGAGGGTCGACCGCGGGGATGGCTTCGTCGGACGCAACTTCCTCATGCGCGGCGGGCTCGAGTTCGGCTTCTACACCGAGGAGACCGACGGCGTGCTGCTCGACAAGACGAAGTTCTACTGGAACGCCGACTACGGCCACCTGAGCTTCACCTCCGACCACCACCTGGTCAAGAACTGCGATGGCTTCGGGGCCGGCGATGCCGTGATCTACCCCGGTGCTGCGCCGGAGACGGGATCCCAGGCCACGGACTTCTACCCCGACGCCCCGCGGCCCAACACCGTGATCACCAAGTGCGACATGCGCGGGTCGGCACTCGGCTACTCGGGCTCGATGGGCAACGGGGTGCGCATCACCGACAACCACATCTACGCCAACAGCACGGGGATCGCCACCGACACCCTGTCGGCCGCGGGCCACCCCGGCTTCCCGGCCGACAGTGCGGAGATCGACAACAACTTCATCTACTCGAACAACTTCGACGTCTACGAGGAGGACTCCCGCGTCGAGCCGTTGGTCGGTGTGCCGGTGGGGACGGGGATCATCTACGCGGGCATGAACGACGCGCGCGTCCACGACAACTGGATCTTCGACAACTGGCGCGACGGCGCGATGCTGTTCGCCGTGCCGGACGCCCTCACCAGCGCCTGCGACGCGCCATCGAGCCAGTCGCTGGCGTTCAGCGCCGGCGGCAGCTGCGGCGCGGAGGGGGCCGTCTATCCGGGGGTCTCGTGCCCGGGGGCGCCCGCGAACAACCTTTCGACGTCGTGCGGCAACCGCTTCTTCAACAACAAGATGGGCCAGATCCCGCCCGGCTTCATCTTCCCGCACGCCGTGGACCAGTTCGGCATCCAGCGGGGATCCGTCGGCCGGCGCAACAGGCGGGTGGACGAGCCGCAGGCCCCGGAGACCGACCCAATCACCGCGCAGGCAAACCTGCCCAACGGCAACGACTTCTGGTGGGACGAGTTCGTCTCTAACACCGCCAACTGCTGGTATGGCAACACGGGCGCCGACGGCACGTCCGCGAGCGTCACCGGGCCCGGTCAGGCCGGGCGCACTCCCGGCGTGCCGCCGAACGCGCTGCCCGACTGTGGCGGGGGGCAGAATCCGAGTTCCAGCGTGGGCAACGGCGACGTGGCCAAGGAGCGCTACCTGGTCGACTGCTCCGAAGGGCCTGACGAGGACACGGGCCCGCTCGACTGCGACTGGTGGGACGCGCCCGCCCGACCCCGCAGCGCGGCAGCGCGCGCCAGCAGCCGCGAGTTCGCCAGGGCCGCCCGTGCCTTCGCCGGCACCGACGCGGCGCGGCGGCTGCGCAGCCGGATCGACGCCATGGTCGGGGATGCGGGCCGCTAGGTCCCGCGCTGGGTTCGCATCGACGGTTCTCGTCGCGGCCACGCTCGGCGCGGCGGCGGGATGCGGAGGCGGCGAGGACGCCGGCCGCGAGTCGCAGGCCAGTGGGCAGGCGGCTGGGGCCCAACCGGTGGGCAAGGAGTCGGCCGGCTCGGTCACCCAGTTCGCGAACTGCGACAACTGGCGCGCGGGCTCGCCCGCTGAGCGCAGGGCCACGGTCGTGGAGCTGCGCCGCCAACTGACCCCGCAGGAGGCCGAGGAGGCTAAGTCCCCACTGGCCGACGACCGTGCCTACGAGATCCTGCAGAAGGCGTGCGCGCCCAGCTTCGCCGGCAGCCTTCGGCTATACAAGCTGTACGTGCGGGCGCAAGGGTTCGCGCCTCTGAACGACTAGCCGGCCTGAGACACTGGTTGGGTGACGACCGGAACCCCCAGCCGCCAGGTAACGGGTTTCGCCGATCGCATCAAGCGAACCGAGGAGGAAGGGCTGTCCCCGCTTGCGGCGCGTTCCTACCCGGCCCGCAGGGTGCGCGACGAAGAGGACTCCTCCCACCGCACCCCCTTCCAGCGCGACCGCGACCGCATCGTCCACACGAAGGCCTTCCGCCGCCTGAAGCACAAGACGCAGGTCTTCATCTCCCCCGAGGGCGATCACTACCGGACCCGGCTCACCCACACCCTCGAAGCGTGTGGCATCGCGCGCAACGTGGCGCGTGCCCTCAGGCTCAACGAGGATCTCACGGAGGCCATCGGGCTCGGCCACGACCTCGGCCACGCGCCCTTCGGGCACATCGGCGAGGCCGTTCTCGACGAGCGCCTGCAGAGCCACTACGGCAAGCGCTTTCGCCACAACGAGCATTCGCTTCGGATGGTCGAGCGCCTGGAGGACCTCAACCTCACCGAACCGGTGCGCGACGGCATCCTCAACCACACCGGCGAGGGCCACCCGGCCACGCTTGAGGGGCGGATCGTGCGGTTGGTGGACCGGATCGCCTACATCAACCACGACATCGACGACGCGATCCGCGCCGGGGTCATTGCCTTCTCCGACCTCCCGGGAAGCGAGATCGCGACCCTCGGCAACACCGGCTCGGAGCGCATCGAGACCCTGGTGGCCGACTTGCTCGAGCGCTCGTCAGCTGCCGAGGACATTGTCCAGGGGGACGAGGTGGGCGGCGCCATGTTGCGCCTGCGCGAGTTCATGTTCGCGCGCGTGTACCTCGGACCGGACGCCCAGAGCGAACGCGAGCGTATCGAGCGAATGCTGCGCACCTTGTTCGACCACTACGCAGCCCACCTGCCGCCCGCGCTCACCGATGACGCCACCGACCACGAGCGGGTCATCGACTACCTGGCGGGGATGACCGACCGCTATGCCATCCGCACGTTCTCGGACCTGTCCGTGCCACAGGGCTTCTAGGTGGCGCGCTACACGCAATCCTCCATCGAGCGCCTGCGCGAGACCGCCGACATGGTGGCTGTGGTGTCCAAGCGCACCGACCTGCGCCGGGTGGGTACGCGCCACGTGGGCCTCTGCCCATTCCACGAGGAGCGCACCCCCTCGTTCTCTGTCGAGCCCGAGCAGGGGCTGTACTACTGCTTCGGCTGCCAGCGCGGCGGCGACGCGTTCTCCTTCGTGATGGAAACGGAGGGCGTCGATTTCCCGACGGCCATCGAGCAGCTCGCCCAAGACGCCGGCGTGGAGCTGGAGCGAGAGCAGGAGGATCCGCGCGAGGAGGAGCGCCGCCGCCGCCGCGAGCGCCTGCTGGCGCTGCTCGACCGCACCGCGGGCTTCTACGCCAACTACCTGTGGCAGGCGGCGGAGGCGGGGCCCGCCCGCGAGTACCTCAGCGAGCGCGGGCTCCCGGACGAGGTGCTGCGCGACTTCCGTGTGGGCTACGCCCCCAGCGCCTGGGAGCAGGTGACCCTGGCGGCGGGGCGAAACGGCTTCTCCGACGAGGAGCTGTTGGCCGCGGGGCTGTCGCAGCGCAGCAGCCGAGGAGGCCTGATCGACCGCTTCCGCGAACGGATCACCTTTCCGCTGGCTGATTCCCGCGGCCGGGTCCTCGGCTTCGGCGCGCGGGCCATGCGCGACGATCAGGGGGCCAAGTACCTCAACACCTCCGAGGGTGAGCTCTACCACAAGGGCAAGCTGCTCTTCGGCATAGACCGCGCCCGCCAGGCCATCGCAAAGTCGGGGCGGGTGGTGGTGGTCGAGGGCTACACCGACGTGCTGGCCCTGCACGGCGCCGGGGTGGGGGAGACGGTGGCCATCATGGGCACGGCCCTCACCCGTGACCAGCTCGCCGAGCTGGCGCGCGCGGCGGGAGAGGACGGCACGGTGCACCTCGCTCTGGACGCCGACCGCTCCGGCCAGGAGGCGATGATGCGCGCGGCGCGGATGGCCGACGAGCGGGGCATCGCGCTGAGGGTCGTTTCCATGCCCGAAGGGGTGGATCCAGCCGAGCTTGTGGCCCAGGGGGGTGATACGGCTGTGACCGAGCGCCTCACTCGGTCGCTGTCTGTGGTTGAGTTCTCGGTGGAGAGGGTGCTTGCGGATGCCGACCTGGAGAAGCCAGAGGGCAGAGATCGTGCGCTCGAGGAGGCGCGGAAGCTGATTGCCACCACCCCCGAGCGAAGCGCCTCCCGCGACCACCTCATTCGCAAGGTGTCGGACCGCTTGGACGTGCCCGCCTCGTACGTGACCACGGGCGCTTCAGCGCGGCCGGCGAGCGTCGGCACCGGGCTACCGGCGGGCGATCCCGGCCCCGAGCGCGAGCGCGGCGGTCGCGCCGCCCAGGTGGCAGCGGTGGGACCGGGCGCGGCCACGCTCGAAGCCGAGCGCTTGTTCCTGGCGCTGTGTACGGGTGCGGGGACCCTCGGGCGCGAGCACCTCGCCCGCCTCCAACCGGCCCACTTCTCGTCAAATCTAACGCGCAGGGCGCGGGATCATCTGCTCGCCCACTTCGATGATCCGCTCGCGGAGCTGGCCGGCACGGATCCTTCCCTCGAAGAGCTCGTGGCCGGCGTGGTCGTGCAGGCCGACGGTGACCCCGAGCACGACCCCGGCGTGTTGCGCATGAGCTTCCTCGCGCTCGAGCAGCGCAGCATCGAGCGCGAACTGCGAACGGCGCGCCAGGAGGGCGATCTGCGCCGGCAGGGCGAGCTCGC
>JBBJNU010000017.1:0-17620 GCA_037721005.1 Thermoleophilaceae bacterium | reverse complement strand
CGGCGACTGCGCCGGCAAGGCGACCCCATTCACGGGCGACTGCCGCATCGACCGGAAGCGGATCGAATGTGGCCTCGATCACGCCCAACCGCTGTGCGCGTCGGGCTCTCTCATCGGGATCGCTCGCGACCAGGGTTCCGAAGTGCAGCTCGGCGAGCGAGGCGGTGCTGATCGCTCCCTCTGTGTCGCCGGGGGCGCGGGCGCCGATCAGCACGGAGGTATGGAGCAGGAAGCGAGTCACCCGGACGAAACATTCGCCCCCTGCATACAATGGGTTACATGGCAACCCAACGCACCACACGGCAGAGATCGTTCCGGCTCTCGGGTCATGTTCTAGACCTTCTCGACAGCCGCGCCGCCGAACTTGGGGAGAGCGCCAACCGGGTCGCGGAGCGGCTTCTCTACGAGGGGTTACGCACAAGAAGCCACCCGCTCATCTTCTTCCGGGGCGGGACAGCCGATGATCGCCGTCCTGGACTCACTGGAACCCGCCTCTACGTATGGCAGGTGATCGACACGGTGCAGTCGTCCGGCGGGTCGATCGAGGAAGCGGCCGAGTACTTCCGCCTTTCCCCTATGCAGGTGAGGGCCTGCGTGTCCTACTACGCGGAGTTCAAGGACGAGGTGGATGCCACGGCCGAGGAGGATCGTGAGTTCGCGGCGCGGGCGCAGGCCCAGTCGCAACGCGAGCAAGAGGTCCTCGGTTGAGGCTGCTGCTGGACGAGCAGTTCACACCCCAGATTGCCGAGCAGCTGAGCACTCAGGGCTACGACGCAACCGCCGTGAGCGGCGATCTGGCTCTCAAGGGCCTCGATGACGAGATCCTGCTGCGGCTCGCCACTGATCAGGGCCGAGCGCTCATGACCAACAACGTGCGGCATTTCGCCCCGCTGGCAATCGACTGGTCCGCCCGCGGAGACGTGCACGCCGGGCTGATCTTCACCTCGGACAGAAGCCTGCCGCGCACGCGCGGCTCGATCGGCATCTACGTCGAGACACTGCGAGTGCTGTTTGACGCGCACCCAGGAAGCGATGCCCTCTCCGGGCAGATGCTCTGGCTGCGTTAAGCGACGTCGCGGAGGCCCTGCGCCTCCGCAAGAGAAGCGAGCTTTCGCATCGCGTGCTCCTCCACTTGCCGCGTGCGCTCACGGGTGAGACCGAACATGCGGCCCACCTCGTCGAGGGTACGCGGAGCCTCGCCGAACAGGCCGTGGCGCAGCTCGAGCACGCGGCGCTCGCGGTAGGAGAGGTTCTCCAGCGCTTCGGCCAGACGGTCGCGCACCAGCGAGTCGGCGGCGGCCTCGAAGGGCGACACGGCCCCCTCGTCGGGAATGAGGTGCCCGAGCTCGGCGGCGTCGTCGTCGCCTGCGCCCACCGGCTTGTCGAGCGAGACGGGCGAGCGCGAGGCGCGCAGCAGGAAGTCGGCCTCCTCGACATCGATGTCCACGTTGGCCGCGGCGAGGATCTCCTCCACCGTGGGCTCGCCCTCGCCCACCGACTGCAGCCGGCGCTGGGCGCCGTCGAGCTTCTGGAGGGTCTGGTTGATGTGGATCGGGATGCGGATGGTGCGCGACTTGTCAGCGATCGCACGGGAGATGGCCTGGCGGATCCACCAGGTGGCGTAGGTGGAGAACTTGAAGCCCTTGCGGTAGTCGAACTTCTCGACGGCGCGCACGAGGCCGATCGAGCCCTCCTGGATCAGGTCCATGAAGGGGAGGCCCTGGTTGCGGTAGCGCTTCGCGATCGACACCACGAGACGCAGGTTGGCCTGGACCATGCGCTCCTTGGCGGCGAGATCGCCGCGCTCGACACCCTTGGCCAGCACGACCTCCTCCGCCGCGGTGAGAAGGCGGGTCTTGGCGATCCCGTCCAGGAAGAGCTGGAGGGAGTCGAGTGTGGGATCTGGTGCGAGTTCGGTAGTGGCCACGACGATGAAGGTACGGGTGCGCTCTAAAGCGTTCTTAAGGCCCTTTCGGCAATTCGCGGCCCGCCCCTTCCCGGATCAGGGCGCGATCACGACTGGCGCTTCGTCATAACACGGTAGGCCAGCCATCGGACCGCCCATCTGGTACTCCGCGCTCAGCCCTTCCCGTCTCCATCCCCGATCTCGAGCACGCTCAGGAAGGCCTCCTGGGGCACCTCGATCCGCCCAACCTGCTTCATCCGCTTCTTGCCCTCCTTCTGCTTCTCGAGCAGCTTCTTCTTGCGCGTGATGTCGCCGCCGTAGCACTTGGCGATCACGTCCTTGCGCATCGGCTTGACCGACTCGCGGGCGATGACCTTCGTGCCAATCGAGGCCTGGATGGCCACCTCGAACTGCTGGCGGGGGATCTGCTTCTGCAGGCGCTCGGCTATGCCGCGGCCGGTGTTGTAGGCGTTGTCCTTGTGCACGACCATGGAGAGGGCGTCCACCTGATCGCCGGCCAGCAGGATGTCGAGCTTCACGAGCTCGGAGGGCCTCATGCCGGTGAGCTCGTAGTCGAGCGAGGCGTAACCCTTCGTGCGGGACTTGAGCTGGTCGAAGAAGTCGAGCACGATCTCCGCGAGGGGCAGGTCGTACGTGATCTGGACCCTCGCCTCTGAGAGGAAGCTCATGCCGGCGTGGGTGCCGCGACGCTCCTGGCAGAGCTCCATCACCGCCCCCACCGCCTCCTTCGGGCAGAGGATGGTGGCCTTGATGTAGGGCTCGCGGATCTCCTCGATGCGCTCGCGCTCGGGCATATCCGACGGCGCGTGCACGGCGATCTCCTCCCCGTTGGTCATCGTCACCGCGTACTCCACGGTGGGGGTGGTGGCGAGGAGCTCGAGGTCGTACTCGCGCTCGAGGCGCTCGCGCACGATGTCCATGTGCAGCAGGCCGAGGAAGCCGCAGCGAAAGCCGAAGCCCAGCGCGTGGCTGGTCTCGGGCTCGTAGGCGAGGGCGGCGTCGTTGAGCGAGAGCTTCTCGAGTGCTTCGCGCAGGTCCGAAAAGCGTTCGGTGTCCACGGGAAAGAGGCCGCAGAACACCATCGGCTTCACCTCGCGGTAGCCCGGTAGCGGCTCGCCGGCGCCGCTCGCGCGCGTGGTGAGGGTGTCGCCCACGCGCAGCTGCGACACGTCCTTCATCCCCGTGATCACGTAGCCCACCTCGCCCGCCTCGAGCGAGTCCACGGGGCTCATTCCGGGGCCGAAGAAGCCGATCTCGTTGATCTCGGCCTCTGTGCCCGTCTGCATGGCGACGATCGCGTCGCCCTTCTGCAGGCGCCCGTCGACCACCCGCACGTAGGCCACCACGCCGCGGTACTGGTCAAAGGCCGAGTCGAAGATGAGGGCCCGCGGCGGGGCGTCGGGGTCGCCCTGGGGCGGGGGCACCAGGCGCACGATGGCCTCGAGCACGTCCGGAACCCCGAGACCGGACTTCGCGGACATGCGGATCACGTCGTCGGCCGGGTCGCCCAACAGCTCGGCGATCTCCCCCGCGACCCGTTCCGGCTCCGCACCGGGCAGATCGATCTTGTTCAGGGCGGGAATGAGCTCGAGGCCGGCGTCGACGGCCAGGTAGGTGTTGGCGAGGGTCTGGGCCTCGACGCCCTGGGCGGCGTCCACCACCAGCAGCGCACCGTCGCACGCCGCCAGTGAGCGCGACACCTCGTAGGTGAAGTCCACGTGGCCCGGGGTGTCGATCAGGTGCAGGCGGTAGGTCTCGCCATCGTTGGCCTCGTACTCCACGCGCACGGCCTGGGCCTTGATCGTGATGCCCCGTTCGCGCTCTAGATCCATCGAGTCCAGGAGCTGGGGCCGGTGGTCGCGGGCCTCGACCGTGCCGGTTACCTCGAGGATCCGGTCGGCCAGCGTGGACTTCCCATGATCGATGTGGGCGATGATCGAGAAGTTGCGGATGTTTTGTGCAGGGGCGGCCACAGTCGCCCCCCACGATAGGCGCCGGCCCTAGCTCTTCGACCCCGAGCCGCGAGTGGCCCGCAGCAGCAGATCCACCTGCTCCTGCTTGCGCATGATGGTGTGCTCGAGGCGGTGCTCCATGGCCTCGGAGGCAGCCTCCTGGCCCGTCGGGGCGATGGAATCCTGCAGCTCCTCGAGAACCTCGGTCTCTGACTCGATCAGCCACTCGAACGCTTCCTTGGGATCCTTCACGAAGCGCAGTTCGGCGATCTCCGTCGTCGGCTCCCCGCCAATCGCCACGATCTTCTCGATGAGATGGCGGGCGTCCTCGAGGTCGGCCAGGGCGAACTTTGCCAGCTCCTGGCCGAGGCCCTGGTACTCGACCCCGGTCACGCTGCCGGCCACCAGGGTGTACTGCAGGGCCGAGCGGTACTGACAGCGAAGAGCCTCGTTGAGCTCCTTGACCAGCGTCTCCACGTCCATCCGTTCTTCTTCATCAGGCATGAGAGCCTCCTTGCCGGGGTTTGACACCATATTTGGGACGGCCGGACCGTTGGATGTTCTGGCCGCCTTCACGACTCCGCTTAGCCCAGGAGACAGACGATGGAGATCGCCATACCGCTGTTCGAGAAGTTCACCGCCCTCGACGCGGTGGGGCCCTACCAGGTGCTGGCGGGGTTACCCGGGGCACAGGTGCGTTTCCTCGGACCGCAGGCCGGGCCGATCCTTTCCGACAACGAGATGCTGACCCTCGTCACCGAGGGCAGGTGGGAGGATTCCTCGAAGCCGGACGTGCTCGTTGTGCCCGGCGGCATGGGCACGCGTGTGGTGCTGAAGGACGAGCGGCTGCTCGACTGGGTGCGCTCGGTACACGAGACCTCGCGCTACACCACGTCGGTGTGCACGGGCTCGCTCGTGCTGGCCGCCGCGGGCCTCCTCGAGGACACCGACGCCACCTGTCACTGGATGGCGATGGACACCCTCGCCTCGCTCGGGGCGAAGCCGACCTCCCAGCGCGTGGTGGAGCGCGGCAAGGTGATCACCTCCGCCGGGGTGTCGTCGGGGATCGACATGGCGCTGCGCCTGGCCGAGTTGCTCGCCGGATCCGAGGTGGCCCAGGCGATCCAGCTCGCCATCGAGTACGACCCCCAGCCGCCCTTCGATTCCGGGTCGCCCGAAAAGGCGCCACCGGAGATCGTGGATCTGGTGCGCGGCGTGATGAGGTCTATGGAGACGCCGGCGGCGTAGCCGGCGCGAGCGCCGAGTAGATCGCCCCGGCGGCCTCGGCCTGCACGAGCTTGTCGATCACGTCGATCGCCGTGTCCTTCATCGACCACTCCCACGGCTTGTAGAGGCCAAGGGCGGTGTTGAGAAGGACATCGCCCGAGTAGACGGCGCCGAATGCGGCGCCCACCGCGCGCTGACCGCTCAGCCCGCGGCGCGTGGCCACGGCGTGGGCGATCCCCCAGCCGGAGCCGATGCCGTAGTGGGCAATCAGGTTCAGGCGCTTGCGTTTCTTACGGCCCCGGGCCTTCACCCCGAAGACCTTCTGAGCGAAGTCGGCGGGCGCGTAGCTGTCGCCACGACCCGTGATCGGCATCTCCACGAACTTCTGGAACGCGGTCATCACGCCTGTGCCGGCTACGCCCGCAAGCGCGCCCTTTCCCAAGCTCATAGCCAGGGCCTCTGCTCCGTTCGATGGCATAGGCGCCATCTACCCCCTCCGCGAGCTCCTACGCCTCGGCGGAGGAGCTGGCCTTCAGGGGCACTGCATGTTTGAGACAGAAAGTTGCGTGGGGCGCAACAAGTTGCGTGGGGCGCAATCCTCTTGCTCAAACCTGCAGCGCTACCGTCTCCGCACCAGGCGCCCGATCTGGCGGGCCTCCGGGATTCGCAGCGCCCAAACCGCCGCGCCGTACACGGCCAGACCCGCGGCTATGCCACCCCCGACCGCGACAGCCTGCGCCGCCAGCGAGGCACCGAGCGCTTGGTCGAGGCCGGTCCAGACCCCATACGCAACACCGCCCAAGAGGGCTGAGGCGCCGAGCATGAGCGCCCCCGCCCTCGCGGTGCGCCCCGCCTCCACCCCGCCGAGGTCGCGGCCGAGCAGCGCCCCCTGCGCCACGGTCATCACCAGGGTGCCGGCCACCGTGCCGATCACGATCCCCGCGATGCCGAAGGGCTTGTAGAGGGCGAACGAGACCGCCGCGTTCACCACCATGTTCGCCCCGGCCAGCGCGGTGGTGGCCCACGGCTTCTGCAAGCTGAAGAACGTGCGCGAGAAGAGCAGGCTCACCCCCTGGAAGGGGAGGGAAATCGACCACCACACGAGTGCGGTCTTCACGAGGTCGGTGGCCTGGGCGTCGAACTCGCCGCGCTCGTAGAGCAGGCGGGTGATCGGCTCAGCCAGCACCGCCATCAGCACGGCGCTCGGGATCAGCAGCAGGCAGATCTGGCGCACGCCGTTGGCCATGGTGGCCCGCAGATCATCCGTCGCGCCGCGGGTGGCCAGGCGCGAGAGCATCGGGAAGAGGATCGTGGCGATGGAGATCGAGAACAGCCCCTGCGGCAGCTGATAGATGCGGAAGGCCTTGTCGATCGCCGCCGGGGCCTCGTCGCTCACCAGCGTGCCGATGAGCGAGTTGATCACCAGGCTGAGGTTGATCATCCCCAGCGCGATCGTGACCGGCAGCATGAGCTTGAGCACTCGGCGCACCCGCTCGTCGCGCCAGTCGAACGAAAGCGTGAGACCTCCACCGCGCCCCCGCAGCCACGGCAGCGGGAGAAGGAACTGGATGACCGTGCCCGCCAGAACCCCGATCGCGTAGGCGTATATCTGGTCCTCCTCCGGGAAGGCCGGCGTGAGGCCCACCAGGGCACCGATGATCACCACGTTCCAGGCCACGGGCGCGAGCGCCGGGGCGCTGAAGTGGTCGAAGGAGTTGAGCATTCCCACCACCAGGCCCGACAGGGCGAGCAGGAGGACGATCGGGAACAGCAGCTGGGCCAGGGCGACTGTGAGGTCGGCGAGCCGGGGGTCGTCGTCGAATCCCGGCGCGAAGACCGACATGATCGGCTCGGCCAGGAGGATGAAGGCGGCTGTGAGCGCGCCCAGGGCGAGCGCGATCAGGAAGAAGAGGGTCGAGGCAACGCGGAAGGCCTCGCGGCGCTCGCCCTTCTCCAGCAGCTCCGTGAACACGGGCACGAAAGCGCCCTGCAGGGCGGAGTCGGCGAACAGGGCGCGAATGAGGTTCGGCACCTGGAAGGCGATCGTGAAGGCCGACATCGCGCCGCTCACGCCAAAGGCGCTGGCCGCCACGACCTCTCGCACCAGGCCGAGCACGCGGGAGAGGCCCGTGGCGGCGGAGAAGAAGGCCGCGTTGCGGGCCAGGCGCCCGCCGGGCTTTGACTCGGAGGCCAAATCGCTAGCGCTACACTGCGCCGCAGGCCGCGAGGAATGCTCGCGGCTTCTTTGCGCATATGGCCAACATCGCCTCACAAGAAAAGCGGATCCACCGGGCGGAGCGGGAACGGCTCGAGAACCGCCGCTACACCTCCTCGGTGAAGACCTCCTTCCGGCGCCTCGAAGCCGCCGTTCAGTCCGGCGACGCCGGAGTGGCCGACGAGGTGTACGCCACGCTATGCTCGCGCATCGACCGCGCGGCCCGCAGCGGCGCCTTTCATCGCAACACCGCCGCGCGCAAGAAGGCCCGCGCGGCGCGCCTGCGGGCCTCGCTCTAACCGCTTCAACGAGTGGAAACCCGCCTTCTCATCCGAGGCGAGCAGGTGGCGGGTGAGGGTGCCCCGCTCGCCGTCGAGAACCCGGTCACCGAGGAAACCGTGGCGGAGGTGGCCGTCGCCTCACCCGAACGGGTGGATGGCGCCGTGGCCGGAGCGAGAGAACCTGCTGCGTGAGGAGACTTTCGGCCCCGTGGCGCCGATCGTGCCGGTCAGGTCACTCGACGAGGCGATCGAGCTCGCCAACGGCACCCGCTTCGGGCTCGGCGGCAACGTATATACCGGCGACCTGGCGACCGCCGTGCGCTGCATGCGCGAGCTGAAGGCCGGCACCGTCTGGATCAACGACCCCCTGACCGACAACGACGCGGGGCCCTTCGGCGGCTTCAAGCAGTCGGGCCTGGGCCGCGAGCTGGGCCAGGAAGGGCTAGAGGCCTTCCAGGAAACCAAGCACGTGCACATGGAGACCCTGATCGAGGAGAAGGAGTGGTGGTACCCGTACTAGGAGGCCGCTGAGGCGAGGGTGAGGGTGACGGCGGTGTCGTCGTCCGGCGCGCTGCCGTTGCGCAGGGAGACCTCGAGATCAGCAAGGCGGCAGAGGGCGCGCTCGAGGGTCTCGCGGTCGGTCTTGCGGGCGATGGCCACTGCCTTCTTGGCCCGCCACGGGGGCACCCTCATGGCCTTCGGCAGCTCAGCTTCGCTCACCCCGCTGTCGAGAAGCTCGACCACGCGGTGCACCTCGCGCAGCCGGCCGATCACCGGGTAAACGACCTTGCCGGCGCGTTCGTCGTGCTCGGATAGCTCCTCGAGCAGCGACACGGCGAGCCGGGGATCGCCGGCCGCCACCGCATCGGCGAGGTCGTAGACCTTGGGCATCACGTCGCCGGCCACCATCCGCTCGATGTCCTCGACGTTCGCCCGCGTCTGGGGATGGACCGCGATCGTGACCTTCTCGATCTCGCGGGCCAACCGTTGCTGGCCCACTCCGGCGAGGGTGACCAGCGTGCGGGCGGCCTCGGCGTCGAGCTGCAGACCGTGCTCGGCCGCGCGGGTCACTACCCACTTCGGCACCTCCCAGGGCTTGGGCGCGACGTGCTCGCGAATCTCGCCGCCGGCCGCCTTGACGGCCTTCACCAGTCCAGCGAGGGGCTTGCCGCGGACGATGAGCACCAGCACCAGGTCGGAGGGCAGGTCCTTCAGCGCGGTGATGAGCGGCTCGAGCGCCGGGGCCTTCCACGCGCCGGCGTCGTCGGCCAGGAGGTAGCGGGTGCCGGTGGCGAACGTGAGCGTGGCGAGCGACGCGGCGAGCTCTTCCGGCGAGTCAGTGCCGGACAAGGATTCGAGCCCGCCGGGACCGTGGTCGGTCTCGGCGCGCCGGCGCAGGCGGCCGCGCCACTCGTCGATCTTGGCGTCGTCGTCGCCGTGAATGAGGTAGACGGGTTTGAGGTCGGCCACGGCTCGCGAGTGTGTCAGCGGGCGCGGATGCCGTCGAGCATCAGCTCGAGGTGACGGCGCCAGTCATACGCGCCGCCGGGGCCGCCGTCGGCCATCGTGCTGCACAGGCCACACATGATCATCGGCACGTCGTCGATCGTAAAGTCGGGCCGGATCACGCCCGCGGCTCTTGCGCGTTCGACGGTAACCGCGAAGGTGGAGTGCAGCTCACTGCGGGGGCCCTCCGCGTAGGTCCAGTCGATCTCTGAGCGCATGAGCGCGTCCTGCACCACGGCGTCGGCCGCCATGAGCTCGGCGTTGCGCCGCAATGTGCCGGCGAAGGCCTCCCAGGGGTCCTCGATGTCGAGCGCGTCCCGGGCGCCTTCCAGAAGCAGGCGGAACTTCTCCCCCACGAGTTCTCCGACGAGTGCTTCCTTTGTCGGGAAGTGCCGGTACAGCGTGCCCACCCCGACACCGGCGCGGCGAGCGACATCCTCCATCTGCGCGTGAACGCCCCCCTCCTCGAAGGCAAGTCTTGCCGCCGCCAAAATGCGCTCGCGGTTGCGGCGGGCATCGGCCCGCATGGGGCGCTGCGAGGGTTGGGTGGCTGCCTCCATTCGGGAAGCGTACCTCCCCAGCTTGACAAACGGAAGGAAGATTCCGTATCGTGCGTCGCAATACGGAACCTTGCTTCCGTTTGTACCCGTCTTCAGGAGAGATCTAGACATGGCCAAAGCGCGAGACCTTCCCACCGAAAGCAATCCCGACAACACGAAATGGATCGCGCTCGCGCTCCTGGCGATGACGCAGTTCATCGTGATCCTCGACGCCTCGATCGTGAACGTGGCCCTACCGTCGATCGGCAAGGATCTCGAGTTCTCACAGGACAACCTCTCGTGGGTGGTGAACGCCTACGTGCTCACCTTCGGCGGCTTTCTCCTCCTCGGCGGCCGGATGGCCGACCTGCTCGGCCGCCGGCGCATCTTCATCGGCGGGCTGATCCTGTTCGGCCTGGCCTCCCTGGCGGGCGGACTCGCCCAGAGCGACGCGTGGCTCATCGCCGCGCGCGCGGCGCAGGGCATCGGCGCCGCGCTCATCTCCCCCGCCGCGCTGTCGATCGTGACCACCACGTTCACCGAAGGGGTCGAGCGAAACAAGGCCCTTGGGGTCTGGGGCGCGGTGGCGGGCGCCGGCGGTGCGGCCGGAGTCCTGCTGGGGGGAGTGCTCACCGAGTACCTCGGGTGGGAGTGGGTACTTCTCGTGAACACGCCGATCGCGCTGGTGGCCGCCTTCCTCGCCCCGCGACTGCTCGCCGAGAGCCGCGATGAGCGGGCGAGCACCTTCGACGTGCCCGGCGCCGTGTCGGTCACGGCCGGGCTCGCGCTGCTGGTGTACGGCCTGGTGAACGCGGAGCAGGCCGGATGGGGCTCCACGGAGACCTTCGTGTTCCTCGGAGCGGCAGTCGCACTCCTGGCGCTGTTCGTGGTGATCGAGCTGCGGACCAAGCATCCCCTCATGCCGTTCTCGATCTTCAGGCTCCGCACGCTGCGAGGCGCAAACATGGTTGCGCTGCTCATAGCGATGTCGCTGTTCTCCATGTTCTTCTTCATCTCGCTCTACCTCCAGCAGGTGCTTGGCTACACCGCACTCGAAGCCGGTCTCGCCTACCTCCCACTCAGCGTGTTGATCATCGTGAGCGCCGGCGTGGGCTCGCAGCTGGTCACGAGGGTGGGGTTCAAGCCCACTCTCATAGCCGGCACCCTGTTCACCGCGGCGGGGCTCCTGTGGTTCTCGCAGGTGTCGCCGGACGGCACCTTCGTGGGCGACGTGCTCTTTCCCTCGATGCTCGCCGCCGTGGGCCTCGGGCTCTCGTTCGTGACCTTCACCATCGCGGGCGTGACCGGGACCGACAACAGCGACGCGGGCCTCGCCTCGGGAATCCTGAACACGAGCCAGCAGGTAGGCGGGGCCCTCGGCCTGGCCATAACCGCGACGGTGGCAAACGCCACCACAAAGGACCTGTTCGCCGGTGGGGAGCGCAACCCGGCCGTGGCGCTCACGGAGGGCTTCCAGGACGCCTTCCTCGTGTGCGGAGCCTTCGCCGTGCTCGGCGCCGTGCTCGCCGCGCTGTCCATCTCGGGCAAGGACAGCCGCAAGCACGCGCAGGCCGCGCGGCGCGGCGAGGTGGAGGTGGCGCCCGCGGTCTGAGGTTGCGGGCGTCACGGGCCGCCCTTCGCCGGGTCCACGGTCATGCTGCCGCCGGTCACGGTGAGGCGCACGGTGCCGTTGAGGTCGGTGCGGTACACGGGGACCCCGGCCTCGCGGAGGGCCGCGAGCGTGGGAGGCGCCGGGTGGCCGTAGCTGTTCTCCCCCACCTCGATGGCCGCCACCTCCGGGCGCAGGCGTGCGAGGACCTCGGGCAAGCCGGGGTCGGCGCTGCCGTGGTGAGAGACCTTCATGGCGTCGACGTCCGGAAGCGGGAGGGCGAGCAGCGACGGGCTCTCGGCGTCGCCGGAGAGAAACAGGTCGAGATCGCCGGCGCTGACAACGGCTGCGACCGCGCGGGGGTTGGGATCTTCCGGGGCGGGGCCCGGCGCACGCGGCTGCGGCGAGAGAATGCGGATGCTCAACCCACCGACCCGAACGGTCATGGGCGCGGTCGCCTTCAGCCGCCGCGTGCCCCGTTTCCCGGCTGCGGTGACCACGTCGCGGAAGTCTCTGTCGGCCGTACCGTCGCCCCCGTCGAGAAGCAGATCCACCGGCAGTCGATCGACCACCTCAGGCAGGCCGCCGTGGTGGTCGCGCGAAGCGTGGGTCATGACCAGCGCCGACAACCTCCTTACTCCGGCGCGGCGCAGGAGGCGCACCACCCGCCCCTCGGGCGGCCCGCCGTCGAACAGGACAGCGGTCCCGTCGGGGTGCTGGATGAGGGTGGCGTCGCCCTGGCCGACGTCGAGGAAGGACACCGTGAGCTCCTCGGGAGGCGAGGGCGCCTTCAGGAGCAGGGCGAGCGGCGCGATCAGGAGGGCCGCGGCGGCTAGCGAGGCGGCGAGCCGCCAGGCCCGTGGCGAGCGCCGCCACTGCGCCGCGACCGTCGCACGCGTTACCTCGGTCCCCCGGGCCAATCGCACGGCGCCCCAGCCCAGTGCGCCCATCGCGGCGTAGGCAAGGGCAACAGAGACGTTCGAGGTCAGCGGCACACCCAACTGAGCACCCGACAGCTCGGCGAACGCGCCGGCCAGCGAGGCGAGTGCACCGGTGAGCGGGCTCATGACGAGGCCAAGCCCATCGATGGGAAGCTCTGTCACCCCGGCCACGGGCTCCCCCACCCCACCGAGCTGCGCGAGCCCCGCCCGCAGCATGCCAAGCCACATGATCGGCGCCACGAGCGGCAGCGCGAGCACGTTCGCGGGCAGCGAGGCCACCGACACCGTGCCGAAGTGAAACGCCAGGAGCGGCGCCGTGGTGAGCGTGGCCGCGACCGTGACCGCCACTCCGTCTGCAACCGCGCGTGGCAGCGCGGCGAGGGCGCTGCGAAGGGGAGAGATCAGCACGAGAATCCCTCCGACCGCGACGAACGAGAGCTGCCAGCCCGGATCGGTGACCGCCATCGGGTTCAACGCGAGCGTGACGCAGGCGGCGAGCAGCAGCGCGTACCAGCGCGACGCCGGCCGAGACGCCGCGAGCGCAACGAGCGAAGCGATGCCCATCACGCCTGCGCGTTGAAGGGACGGACCCGCGCCGGCCAGCGGCACGTAGGCCGCCACGAGCGCCACCGTCGCGGCGAGCCGTGCCCCTCTGGGGAGGCCGGCACCCGCGAGGAGCGGCAGGGCCAGCGCCGCGAGCAGCATCACGTTCTGACCACTGACCGCCAGTACGTGGGCGAGCCCCGAGGCGCGGAAGTCATCACGGACTGCGGGCGCGACCCGTTCGTCCTGGCCCAGCACCATCCCGCGGGCGAGCGCCGCGCGCGGGGGCGACAGCCCCCTCTCCACGCCGCTCTCGGCGCGGCGGCGGGAAGCGTCGAGAGCCCCGGCGACTCCGCCGCGGGCCCGCCCGGTGAACGACGCGCGAGAGGCAACCGCCTCCGCGGCGAGGCCGCGGCGCCGAAGGTAGGCCTTCAGGTCGAAGGGCCGCCCCACTCCGGCGCCCGGAGGCTCCTCGGTCTCGTCGGTGGATCGCCCGTAGGCCGGCGTACGGACCGATGCCGCGAGCGCAAGCTCCGCGCCTGAACCGGCGTCGTGCGGCAAGGTCGCGTCCCTCGGGAACCGCACCAGGACACGAGCCCCCCTTGCGGCGCCCGTGGCTATTCGAACCTCGGCCGAAGCGCCGAATTGACCAGCCTGTGGCGGGCCGAGGAGGTGGCCCCGGCCCTCGATGGGCTCGCCGGCGCCAAGGCCCTCGGCGTGGCTCTCGATCGCGTCGAGGCGCAGCTGCCCTGCCCCGGCGCCGGCAATCAGGGCCAGGGCGACGATGACTGTCGTTCTCGCTACCCGAGCTCCGTCTTCGCTCGCGAGATTCGCTGGCCCCGCTCGCGCCGAAAGCATCGCGCCTGCCACGGCAAGCCCGGCCGCCACGAGGAGTATTGCCTCGAGCGACAGAGGCGCGCAGGCAAGGCCGGACGAGGCGGCGGCGAGCGCCAGATGACGCGGCCGGTCCATCACCATGGCGATACCGGCGCGCCACCGTTGCGTCACGGCACCACCGCCTCCTTGAGGGCCGCGTAGCGCTTCTCTCCGATGCCCTCGACCTCCTGAAGCTGGCCGACCGAGCGAAAGCCGCCGCTCTCGTCGCGGAACTCGAGGATCCGTTCGGCGAGGGCGGGGCCTATCCCGTCGAGCTCCTCGAGCTGCTCGGAAGTGGCGCTGGCGAGGCTCACCGGCACGTCCTCGTTCCCGGCGACCCCGGTGCTGCCCGCCGGAGCCACGGCGGCGACCGGGCCGGCGCCCGCCCTGGGAACGATGACCTGCTGCCCGTCGCTGAGGCGCTGCGCAAGGTTGACGGCGGTCATCTCGGCCTCCGGGGTGGGGCCGCCCGCCCGGTGAACGGCGAGGGCGATCCTCGCCCCTTTCGGGATCCGGAGGAGCCCTGGGCGCCTGACCGCTCCGGCTACGTGCACGTAGATCCCGGCGCTTCGCGTGGGAGGCCGGGCTCGCCCGCCCGGCTTCGGGCCTCCGGCGATGCGGACCGGCGCGGCGGTGCGCTCGCCGGCGTCGGAACCGAGCCCGCGAACGGCGACGAGGGCGAGCAGGGCGAGCGCCACGAACCCGGCGACCATCCGCCATTTGGCGATCTCGTCCACGCGGCCGAAGCTAGGCTCGCAACGGTTACAGCAGGCGTCTCTGGATGACAGTTCGCCACCGGGCGCGTGACAAGGTGGTCAGCGTTGGGAGAAGCCCGAGAGACCTTCCGGCTCGGCGTCCTCGGTGTCGACGCGCTCCACCTCCGCCGCTCGCGGGCCGCGCCGGCAGAGCTCGACCATCCGCTCCACCGCCGCATCGTCGCCCTCGAAGCGGGCCTCGACCGTGCCGTCGCCGCGGTTTCGCACCCAGCCGGCCACGCCGGCCTCCTCCGCCGCATCGCGCACGGTGTCCCGGAAGAACACACCCTGCACGCGCCCGTGAATTAAGACCCGCAGGCTCCTCATCCCGGCACGCCGTCGTCGATCACCTGCCGGACAAGCAGGCCGAAGGCAATGATCGCGGCCGTCAGGTCCTCCTCGGGCGTGTCCTCGTCCGGGGCATGGCTGACCCCGCCGGCCGAAGCGGCGAAGACCATGGCGGTGGGCGTGATGCGGGCGAGCTCCGAGGCGTCGTGCAACGCTCCGCTCGGCAACTCGTGCGCTGACCCGGCGACTTGCGCGCACGCCCTCCCCGCTGCGCCGACCAGGCCGTGGTGGAAGGGCACGGGCTCGATCCCCCAGATGCGCTCGGCCTCCACCGTGCAGCCCTCCTTCGAGGCGGTGCCCTCCCACAAGGCGCGTGCCGCGTCGAGCATGCTCGCCAGCGCCTGCGCCTCGAGGTGGCGCTGATCCACCACCAACACCGCTTGGCCGGGCACGATGGTCACCACGCCAGGCTCCAGGTCGAGCCGGCCCGCCGTACAGACGCCGCCCGAACTCTCACCGATCTCCTGCAGCCCCACCATCGCGCGAGCCGCCGCAACGCCCGCGTCGCGGCGGCGGTCCATCGGCGTCGAGCCGGCGTGGGCGGCCTTGCCCTCGAAGCTCACACGGTGGCGCTCGACCCCCATCGTCCCGAGCACCGCCCCGCACGCGAGTCCCCGTGCCTCCAACACCGGCCCCTGCTCGATGTGCAGCTCCAGGTATGCCTGGAGGCGCTCGCGCGAACCGCCACCCGCGCTGCCCATGCAGTCGACTTCCACGCCGTGGTCGGCCAAGGCGTCCGGCAGGGAAACGCCGTCGGCATCGACGAGGCTCCGCACGCTGTCGGGGTCGAGAGTGCCGGCGAACGCCGAGCTTCCGAACAGGCTGCGCCCGAAGCGCGCCCCTTCCTCGTCAGCCCAGTCGACCAAGGTCACCGTGCGCTGCGGGGTCCCGCGCTCGGCGGCAGACCGCAGTACCTCCACCGCCGCCATCACCCCCAAGGCGCCGTCGAGCCAGCCGCCTCCGGGCACCGAATCGAGGTGTGAGCCAACGAGCACCACCTCGTCTGTCTGCCGTCCCGGGAACTCGGCGAACAGGTTGGCGGCGGCGTCGGTGCGCACCTGTACCGGCAGGTCGCCAAGGAGCTCGCGGAGGGACTCACGCGCGCTGGTCCAGCCATCGGTCCAGCAGACGCGGTCGGCGCCCTTGAGCCCACCGGTGCGCCTGTCCAGTTCACGCAAATCGGCGATCACGCGCTGCGGGTCCACCGCCTACCCGCGATCACGGCGCAGCGGCTGGGCGAGGCAGTGCGGGCCGCCGCCACCCATGGTGAAGGGCCACAGGTCCGGGTCGTACACGGTGAGTCCGAGAGCACGCAACCGCTCGTTCAGGGACCCCGCCGCCTTCGCGGAGATCACGCGGTCCTCTCCGAGGGCCATCACGTTGGCCCCGAGGGCCATGGCGTCGCCGTAGGTGACGGGCAGGAGCTCGATGCCCTTCCCGCTCAGCCAGGCGGCCAGTCCGTCGGGCGCGGCTTCTTCGCAGATGGCCGCAAGCCCAGGCGCGACCATGCACACGATCACGTCGATATGCACGAAGTGCGGGTCGAACGGCTGCAGGCGCACCTCCCACCCGAGCTCTGAGAGCCACCCTCGCACCTGCTCTGCCGCCGGACGTTGCGTGCGTTCCTCGCAGTAGCCGATGAGCGCACAGCGCGCCTCGGGCAGCACGAGGTCGCCACCCTCGAACGCCGCGGCGCTGACCATTTGGGCCACCTCGATGCCGGCCGAAGCGTAGAAGTCGATCACCGGCGCGTACTCGCCCCGGCGCCACCACTGATTCATCTGGGTCACAATCGGCCCGTTCGCGGCCCAGACGCTGGAGTCGCGCGAGAACACCTGGTACTTGAGAGCGCGATCGGCGGGCAGACGGTGCACGCGCACGCCGGCGTCCTGGTAGGTCGCCACCATCTCGGCGTGGGCGGCCACAGCGTCCTCGCTGCTCATCGAACGCCCGCTCGCGAGGGCGGCCTTGGAGATCGCGCTCGTGGGCAGCCACTCGAAATGCTCCGGTGGCCCCACGAGCACGTCCTTCAGAGGCGAGGTCTCGTCCTCGATCCCCCAGTTGGTCAGCGGGAGGCGCGCAGCTCTCGGGCGAGCACCGAACGAGGCGCTCACTCGGCCACCACCCTCACGGTCCGCAGCCGGCGGTCACTCGCGCCACGCAGGCTGCCGCCCAACTCGAGCGTGGTCTGGATGTAGTCGAGCGTCTCGACCGTGAGGCGCTCCCCGGGGAGCACGTTGGGAATCCCGGGCGGGTAGGCGGCCAGCGACTCGGTGGCGATGCGGCCCACCGCCTCCTGTACTCCGACGACCTCCTGCGGACCCAGGAACGCCTCACGGGGCGACATGGCCAGCTCGCCCCAAGGCGGCGGCGGAGCAAACTCCTCGCGAGTACGGTCGCCGCGGGGGCCGAGCGACTCCACCGCGTCCTTTAGGCCGGCCACCAACCGACGCCCCTGAGGAGCCGCCTCCTCGGCCATTCCGAACACACCCACGATCACGTTCTCGCCCGCCAGCTCGAGGATCACCTCGCTCTGCTCACGAAGCGCCGAAGCCACCTCGTAGCCGCTCGCGCCGGTGCCGCGCACGTCGATGGCGAGACGCAGCGGGTCGTAGTCGTACACACCAGGAGCCCCGATCATCCGCTCGTCCAGGACGTCGAGGCCGCCGATCGCTCGAACGGATGCGCGCACCTCGGACATCGCGGCAATCGTCTCCCCCAGTAGTTCGTGACCGCGCGTGGCGGCCAGCCTCCGGGCGGCATCGAGCGAACCGAGCAGCAGCGAGTTGGGGCTGGTGGACTCCACGAGCGTGACCGCACGGTCCACCACGTTCTCGTCGATGCGCCCCTCGGCCCCGCGGCCGAGGTGCACCATCGCGGACTGCGTGAGCGAGCCCACGA
>JBBJNU010000144.1:0-4946 GCA_037721005.1 Thermoleophilaceae bacterium | reverse complement strand
CGCCGCCGTGTGTCACTGCTCCTCGTCCATAAGGTTTCGCGCGATCGGGCATCCATGCCGAATCCCGCCTGCCCTTCAGTAGTCTGCCCCGCCGTGGAGCTTTCGCCAGGCAATCGCATCGAGATCGAGGTGGACCGGGCGCTGTGCATCGGCTCAGGTGACTGCGTGGACTCTGCTCCGGCGGTCTTCGAGCTCGACGCTGAGGACAAGGCCCGGGTGATCGACCCCGACGGCGCGCCCACCGACGAGGTGATCGAGGCGGCGGGCAACTGCCCCGTGACCGCCATCTTCGTGCGCGGCGAAGACGGCGACCTTTACCCATAGGGCCTCCTCAGCCGCGTAGGCGCCGCAGCACGACGGCGAGAAGCACCAGGACCCCGGCGGCCGGCAGGAAGGAGCGCGGGTCGAAACCGCTCCCCGTGCTCTCCGGCACTCCTCCCGTGGGCATGGCGAACTCCTCCGCGGCGAGTACGTCGTGGGGCTCGTGGATCGGATCGGGCGGGATTTCACCGCGGGAACGCACGGGCATGGCGAACTCCTCGGCCGCGAGTACGTCGTGCGGCTCGTCGATGCCAGTCGGGTCCTCGGGCAGGCGGAGCGGAGGGCGTTCGTCCATGAGCCGGATGGTTGCAGAACGGGGTGCGGTGTGGACCCGGGCGTTCTCGGGCCGGTAGGTTTCGCAGCGTGGAGGAGGCAGACCGCACCGAGTTCGAGGCCGCGGCCTTCCGGAGGCTCGTAGAGCACCTGCGCGAGCGCCCCGACGTCCAGAACATCGACCTGATGGAGTTGGCCGGTTTCTGTCGCAACTGCCTGTCGCGCTGGTATGCCGAAGGGGCCGCTGAGCGCGGCGCTCACATCTCAAAGGACGAGGCGCGGGCGATCGTGTACGGCATGCCCTACGAGGAGTTCAAATCTCGCCACCAGGCCGAGCGGACGGCCGGGTCGGCGACCGAAGGAGCTTGAGGACCCCTAGCCTAGCCTACGGTGCGGGTGATCGTGCGGATGCAGAACTCGGACGCAAACGCTCCGCCGCCGCCGCCCGCCGGGCCGGTGAGCAGTGGGATCAGCGGGAGCGGAAGGGTGAGGTCTGGCAGCGTGGGGAGACCCGGGAGGGTGACCAGACCGGGCAGCAGCGGGAGGGCCCCCGGATCTGGGCTGCCGAGCCCTTGGTACCCGGACCGATTCTCCACGTAACGGGCGGTCAGGGTGGTTCTCTCACGGCCGCGGCGCTTGAAGCGGTAGTGGTCACGATTGAGGCTCTGCCACTCGAACGCCCGTGCGACACTCGGCCTTACGATCCGTACCTGGATCGGCTTGAGCGGCGCGCCGGTGGTCACGTACTTGTTGAAACGCAGGTTCACGGAGCGCTTCTGCTTCAGGTCCTTGCGCACCTGCCATTCGAGCGTGGGGGGGCGCTCGTCGCACGCCGGCGCTTGCTGGGCCTGCTGAGCGCCAGCGGGAGTGGCCGCCATCGCCGAACCCACGCATACCGCGAGGATGCCCGCGCTCGATCGCCTCATCGTCCTCCGCATGACACCATGAAATCTACAGCCCGGACCGGGGGCGTGCGCCACATCGCCGCACCAGGGTCCCCCTGAGGCTGTTTAATCCCAATCGCCTTGGACGACCAGCCCACTCGACGCCTCACGCGGGCCCCGGGCCCCCAGCGACCAGACCCGCGGCGCGAGGATAAGTCGGTGTACATGCGCCGGCGGCTCGTGGCCGCCCTGGCGGCGGCGATCTTCCTCATCGTGGTGATAGCCGCTATCGCCGGCGGGGGGGATGACCAGCCGTCGAAGGCGTCAGAGGACCCCGTGGTGGCTCCGGTGCCGAGCACCACCAGCGCGGACAAGAAGTCCACCGACAAGGACGAGACCGACAAGGACCGGGACTCCGATCCGTCGCCGGCTGCCCCCGGCACGCCCGACACCGGGGGTTCCGGTGTTCCCGTTACGCCTGTGCCCGCCCCAGCTCCAGACCAGGGGGCCACCGCGGCGCCCGTCGCACCGGTACCGGCGCCGGCGCCGGCCCCCGCCCCTGCGCCCGAGCCCGACCCCACTCCTCCGGCCTCGGAGGGCGGTGGCGCGGTGGCGCCCTAGAGGCTCAGCCGAGGTCCTCGCCTGAGGGCCCGCGGCGCTTTCGCTTGGTCTCACCGCGGCGGCGCTTGGAATCAAGACGGCGCTGCCGTGAGGCCCGGGTGGGCTTCGTGCGCCGCCGTGAGCGGCGGACAACGAGCGCCTCGGCCAGCCGTCCCCGCAGGCGCTCGAGCGCCAATTCGCGGTTGCGCGCCTGGCTGCGGGTGTCCTGGGCCACGGCGGTAAGCCGCGGTCCGAGCCGTGCGCACGCGCGCCGGCGCTCGTCCTCGGTGAGGGACGGAGACCCGGCGAGGTCGAGCACGGCCTCGACCCGCGACGCGGTCACGTTGGCGTGCTGGCCTCCTGGGCCCGACGAACGGCTCGTGCGCAGCTCGATCTCGGCCAGCGGTATGGCCACCTCCCGGTTCACGCGCATGGGGTCTTCCACGCCGCGAAGGTACCTTCCACCGATGCGAGTCGCCTGCGTCGGCCATGTCGAGTGGATCGAGTTTGCGCGGGTGGACCACGTGCCCGCGCCCGGCGAGATCGTGCACGCGCTCGAGACCTGGCAGGAGCCGGGGGGCGGCGGAGCAGTGAGCGCGGTGCAGCTTTCCAAGCTGGCGGGGGGCGCAACCTTCTTCACCGCCTTGGGAGACGACGAGCTCGGCCACCGCGTTCATCGCGAGCTCGAGGCGCTCGGACTGCGCGTGGAGGTGGCGTGGCGAGACGAGCCCCAACGGCGCGGTTTCGTGTTCGTCGACGCGGCGGGCGAGCGCACGATCACCGTCATCGGCTCCCGGCTCGGCGCCCGTGCGGACGATCCGCTGCCCTGGGGTGAGCTCGCCGAGACCGACGCCGTGTACTTCACCGCCGGTGACGCGGGCGCCATGACGGCGGTCCGGGCTTCGAAGCGGGTGGTGGCCACCACCCGTTCGCTGGACTCCCTACGCGAGGCTGGGGAGCGCATCGATGCTCTCGTGGCCAGCGCCAACGACGAGGGCGAGCGCTACGCGCCGGGCGACATCTCACCTGAGCCGGAGCTGGTGATTCGCACGGCGGGGGCGGCGGGGGGAGAGTGGGCGCGCTCAGACGGCGAGACCGGCGGATGGGATGCCACGCCCCTGCCGGGCGCGATCTCCGACGCCTACGGCTGTGGCGACTCCTTCGCCGGAGGCGTCACCTTCGGTTTGAGCGCGGGGATGCGCGTAGCGGAGGCGCTGCGGCTCGGCGCTCGTTGCGGCGCGGCGTGCTTCACGGGACGGGGGCCCTACTCGGCGCAGCTCACCGAAGCCGATCTCTAATGATCAGCGACCGTGCCGCCCTCGGGCTCGATCGGCCGCCCCTCCTCGGCCCACGCCACCATCCCGCCAACCATGTTGTGGGCGTCGTAGCCGCTGGCCCTGAACGCCTGCGTGGCTGTGGCTGAGCGCCCACCGGTGCGGCAGTAGAAGACCACAGGCCGCTCCCTGTCGATCGACTCTGCCTCCTCGGCCATCCGGGCGAACGGCAGATGACGATCGCCACCGATGTGGCCGGCGTCGTGCTCGTAGGTCTCGCGCACATCGATGAGCTGGACCTCCCTGGCGGCGTGCAGCTCGGCGGTTCGCTCGGGCGTGATGTCCTCCTGCAGGTCCTCGAGGGCCACGCCTGCAGCCTATCCACGCTTCGGATTGCCGCAGCCCGGGCCGGCCTGAGCCGGCCCGGGGCAGGTGCCGCTCAGTTCTTGTCCGAGTCGTCGGAGTCGGAGTCGGAGTCGTCGGAGTCGGTCGAGTCCTCGGACTCCGAGTCGTCCGAGTCGCTGTCGCCAGTCAGGTCCTGCTCGCCGGAGACCTTCGGGGTGTTCGGGTCAGTGGGGCCGCCGGGGATCGGGTCGCCCTTGTACTCGTCGGGGTCGTCCACTTTCTCGCCGCCCACGCTCACGCTGCCGTCTTCGTGGTGGCGAACGTCGGCCGCGCCGAGCTTGGCGGTGGCCCCCTCCTCGTATCCGGTCTCGCCGTCGGGTCCGCCGAAGGTCTTGTACTTGGCCTGACCGTCGGGCCAGTCGTCGAGGTCCTTGGGCGGATCGTCTTCGAGAGCCTTGATCGTCTCCTCGGCCTCCTCGTCCTTCTTCTTGTGCTCGTCCGCCGACGCGCTCGCCTCTGACTGGGTGTCCTCTTGCATGTGTTCCTCCCTCGTGGTCACTGACGAACCTACCCGCGTGGAGCAGATCGCAACGCGGGTATCTTCACGGCGACCGATGGCTCGCCCCCAACCACGCCTGGTCGCCCTCGGCTACGGCAAGTTCGTGCGCGCCGACAGGGTGTACGCCCTGGTGCCGCTGGAGGGAGACGAACGCCGAGACGGCCGGCGGACGCGCGTGCACGTGGACGGGATCGACGAGCCGCTCGTGGCCTCGCGCTCGGAGCGCGCGATCGCGGCGGATGTCCAGGAGGCGCTGGGTGAGGTGTCGACCCCGCGGCGGCGGCGGCGATCGCCGACCGCCGTGCCCGGGCAGGAGCGACTTATTTAGTCTCTGGCGATGCCCTCCTCCACGTACAGCCCTGCCGGACGCACCGCCCTGATCACCGGAGCCGCGCGCGGCATCGGCGCCGAGTGCGCCCGGCGCCTCGCGGCCCAGGGGGCCAAGGTCTCGCTCGTGGGCCTCGAAGCCGATGAGCTCGAACGGGTGGCCACCGAGATCGGCGAGGGGGCCGCGTGGTTCGAGGCCGACGTGACCGATCGCGACGAGCTGGCCGCCGCGGTCGAGGGCACCGTGGAACGGTTCGGCGGCATCGACATCTGCATGGCCAACGCCGGCATCGGCGGGGGCGGTCCCGTGCGCCACGCAGACCCTGAGGCCTTCGACCGCGTGATCGCCGTGAACCTCAACGG
>JBBJNU010000143.1:0-4953 GCA_037721005.1 Thermoleophilaceae bacterium | reverse complement strand
TACGGTGTTGCGCCCGGCCTGCTTGGCCTCGTACAACGCGCTGTCGGCCTCCCGGTAGATGCGGTCGAAGTCGATGCGCCCGCCGTCGCTGGAAGCCACCCCGCCAAAGGAGATCGAGATGCCGAGTCCACCGTGGGTACCCTCGGCCACGGCCTCGCGCAGGCGCTCGGCCACCTCCGTGGTGGAACGCAGGTCAGCGCCCGGAAGCACCAGGCGAGACGCACCACGTGACCGCGATCCACCGCTCCGGGCGCCGGCTCCCGTCGCGCACCCGGTCGCCGACGTAGAAGGCTCCCAGCGCGAGGCCCAGGGGGATGAGCCACCACCAGCCGAGCGCAGGGCCGATACCAGCAACGCCACGGCGAGAACGCCGAACGCGGCGAGACGGTAGGGGCGAATCCGCTCCTCCATGTCGAGCAACCGCTCTCGGTGGAGGTTCTCCTCGCCCAGATCCAGGCGTTCTCCGGCAGCAAGCATCGTATGTCACTTGTCGGCTTCCGGGCCCAATCCCTTGGCGAGTAGGGCGGCAAAGCCTGCAGATGGTGCCGGATAGTCTGCGGAACATGAGCTCTCCGAACACAGACTCCATTCCCGATCAGACCGGGCGGACCGCAGTGATCACCGGTGCCAACAGCGGACTGGGGCTCCACACGGCCACCGCCCTCGCCAGCCGCGGAGCCCACGTAGTGCTCGCCGTTCGCAACATGGGCAAAGGACAGGAAGCCGCGCGGCAGATCGCCCCGGGTGGCGGCGCTGAGGTGCGAGAGCTCGACCTTTCCAGCCTCGACTCGATCCGCTCGTTCGCGAGCGACCTGCCCGCCGAGCGCATCGACCTGCTGATCAACAACGCCGGGATCATGATGACCCCTCCGCAGAAGACGGCCGACGGCTTCGAGCTGCAGCTCGGCACGAACCATCTCGGACACTTCGCGCTCACCGGCTTGCTGCTCGAACGCGTGCAAGCTGCCGAAGCGGGGCGGATCGTGACCCTCAGCAGCATCGAGCACAAGCCGGGGCACATTCACTTCGAGGACCTCCAACTCGAAAAGGACTACGCCCCCCGAAAGGCCTACCAGCAGTCGAAGCTGGCCAACGCGGTATTCGGCCTCGAGCTGGACCGGCGGTTGCGCGCGGCAGGCTCGCCGGCGATCAGCGTTCTGGCCCATCCCGGCTACTCGGACACGAACCTCCAGAGCACCGGGCCGACCGGCGTGATGAAGCGATTGATGAGCGTCAGCAACCGCGTGATCGCGCAGAGCGCCGAACGTGGCGCGCTACCGACCCTCTACGCCGCAACCGCGCCGGGCGTTCAGGGCGGCGAGTTCTACGGTCCCGACGGCTTCAACGAGATGCGGGGCGATCCGACTGAGGTCGAGCCCACGGACAGGGCCCGGGATCCGGAGACCGCCAAGCGCCTGTGGGCGCTCTCCGAGGAGCTGACCGGCGTGACCTACGCCCTGCCGGACCCCGTCACGAGCTAGAACGCCGGCGTGGCCGCCTCCCTCGCCGTGCGCGTGCTGGGCTCAGGGCCGGCGGTGATGCTGGTGCACGGCGACGTGGCGCCCGGGCCAACCTGGAAGGCCCAGGAGCCTCTCGCTCAGCGGTGGCGGATCGTGATCGCCACCCGCCGCGGCTTTCGGATGAGTCCTGCGGCCGAGGAACAGGATCCGGAGGTCGACGCTCGCGACCTCGAGAAGCTCCTCACGCGCGAGCCGGCTCACTGCGTGGGCTTTCAGACCGGGGCCGCGGGCCTGGCACTTGCGGGCGCGCGGTCGCCTGACGTCGTGCGTTCGCTCACCCTCATCGAGCCCCCGCCGTTCGAGACGCCGGACGCCCTGGAGGCACTCGCCGGAGCCTCGCTACCCATTCTCGTGCTTTCGGGCAAGCACGACCCGGCGGTCGAGACCACCTGCGATTCCCTCGCTCAGCGCCTGGGCGCGGACCGCGAGCATCTTCCCGGCGCCGGCCACGCCGTACCTCGGGCGGAGGGGTTCAACGCCCGGCTCGAGCGATTCCTCTTCGCGGCCGAGATGGCCCCGGCTCGGCGGTAGGGCGCTAACGCAGGCCCGCGAGGCGCAGGTGGGTGCGCAGGCGGCGCTTGCTCTTGGCCGCCGAGCGTGACGCCACGGCCACGTAGCTCACCTTGCCCCGGCGAACGCCGAACACGAAGCGCTTACCGCCTTGAGCGCGGCGCACGAGGATGCCCTTACGCAGCTTGCGCGCGCTGCGCCGCAGCTTGGCTCCGCCGGCCCGCTTGACGGTGCGCGAACGATGGCCGCGAGCGGTGGTACCCACGAGAGTAGCCTTCTCCCTGCCGTCGAACAGGGCGACGATCTTGGCCGTGGCGTTGCGATCGCCTCGATTACCGCGCACGCAGTAGCGGTAGGCGCGGCCCTTGCGGCCGACCGGCTGGCCGGCCTTCTTGAGCAGAGCGACGGGACCAGGCCCGAGGCGCACGCGCGACAGGCCCTTCGCCGTGAGCCGCCCGCGTGCCGGACGGCATCGGTTCAGCGCAGGCACGCCCATGGAGCGCTCCCACATCTGCAGGTAGCCCTCCGCGCCGGTGGCCATGTCGTTCACGATCTCGTCGCCAGCCTGCTTGCGCAGATCCTCGATCCAATCGGGGTAGAGCCCGTAGCGCGCCACGCCGTCGGTGTTGATGTCGAACGTGCGCGACCCGCTCTTCTGACGATCGCTCGCCGCTCGGGTGAGCAACTCAGGTACCGGGCTCGAGATGTCCTTCCGCGAGAAGTTCAGTTGCACCGGCGTGCCCGACAAGGTCCTCTTCGCGACCTACAAAAAGGACCGCCCCACCATCAAGCCCGACGGCAGCTTCAACTACAGCAAGCGCTACATGGGCCTGCGCGACCCCGCTTTCCCGGGCAAGTTCAGCGAGACCCAGAGGATCACTGGCCGCTTCTCCGATGACTCGAGCCGGGTGCGAGGACGGTCGGTCGGGCGGATATTCGGCAAGAACTTCTCGTGTCGATCGACCCTCACCTTCCGGGCGCGACCCTACCCCCTAGAATGTCATCCACGGGGGCGAACTAGATTCGACGTGGAATTTACGTCCCGGTGTAGCGAGTCGAGGATTCCGGGTTGGCCTCGTAAAAAAATCTCGGAAAAACAATAAGTGCGGACTCCAACCATGAGTTCGCCCTCGCCGCTTAACTAGCGTCTGAGGGAGTCGCACCGGGCAGCCCGCGTCCCGGACCGTGGCTTCAAATATGCGGGCTCACCTTCGAGGCAAATTCCTCGGTCGCGAAGGGACATCGAACAGGAGGGAGTGGCACCGGCAACGTGCCCCGTGGATCGACCTAGCCGGCTAGCCGAGATCAGACTCCGTCGGGAACACTCGTAGCAAGCACCGGGGTGAGGCTCCGCGGACGCCGGGGCAGAACCGGCCGCCTCCACTCCCCAAGCGCCCCGCCGGTCCGGCGGGGCGCTTTGCGTTGGGGCGCATTTGCGTTGTTATGGAACGCAAAGTCGCCCCGACGTCAAGCACCGGGGGGTCGGGCCGCTCCGCGTTGCATCACCCGTACGCCGCGCTTGGGCACGAACGTGATGCCACGGCGCACGGCCCGCTCGGGCTTGCCCGCCGGCTCGAGGTCCGTGCGCTCGAGCACGCGGCGGATCACCGTGCGCATCTCGAGCTCGGCGAAGCTCGCCCCGATGCACCGCCGGGTGCCTCCGCCGAAGGGAAGCCAGGTGTAGGTGTCGGGGGCGTCGTCGCCCAAGAAGCGCTCTGGGCGAAACTCGCCGGGGTCGGTGTAGCGGTCGGCGCGGCGGTGGATGGCCCCGATCGAGGGGTTGATCTCCACGCCCGGCGGGATCAGGTGCCCGCCCACCTCGAAGGGCTCCCCGCGCACCACGCGGCCGATGCCCGAGATCACTGGCCGGATGCGAAGCGTCTCCTTCACGACCGCGCCCAGATAGGCGTCGTCGCCCGCGGCCAGCTCGCCGCGCAGCTTTTCGAGCACCCCCGGGTTGCGTATCAGCAGCTCAAAGGCCCACGCCAAGCCGGTGGCCGTGGTCTCGTGCCCGGCCACGAGCAGCGTGAGCAACTCGTCGCGCAGTTCGGAGTCGGTCATCGGGCTGCCGCCCTCGTCGCGAGCGAGCACGAGCATCGAGAGCACGTCCTCGCGCTCGGCCAGGTCGGGCTCGGCTCGGCGCCGCTCAATCTCGGCATAGAGCATCTCGTCCACCCGCCGGCGCTGCTCGGCGAAGCGCTCCCCCGCTCCGCTGCCCCGCCGGCCGCCGGAGAGCACCAGCATGATCACACCGAGGCGGTTGGCGATCGGCTCGATCATCTCGCGCAGGCGGCGCTTGAGGTCCTCTTCGCGCTGCCCCTCTCCCACGCCGAAGACGGCACGGAGGATCACCTCGAGCGCGACCGACTGCATCGATCCCATCAACGTGAACTCAGCGGCCACCGGCCAAGAGTCGATCGCCCGGTCGGCGGCGGTGAGCATGACCTCCTCGTAGGCACGCATGCGCTGGCCGTGAAACGGAGGCAGCAGCAGCTTTCGCTGGCGCATGTGCTCGGCTCCGTCGAGCAGTAGCACCGAGCGCTCTCCCACGACGGGGCCCAGCGGGGCGTTGGCCTCCCCGGCGCGCAGCTGTTCCGGCGAGCCGCGCAGCACGTCCTTTACGAGGAGCGAGTCGAACACCATCACGAAGCCGGGGTCGAACAGCGACCGAAAGGTGACCACGTCCCCGTAGCGCCGGCGCGCCGCATCGATGAACGGCACCGGGGCGAGGATGAAGCCGAGCGTCTGCATCCAGCGCGGCAGCGGCGGGCCCGGTGGCATCCCGACGGCGGCGGAGTTGGCGGCCATGCACGCAATCCTGTCAGGGCCGTAAGGTCGGCTGTCAGGAACCCCCGATCACCTACGACCCTCCCCGTGTTGGACGCTTCCCACTTCCGAGAGCTGAGCGAGCCAGAGCTCGCCC
>JBBJNU010000142.1:0-4977 GCA_037721005.1 Thermoleophilaceae bacterium | reverse complement strand
GCATCGCGGCGGAGATCGTGGAACACCGAACGGGCGAGCCGCCCGCGGCGGCCGCTTAGCAAACAGAACGAGTATGTTTCGGAGGTTCGCCGTCGCACGAGTGCGACCGGCCTGCCTTGAATAGGTTTTCGAAAGGAGCAGTTCCCAGTGGCGAAGGAGAAGTTCGAGCGCGACAAGCCGCACTGCAACGTCGGCACCATCGGTCACATCGACCATGGCAAGACCACGCTGACAGCGGCGATCACCAACGTCCTGGCTGAGTCTCAGGGGGGCGAGGCCAAGAGCTTCGCGGAGATCGACAATGCCCCCGAGGAGAGGGAGCGCGGCATCACGATCGCGACCTCCCACGTGGAGTACCAGACCGACGCGCGCCACTACGCGCACGTGGACTGCCCGGGGCACGCCGACTACGTGAAGAACATGATCACGGGCGCCGCGCAGATGGACGGCGCGATCCTCGTGGTCTCGGCGGCCGACGGCCCCATGCCCCAGACGCGCGAGCACATCCTGCTCGCCCGCCAGGTGGGCGTGCCGTACATCGTGGTCTTCCTGAACAAGGTCGACATGGTGGACGACGACGAGCTGCTCGAGCTGGTCGAGGTCGAGGTGCGCGAGCTGCTCACCGAGTACAACTTCCCCGGCGACGATGTCCCTGTGATCCTCGGCTCCGCCCTGAAGGCGCTTGAGGGCGAGGATGAGTACAAGGCCAAGATCATCGAGCTGGCGGAGGCGCTGGACTCCTACATCCCGCAGCCCGAGCGGCCGCTGGACCGCCCCTTCCTGATGCCGGTCGAGGACGTGTTCTCGATCACCGGCCGTGGCACCGTGGCCACTGGGCGCATCGAGCAGGGCGTCGTGAAGACCGGCGAGGAGGTCGAGATCGTGGGTATCCACGAGCAGACGTCCAAGACGATCGTGACCGGCGTGGAGATGTTCCGCAAGATCCTCGACGACGGTCAGGCCGGCGACAACGTCGGCTGCCTGCTGCGCGGTACCAAGCGTGAGGACATCCAGCGCGGTCAGGTGCTGTGCAAGCCCGGCTCGATCACACCGCACAAGAAGTTCAAGGCTCAGGTCTACTGCCTGAAGAAGGAGGAGGGTGGCCGCCACACTCCTTTCTTCAACGGCTACCGGCCGCAGTTCTACTTCCGCACCACCGACGTGACCGGTGTCGCCAACCTCCCCGAGGGTGTCGAGATGGTCATGCCGGGCGACAACGTCGAGATGACGGTCGAGCTGATCCAGCCGATCGCCATGGACGACGGCCTGCGCTTCGCCATTCGCGAGGGCGGCCGGACCGTAGGCTCGGGGGTGGTGTCCGAAGTAGTCGAATAGTCGACGCTTCACACGATGTCTTTGGGGGCGGGGCCCGGGTGGCCTGCCCCCAAAACTGTCTCTGGAGACACGCGATAACCAATGGCAACACTCACCCAAAACAAGATCCGCATCCGGCTCAAGGCCTACGACCACTCGGCAATCGAGACGGCGGCCCGTGAGATCGTGGAGACGGCCCAACGCACCGGCGCCAGCATCTCCGGTCCGGTGCCTCTCCCCACGGAGAAGAACGTGTACTGCGTAATTCGCAGCCCGTTCAAGGACAAGGATTCCCGCGAGCACTTCGAGATCCGCACGCACAAGCGGCTGATCGACATCCTGCAGCCCACGCCGAAGACGGTCGACTCGCTCCAGCGCCTCGACCATCTGCCGGCGGGCGTCGACATCCAGATCCAGCTGATCTGAGGCCCGTTCTGTCATGGGAGCACTTCTAGGACGCAAACTGGGGATGACGCAGGTCTTCGACGCCGAGGACGGCCACGTAGAACGCGTGACCGTGGTCGAGGCCGGACCGTGCTGGGTCACCGGCATCCGGAGTGCGGAGCGCGACGGTTACAACGCGCTGCAGCTCGGCTTCGGGGCCGCGCGCGAGAAGAAGCTCACCAAGGGCCAGCTCGGCCACCTCGCCAAGGCCGACGCTCCACCGCTGCGCCGGCTCGTGGAGTTCCGCGACGAGGCGGGCGAGCACCTGGTGGGCGATCAGCTCACCGTCGGAGACGTTTTCGAGAAGGGACAGACTGTGAAGGTGGCCGGCGTCTCGAAGGGCAAGGGCTTCCAGGGCACGATCAAGCGCCACAACTTCTCCCGTGGGCCGATGTCCCACGGCTCGCACAACAAGCGCGCGCCTGGCTCCATCGGCGCCTCGGCCACGCCGTCTCGCGTCTTCAAGGGCACCCGTAACCCCGGCCAGATGGGCAACGCGCGGATCACACAGCGCGGACTCGAGATCGTGGACGTGCGCGCCGAGGACAATCTGCTGCTCGTCCGTGGATCGGTGCCGGGCCCCAAGGGCGGCATCGTCGAGATCAGGACGGCGGGCTAGAGATGGCTGCTCAGGCTCCTTACATCGGCGGCGGTTCCGGGGGCCTTGACCTCGACGAGGCCGTGTTCGGCGAGACCTTTCACGAGCCGCTCGTGCACCGCGCTGTGATGGCCGAGCTCAACGCCAAGCGCAAGGGCACGGCGTCCACGCTCACGCGCGGCCAGGTGGCGATGACCGGCGCGAAGGCGTGGCGTCAGAAGGGCACCGGCCGCGCTCGCGTCGGCGCCCTGTCCTCCCCCCAGCGCACCGGTGGCGGCATCGCCTTCGGCCCCAAGCCGCGCTCCTACACCGTGAAGGTCAACCGCAAGGAGCGCCGGCGGGCCATGCGCGCCGTGCTCTCCATGCACTCCGAGCGCGGCTCGCTGGCCGCCATCGACGCCAGCGGCTTCGACTCCCCCTCCACCAAGCAGGCAGTGAGCGCCCTCGAGGGCTTCGCCGACGGCGGCAAAGCCCTCGTGGTGCTGACCGAGGGCGAGGAGAACGTGGCCCTGTCGTTCCGGAACATTCCCGGGGCCAGCGTGCTGCGCGCCACCCAGGTGGGCGTGGCCGACGTGATCGGCGCCTCACGCCTCGTGGTCTCACCCGGCGCGCTCGACCTGCTCACGCAAGCGGCGGCGGCCCCGGTCAAGCGCGAGGCGACAGAGGTCGCGGCATGAACGCTCGCAGCGTGATCATCCGCCCGGTCATCTCCGAGAAGAGCTACGCTCTCCTCGCGGCCAACAAATACACGTTCCGCGTGCACGACGGGGCCAACAAGACCCAGGTGCGCCAGGCCATCGAGGAGATCTTCGGGGTTCGGGTGCTGGGTGTTCGCACGCAGAACGTGAAGCCCAAGCCCAAGCGCCGCGGCATCAGCGTCGGCAAGCGCCGGCGCTGGAAGAAGGCCGTGGTCACGCTGCACGCCGAGGACACCATCGAGCTCTTCGAAGGAATGGAGTCGGCCGAGTGACGCTGCAAACCGTCGCATCCCGGCGTCCTCGGTCGCTCGCGTCCGCTGCCGGGGGGAACACCCCCCACAGCCAGCTACGCCGGCACACCCCCGGATACGCCTGCGTCCTTGGCCTGCTCGGTTTTCGCGCCCTCGTCCCGACTCCGAGTGAGACCGAGTAGTCATGGCCATCAAGAAGCACAAGCCAACCAGCCCGGGCCGCCGTTTCGCGACCTATTCCGATCGCGCCGAGGTCACCAAGTCCACGCCCGAGAAGTCGCTCGTCGAGGGGCTCACCAAGTCAGGTGGGCGCAACGCCAACGGGCGAGTGACCTCGCGTCACCGCGGCGGCGGGGCCAAGCGCAAGTACCGCCGGATCGACTTCAAGCGGCGCAAGGATGGGATCCCCGCTCGCATCGCCGCGATCGAGTACGACCCCAACCGCACCGCCTACATCGCCCTCATCCATTACGCCGACGGCGACAAGGCCTACATCCTTGCCGCGGCCAGGATGCGCGTGGGGGACACCGTGCAGTCGGGCGAGGGGGCGGACATCACGCCGGGCAGTTGCCTGGTACTGGCCGACATACCCACGGGCACCACCGTGCACAACGTGGAGCTTCAGCCCGGCCGTGGAGGCCAGATGGGCCGCTCGGCGGGCACATCGATTCAGCTCGTGGCCAAAGAGGGCGACTACGCCACCCTGCGCCTCCCCTCCGGCGAGATGCGCATGGTGCGCGGCGATTGCCGGGCCTCCATCGGAGCGATCGGCAACGCCGAGCATCAGAACATCGTGCTCGGCAAGGCCGGCCGCTCGCGCCACAAGGGCAAGCGCCCGCAGACGCGTGGCACGGCCATGAACCCGGTCGACCACCCCCACGGCGGCGGCGAGGGCTCGACCACGCCGGGCCGGCATCCGGTCACGCCCTGGGGCGTGCCCACGCTCGGCTACCGCACCCGCCGCAAGAACAAGAAGTCCGACAAGTACATCGTCCGTGGCCGTCGCCGCGGCAAGAAGGGTGGTAGGAAGTGAGTCGTTCGTCCAAGAAGGGTCCGTGGGTCGAGGATCGCCTCATGTCTCGCATCGAGGCGATGAACGAGTCCGGCACGAAGACAATGGTCAAGACCTGGTCGCGCGCGTCGACGATCTTCCCGGACATGGTCGGCCACACGATCGCCGTGCACGACGGCCGCAAGCACGTGCCCGTGTTCGTGTCGGAGTCGATGGTGGGGCACAAGCTCGGCGAGTTCGCGCCCACCCGGATGTTCCGCGGCCACGCCGGTAGCGACAAGGTGAGGATGCGCTAGGACATGGCGGACGAGACCGGATACGCGGCGCTCACGGTCGACCAGCTCGGCACCGAGCTGGAGCGCAGAGACCTGCCCAAGAGCGGCAAAAAGGACGAACTGATCGCCAGGCTGCTCGACGACGACGCGGCCCAGGCCGCCACCGATCCCAAGGCGGCGAAGGAAGCCGTGGACGCCGACATCCTGGACGAGGAGGCCGCCCCTCCCGAGGGAGAGGTCGCGGCCGAAGAGAACGCCCTCGCCGAGGAGGACGCCGCTCTCGCCGAAGAGACCGCGCTCCCCGACGACGCCGACTTGGCCGAAGAGGATGCCCTTGCCGACGAGGGCGCCCCGGCCGACGAGAAGAAGCCGAGGCGCGGCCGCC
>JBBJNU010000016.1:0-17756 GCA_037721005.1 Thermoleophilaceae bacterium | reverse complement strand
TGAGGGAAGGCCCTGGCGAGTGCTGGTTCGCTCGGTTCTAGCGTCAGGGGGCTATGGGTTTCGAGCAGGTCAAAGACAGGTTCTGGGATCGATCCGAATCCTATGGGGTTCAAGCTCCGCTGACCGAGGCGACGGTTGAAGACGCTGAGGCCACCTTGGGTCTCAGGCTTCCGGCAGACTTCTTGGCGCTCCTGCGAGTCCAGAATGGAGGCAGCCCTGTCGCTGAGTTCGATGCCTACCCCTTGCCGGATCCGGAGGGCTATGCACCCTTTGAGGAGAGTGGTAGATGCCCAAGGAGTTGGTGCTTCTCTCGGGCGACGGGCACACCTGGATCGCGCTCGACTACCGCGGCTGCGGTCCAGAAGGCCAGCCATCCTTGACCTGGTTCGACAACGAGATGGAGTTTGAGGTCGCCCTGGCCCCAAGCTTTCGCAGCTTCGTCGAGGGCCTTCGACCAAGCGAGAGCTTCGACTAGCTTGCGTTAGGGCTCAGCCGCTCGATTTTCGTCCCTAGCGAATCCGGCGGTAGAGCCTGGCCAACCGCTCGGGAGGCACGCCGGCCAGGAAGAGCCAGCGGATCGCCCACCAGGCGAGGAGAGTTCGCGGTACACCCATGGCCCGCCAGCGGCGGTCGGAGGTTCGGGCGGGGCCGGGTAGGCACACCGTGCGGCCGGCCGCCTCCAGGCGGCGTACGAAGTCGTAGTCGTCCATGATCGCCAACTCGCGGTAGCCGCCGAGAATCTCGAATACCGATCGGCGCACCCACACCGACGAGTCGCCGTAGTAGAAGCCCAGGCGCCGTTGCAGCGCGTAGACGGCGGTGAGCACCTGCGAGAAACGATCGTCGCCGGCGAAGCGAAGCGCGAAGTTGCCGCCCACGACGCCCGGGTCTGCGGCCGCCGACACGAGCGAGGGGTAGGCGCCGGCCGGGAGCCTCGAGTCTGCGTGCAGGAACAGGAGCAGCTCGCCGCTTGCGCCCCGCGCCGCTTCGTTGAGCCGCGCCGCGCGGCCCGGGCCCTCGGCCACCAGCACCTCCCATCGACCCGGCAGCGACCCCACGTGGTCGAGCACTCGAGGCAGCTCAGTTGCCTCGTCGAGCACCGGGACGATGACGCTCACGAGAGGCCGGGCTAGGGTCATTCGCGCGAGAGCAGCCCGGCGATCCCCGGGGGAAGCCGCGGGTCCGCGAGCAGTGCGCGGGCGTCCGAGGCATCGTCGAGGTCGCGCTCGGAACCGAGGAGGGCGCTCGTGAGGCCGGCGCCTCGGGCCAGGTCGAGCGAGCGCTCGAGAACCTCGGCCCCGCCCCACCACTCCCCCAGCGAAAACACCTCCGCACAGGGCCGGCGCAGGCCCACGATCCAGTAGCCACCGTCGAGGGCCGGGCCGAAACAGACCTCCGCGTCGAGCAGGGCCTTCTCGGCTGCCCGAGCATGGGCGCCCGCTAGAAGCGGCATGTCGGTGCCCACCACCAGCAGCGGATCGGATCGCTCACCGAAGACCCGCTCCGTTGCGAACACGAGCCTGTCGCCGAGGTCGCCCTCGCCGTCGCGAAACAGCTCGATCCCGTCGGGCACGTACGGCGCCAGCTCGTCCCGGCCCGCCCCGTCCGGTCCGTAGGCCAGGTACGCCGCGCCAGGCGCGACCTCCACCGCCCACCGCGCGGCCACCCCGATCAAAGCGGCCTGCAGGGCGGCGCAGCCCTCCGGGCCCAGGAGCGCCTCGAGGCGCGTCTTCACGGCGCCGGGCCGCGGCGCCTTCGCCATCACGAGGACGGACAGGCTCACACCGCGCAGCGAAACGCCGCCGGCAGGGTGCCGTCCTCCTGGCGCAGGGTCAGAAAGCGCTCGACCACGAGGCGCTTGGCCTCAGCCAGACCGACCTCCCCGGGAGCGATCAGGAAGTCGGGGCTCGACTGCAGGTCACCGCCCACCGGATGCCAGTGCACCCCGTCGGCGGTCACGGTCAGCTCGGGCGCCATCACACCTTCGGACACCTGCACGCCGTCCTCGACCTCCTCCGCGAACCCGCGCTGCACCAGCGGGCGCACCGCGAACCCATCGCCGCTGATGCCCAGTCCGGCGAGCATCTCGCCCAGCTCTGAGACCTCGTCGCGGTTCTCCGGGGTCTCGGTCATGGCCACGCGCAGAGGCAGTCCGAGGCCATGGGCGAAGCGGATGCCCTCCATCGCGCGGTCCCACGAGCCGGCACCGCGCCAGAGGTCGTGGGTGGCCGCGCGGGCGCCATCCAGCGAGCTCTGCAGGGTCAGCCGCTCGCGCCCGGCAAGACGCTCAAGGCCGCGGCGGCGATTGCCGGTGAAGAGCATCGCGTTGGTGAGCACCACCGTGTCGCAGCGGTCGCTTGCGTACTCGATCATCTCCACGATGTTCGGGTGCACGAACGGCTCCCCACCTGTCACGTAGATCTCCGTGAAACCCTCCTCGACGGCCTCGTCCACCAGCGCCCGGAAGCGCTCAGCCGAGATCTCCCTGCGGCGGGCGGTGGGCGAGGAGGCCACCACGCAGTAGTCGCAGGCCAGGTTGCAGTGGAAGTTCGAGTAGATCCACAGGCGCGGCGGGAAGACCTCCGTGGCGAACAGGGACACCACCGGCAGCCCGTCGTCGCCAGGGATCGGGGCGTCGGTGAACCCAGCGCCGTCCTGCACGAACCCAGTGGGCATCGACTCGCGGTACACGTGGTAGCGCCCGCGAGCTCGCTCGGGCGGCGGCACGACCTCGAGGCACGTGGTCCACCAGCCGGTCTCGACCGTCTCCACGAACGGCTCCGGGAGGCCGGCCGCGCGCATCGAAGCCGCCTGCGCGCACCAGTCGTAGGCCACGGGCACGAGCTCGGCGCGCACCTCGCCGCCAGCGAGGTCCAGGACTGCGTACCAGGTGTCGCGCCGGCCGTCGTTGGCCGGACGGCCAACAGCACCCACGTTCACCACGAGTGTGCCGTCGAGCTCGCGTTGCCAGGGAATGCCCGTGTGGGTGCAGAGCAACACGTCGGCACCCGACTCCTGCACGCGAAGGCGCAGCTCTGAGTCGTCGAGTGACTCCCACAGGAAGTCGTTCACCGCGAGCGGCGAGCCGTGAACGCAGTGCACATAGACCCCCTCGATCTCCTCGCGCAACTCACCAGGCAGCTCGTGCATCCAGGCGGCGAAATCCTCGCCCGTGGCTGCCTTCGTGTGGTCGTACATCAGCTGGGCGAACTCGTTGTCGCGGTCGGAGCTATAACCGCAGCCGCAGTCGTCGTCGCCGCGGCCGATGGCGATGTCGTAGTTGCCGGCGATCGACTCGACTCCGAACTCGGTGAGAAGGGGCCACACCGCGTCGCATTCGGCCCCGAAGCCGCCGAGGTCTCCGAGATTGAAGAGTCGTTCGCAGCCGCGAGCGCGGGCGTCCTCGAGCATCGCGCGCAGCGCGTGTGGATTGGCGTAAACGCCTCCGAAGGCTGCGATGCGCACGGTGCGATCAGTTTAGGATCGAGGGCGACCGTGGGCCGCACAGCAATCATCGGGGCCGGGCCGATCGGTCTGGAAGCGGCGCTGGCCGCCTCCGAGCGCGACCTCGACTTCACCGTCTACGAGGCGGCGCCCACGCCCGGCGGCTACGTGCGCCGCTGGGGGCACGTGCGCACGTTCACGCCGTGGTCCATGAACGTGTCTCCGCGCGCGCGGGTGGCGCTCGGCGAGCAGGCGCCGAGCGGTAGCGGGCTGCCAACCGGCGACGAGCTCGCCGATGGGCTCATCGAGCCGCTCGCGGCCACGGCTCCGCTAGCCGGCCGGGTGCGGCTCGGCACCCGCGTGAAGGCGGTGGCCCGTGAAGGACTGCTCAAGCACGAGGCGATCGGCTCCGGCGAGAGGGCGGGGCGGCCATTCCGGCTGCTGCTCGAGAACCCCGACGGCTCTGAGGCGATCGAGCACGCCGAGTCGGTGATCGACTGCTCGGGCACCTACGGCAACCCCAACCGCCTGGGCGACGGCGGCATCGACGCGCCGGGCGAGGGCGCCTTCGACGATCGCATCGAGCGCTTCCTGCCCCGCTTCGAGGACGAGGCCGAGCGCTGGGCGGGCCATACCATCCTTCTCACCGGCTCCGGCCACTCGGCGCAGACCGCCGCCAGGGCCCTCGCCGGCTTCGCGCGCGAGGCCCGGGACACCCGGGTGATCTGGGCCGTGCGCCGGCGCGAGCCCGACTGGGGCTCGGTGAGCGGGGACCCGCTGCCCGAGCGGGCCTCCCTCAACCGCGCGGCCGAGGAGCTGGAGCGCGGCGAATCGCCCGCCATCGAGGTCCGTGCCGGGCGGGTGACCGACGCCCTGCAGGCCAGCGGTGACCGCATAGCCGTGTCCCTTCGCAACGGGGGATTGGAACGGATCGAGGTGGACCGCATCCTCGCCCTCAACGGCGGCGTGGGCGACCACTCGATCTACCGCCAGCTCCAGGTGCACGAGTGCTACGCCACCTGCGGGCCGATGAAGCTGGCGGCGGCGCTTCTGGCCGACGGAGGCGGGGGCGACTGCTTGGCCCAGGTTGCCCACGGTCCGGAGACCCTCGTGAACCCCGAGCCCGGCTTTTTCATCCTTGGCGCCAAGTCCTACGGACGCAACTCGCAGTTCCTCATGAGCCTCGGCTGGCAGCAGGTGGATGACGTGTTCGCCTCGCTGCTGGCCTGAACCGCTTCCGAAAGGAGCACCCGTGCCCGACTACACCGCCAAGAAGATCTCCGACATGGAGGGCTTCTACAAAGGCCTCTTCCTCAAGGCCAGAGACGAGGTGGGCGCATCCTCGTTCGGCCTGGGCGTGATCGAGCTCGGCCCGAACGCCGACGATCACCCCGACCATGACCACCCCGGCGGGCAGGAGGAGGTGTACGTGGTGCTGCGCGGCTCAGGCGAGATGGACATCGAAGGGGACAAGGTGGCGCTCGACCCGGAGACGATCATCCGGGTGGGCCCCGAAACCAAGCGCAAGATCACTCCGGGGCCGGACGGCATGCGGCTCTTGGCCATCGGGGGCACCCCCGGGCAGGCGTACGAGGCGCCTGACTACTCGACCGTGGGGGCAGCGGACCCGCTGGCCTGAAACACCGACTCTGCCGTTCTGGAAGGCCAGGGCGCCATCCGCTGGCAAGCGCGCAACTTTGCTGCTGGGCTCGGGTTCGAGGTCCCAGCAGCACGCTCTCGGGCGGGGCAGGTGAACCTTCGGGTACCTCGTGCGAATCCTCGTCTGCCGGTCAGTCCAGAATTCCCGACAGAAAGCGGTCAGTCCAGAATTCCCGACAGAAAGCGGCTTTACGTGAAGCGCATCATCAGCAAGAGGCCTTCAGCGGCCCTCGTAATTTCGTGCACGTCCCTCTTCGTCGCCCTCGGCGGCGTGTCGTACGGCGTTGCCACGAACAGCATCGACAGTCGTGAGATCAAGAACGGCTCCATCCGCAACGTCGACTTCAAGAAGGGAACGTTGCGCGGCAACGAGGCCAAGAAGGACGGCTTCGGCGGCGGCGCCATCAAGGAGTCCACGCTCGGCAAGATTCCCGCGTCTTCGGTGCGCTGGGCGCTGGTCAGGGAGGACGGCAGCATCGAGGAGCAGTCAGGCGGCTTCACCGTGCTCTCGAAGCCCGGCATCAACAACCAGCCGGCCGCGAACCCGAACATCTACATCAACTCCGGCGCCTCGCTGGTGGGCAAGGGGCTCAGCGTGAGCACCGCCATTCAGAACCTGGTCGACCGCGGCGGAAACAACGGTGCGATGCCCGACCCGGCGTTCAAGGGCGACGTGTCCGTGGGCCGCTGTGCCAGTCCGTCGATCAACTGCGTGCCCGCCGGCACCAACTTGGACACCGTCCTCTTGGTGCGCTCGCTCGCGGACAACAGCGACGGGAACTCGCAGTCACGCCGTTTCTACGTCGAGGTCACCGAGTAGTCAGCGGTTCCTCAGGCAGCGAAGCATCGGGGGGCGCCTGCGGGCGCCCCCCGTCGTTGAGGAATCGGTCGGATGCGCGCCTGGCCCAGGCGCGCTAGAACAGCGAGGCGATGCCCGCGATCCCTGGGGCGAAGATCAGGGCCGGGAGGAAGTTGCCCACCTTCACGTCCTTTACGTCGAGCAGCTTCAGCGAGATGCCGATGACGAGGATGCCGCCGGCGCTCGTGAGCACGTCAAGCGTCTCGCCCCGCAGGATCGAGTCGAAGGCTCCCGCGCCGAGGGTGATCGCGCCCTGGATGACGAGCACGGAGACCGCCGCGATGCCCACGCCCCAGCCGAGGGCGGCCGCCAGGGCGATCGAGGCGAAGCCGTCGAGCACCGCCTTCGTGGCGAGCTGGGTGTACTCGCCCGTGAGCCCGTCCTCGATCGAGCCGAGCACGGTCAAGGGTCCCACGCAGAAGAGCAGGGACGCGGTCACGAACCCCTCCGACACACGCGAGGGCCGGCCACGCGACACGGCCTGTTGAATCCTGTCGCCCAGACCCTCGAGCCGTCGCTCGATGCCGATCGCCTCACCCGTGATGCCTCCCAGCAGCACGCCACCCATCACATAGAGCGGGTTGGTGTCGTTCCACGCCAGCGCGCTGTCCACGCCTATCACCAGCGTGACCAAACCCAGACCGGCGAGAACCCGCTGCTGGATTCGCTCGGGCAGACGGCCGCCCGCGAGCGTGCCGAGCAGCGTGCCGGCGAGCACCGTGCCAACGTTGAGGAAGGTTCCGGTCACGACGGCGCCAGCATCGCAGGAGGTTGGCGCGTGGCTTCCCGGGGAAAGCGACACAACAGGTCGTCAAAAGCGAGGGAGTGAACACAACAGATGAGTGAGAACCTGGCACGGATCCTGACCGAAGCCGCCGAGAAAAGCCCAGACGCCATAGCGGTGAAGCTCGACGACACCGAAGTGAGCTACGGGATTCTCGACGAAGGCAGCGCGCGGCTGGCTGCGATCCTGAAAGCCAAGGGCGTGGAGCCCGGCGACCGGGTGGGAATCATGCTCCCCAACGTTCCCTACTTCCCGATCGCCTACTACGCCGTGCTGCGGGCGGGCGCCGTGGTGGTGCCGATGAACGTGCTCCTCAAGGGCCGCGAGGTCGGCTTCTACCTCACCGACCCCGGGGCCAAGCTGCTCATCGCCTGGGGCGACTTCGCCGAGGCCGCCGACAAGGGCGCCGAGGAAGCCGGCATCGAGACCATCTACGTGAAGCCGGGCGAGTTCGAGGAGTTGCTGAAGGACTCAGAGCCCGACCACGACCTGGCCGACCGTGACGCCGACGACACCGCGGTGATCCTCTACACCTCGGGCACCACCGGCAAGCCAAAGGGCGCGGAGCTCACCCACGCCAACCTGCACAAGAACTGCACCATCGCGGCGGACACGCTCGGTGAGCTCACGGAGGACGACCGGCTGCTCGGAGCGTTGCCGCTGTTTCACTCGTTCGGCCAGACGTGCACGCTGAACGCCGGAATCGCCAACCGGGCGATGATCTCGATGATCCCGCGCTTCGATCCCGAGAAGGCGCTGGAGATCATCGAGCGGGACAAGATCACGCTCTTCCAGGGCGTCCCCACGATGTACAACGGCATGCTCGCGGCGCCCAACGCCGACTCGGCCGACACCTCGTCGCTTCGCCTTTGCATGTCCGGCGGCTCGGCCATGCCCGAGGAGGTCATGCGCAAGTTCGAGGAAAAGTTCGGCTGCAAGGTGCTCGAGGGCTACGGCCTCTCGGAGACCTCACCGGTGGCGTCGTTCAATCACCCCGACAAGGAGAACAAGGCCGGCTCCATCGGCACTCCGATCGAGGGCGTGGAGATGAAGCTCGTGGACGACGACGGCAAGGACGTCGAGCCGGGCGAGGTCGGAGAGATCGTGATCAAGGGCCACAACATCATGAAGGGATACTGGAACCGCGAGGACGCCACCGCCGAGTCGATAAAGGACGGCTGGTTCTACTCGGGCGACATGGGCAAGATCGACGACGAGGGCTACTTCTTCATCGTCGACCGCAAGAAGGAGCTGATCATCCGCGGCGGCTACAACGTGTACCCGCGCGAGATCGAGGAGGTGCTCTACGAGCATCCCGCGATCCAGGAGGCGGCGGTGGTCGGCGTGCCCGACGACAACCTCGGCGAGGAGGTGGGTGCCGCGGTGGTGCTCAAGGAGGGCGAGGAGATCTCGGCCGACGAGATCAAGGACTACGTGAAGGAAGAGGTGGCCGCCTACAAGTACCCGCGCAAGGTGTGGTTCATGGACGAGCTGCCCAAGGGGCCCACCGGAAAGATCCTCAAGCGCGAGATCGAGGTGCCGTCGGAGGTGGAGGCCTCCGCCTCTTCGGAGTAGCTCTAGCCAAAGCTGATCACGCTGCGGATGCCGTCCTGGGCGTGCATGAGGTCGAAGCCCTTGTTCACGTCGTCCAGCGAGAGTTCGTGTGAGATGAGCGGATCCACGTCGATGTCGCCCTGCAGGTAGCGCTCCACGAGCTGGGGCACCTGTTCGCGACCCTTCACGCCACCGAACGAGGAGCCGGCAACACGGCGGCCCGTGATCAGGAGGCGGGGCACCACGTCGAGCGTCTCCCCCTTGCCCGCGACGCCGGCCATCGTGGCCAGCCCCCAACCCATGCGGGCGGCCTCCACCGCCTGTTGCATCACCTTCACGTTTCCGGTGGCCTCGAAGGTGTAGTCGGCGCCCATGCCGTCGGTCATCTCCAGCACCTGCTCGACGGCGTCGGGGCCGCCCCCCATCACGTCGGTGGCTCCCTGGCCGCGTGCGAGCTCCAGCCGCTCCTGCGACAGGTCGATGCACACGATCCGCTCGGCGCCCTGCAGGCGGCAGCCGGCCACGGCCCCCAGGCCCACGAGCCCGGCCCCGAAGACCACGCAGGTCGAGCCGGCCTCGACCTCAGCCGTGTACATGGCCGCGCCGAGCCCGGTGGACAGGCCGCAGGCGAACACGCACGCGTGGTCGGGCCTGGCGTCCGGCGACACCACAGCCAGCGCGATCTCCGGCATCACCGTGTACTCGGCGAAGGTGGAGGTACCCATGAAGTGACGGATGGGCTCGCCGTCGCGGGAGAGCCGCACGGTGCCGTCGGGAAGATGGCCCTGGTTCTGCTCGGCGCGGATGGCCATGCACAGGTTGGTGCGTGGGCTCAGGCAATGCTCACACTCGCCGCACTGAGGCGAGAAGAGCGTGACCACGCGGTCGCCCTCCCTCACGAGCGACACGCCCTTGCCGGTGCGCTCCACGATGCCGCAGCCCTCGTGCCCGAGCACCGCGGGTGCATAGCCCGACGGGTCCGCGCCCGAGGCCGTGTACATGTCGGTGTGGCACACGCCGCAGGCCTCGAGGCGCACCAGCACCTCGCCCGCCTTCGGCTCCGCCAGCTCGACCTCCTGCACCTGGAGGGGCTGCCCGAACTCCTCCAACACCGCCGCGCGCATCTTCATTCGTCGCTCCCTCCGGTTCGCCGGCCGATCGTACGTCAGCAAGTGGTCGCGGCGCAGGCGCCACGCAAGCGAGTGCCCGTCGGCGAAGGCACATCGCCCCGGCTCACTCGACCACCAGCCCGTGGCGCATCGTGTTCTCGGTGAGCACCCGCGGCTCGGTGAACTGCGCCAGGTAGTCCGGCCCGCCGGCCTTCGAGCCCACGCCCGAGCGGCGGTTGCCGCCGAAGGGCTGACGGCCCACCATCGCACCGGTAATTCCCCGGTTCACGTAGAGGTTGCCGACCGGCAGCCGGGCGCTCACCTCCTTGACGGTACGGGGGTTGCGCGAGAAGAGGCCTCCGGTGAGGGCGAAAGGAAGAGCCTCGACCGCGTCACACGCGGCTTGGATGCTCGGCACCTGCTCGACGGTCAAGAGCGGTCCGAACACCTCCTCCCGTAGAACCCGGGCGCTCGGGTCGAGGCCACAGGCCACGGTCGCAGCGCAGAACCAGCCCTCGCCGGGCCCCGGTGCAGCCCGCGCGGCGATCTCCCCGACTCGCTCGGCCTCCCCGGCGTAGGCGCGCACGCGCTCGCTGGCCTCCTCGTCGATCACCGGACCCACATCGGTGGAGAAGCGCTCGGCAGGCCCGACCTCGAGCACCTCCACGGCTCCCGCCAGGCGCGCCACCAGCGTGTCGTGCACCCCTTCGTGGGCCAGCACGCGCGCGGCCGCCGAGCACTTCTGCCCGGCGTAGCCGAAGGCCGACCCGACGATGGCCGGCACCGCCTCGTCCAGGTCGGCGTCCGCGTCCAAGATCACGCAATTCTTGCCACCCATCTCGGCGACCACCCGCTTGAGGTGCCCCTGGCCTTCCGGAGTCTTGGCCGCCTCCCTGATGATCTCCAGCCCCACCGCGCTCGACCCGGTGAAGGCGACGGCGTGCACACGCGGATCGCGTACCAGGGCAGCGCCCACCTCGCCGAACCCCGGCAGCAGCGCCAGCGCGTCCTTGGGCACGCCGGCGCCTTGCAGTGCCTCCACGAGCGCCAGCGCGCATCCCGGTGACTGCTCCGCCGGCTTGAGCACAGCGGCGTTGCCGGTGGCCAGGGCGGCGGCGGTCATGCCGCACGCGATAGCCAACGGGAAGTTCCACGGCGAGATCACGGCGACGATTCCTCGCGGTGCGTAGGTCATCGTGTTGCGCTCGCCCGGCACCTGGAGCAGCTGTGGTCCCCTTTCGAGCGCGAGAGCCCCGCGCGCGTAGTACTCGAGGAAGTCGATGGCCTCGCACACGTCCGCGTCGGCCTCGGCCCAGGGCTTCGCGCACTCGCGAACCATCAGAGCGGCCAGCTCGAGCCGGCGCTGGCGCAGGGCCGCCGCGGCGGCCACCAGCACCTCCGCCCGCCCGGCCGCACTCACCCTGCTCCAGGTGCGAAAGCCGCGCTGGGCCGCGGCCACCGCGGCCGCGGCGTCGTCCTCTCCGGCTCGAGCTGCGTCCGCCACCACCCGACTCGGGGCGCCGGGGTCGGTCGAGGCGAAGCGCCCGGTACCGCCTCCGGCGTCGCCCCCCACGAGCACTGGAACCTCCAGCGGCAGCTTCTCGTCGAGCTGCACCAGCGCTGCCGTGAGCGACTCGCGCGCCGGGGCCCGGCGCAGCTCGAGCACCGGCTCGTTGACGAAGGCGGACAGTTCGCTCATGGCGCCACCAGCAGTTCCTCGACCGGTACCCCACGGCCCTGGTCGGCGAGGAACGAGTCGTTGGAGGTGTTCTCGAGCAGCCGCCGCACGAGGTAGGCCATTCCGGCCACCAGGTCGCCTACGGGGCAGTAGGCGCGAACGCGCATGCCGTTCTGCGCGAGAGCCTCCATCAGCTCGTCACCCAGCCCGCGCAGCACCTGAAGCTCCAGGTCTGAGTCCTCCCCTCCGGCCTGCCTGTTCACCGCGATCGCGTGCGCCACCGACCGCAGGTTGTGCGAGGCCACCGCCACTCGGACGAGCGGGCGGGCCGCCAGCAGGCGCGCCGTGAGCGCTTCGAAGTTGCGGTCGGAGTCGGACTTCTCCTCGAACACCGGAACTTGCCAGCCGTGCTGCCGCGCCTCCACCACCTCGTGGTCCCAGTAGGCCCCCTTTACGAGCCGGACGGTGAGCGGCGGCCGCCGGGCGCCGGCCTGCGCCCAGGCGAGCAGGCGGTCCAGCTGCTGTGGGGAGTCGCGCAAGTAGGCCTGGAGCACCACTCCGGTGGAGAGACCATCGCGAAGCCCCGGCTCGTCGAGAAGCTCGAACACGAGCTCCATCGTGGTCTCGAGCGAGTCAAGTGACTCCATGTCGATGTGCAGGTGCGCTCCGAGCTCCTTCGCGCGCGCCAGCAGAGGCCTCATGCGCCTGGCGGCGTCGTCGCGGCCCACCTCGGGCGACTCTGGCCGCATGAGCGGCGTGAGCGCGGACACCTTCACCGACAGGTTCACGCGCGGGAGCGGGCCCATGGAGTCGGCCTCGAGGTGGGGTCGCTCGGGCCACTTTGCGGCGGCGGCCACGAGGTCATCGAGGGCCTCGCGACACCGAACCGCGTAGCGATCGGCCTCCTCGCGAGAGACCGTTGCCTCCCCCAGCAGGTCCACGGAGCAGGCTGCCCCGTCCTTCCACAGTCCCCGGAGCACCCGCTCGGCCTCGCGGGGCGACTCCCCGACGATGAAGCGGTGGGCCATGTGGCGCACGCCGGCGGCCGCCGCGGCGCCGAGGGCGCGGCGCCCAGCCGAGTTGTCGGCAATCCGCAGGGCTCGCTCGAGTGACGGCGGCGGCTCGCTCACCTCACCCAGGTAGGCGGTCAGGTGACGGGCCAGGTCGTCGAGCGATCGACACGCGGGGGTCACGTCCACCAGCCGGAAGAGGGCGGCACGCAGCTCGTCGTCGCGAGTGGTCATCTCCATCGCGCGCGCGTCGATCGCCTTCACCGGGTGCCGCGAGGAGGCCGGCAGGGCGCCATGGAGCTCTCGCCCGATCCGCTGTACCTGAACCTCCAAGCCGCCGCTCGTCACTGCGTCCAAACGCTACTCGCGCGGAGAAGCGGGGGCGGGTAGTCTCACCGCCATGCCCGAACTGGTCCTCGGCCCGCTGCTGCGCTACGTGGGCGAGGAGTGCGCCACCTTCTGGGTGGAGACCGATTCGCCCTGCGAGGTGTCCGTGCTCGGCACGACCGAACGCACCTTCCACGTGGAGGGCCACCATTTCGGGCTCGTGCGGGTCCGCGGCCTCGAGACCGGCGCGGAGCTCGAGTACACGGTGGAGCTAGACGGCGAGCAGGTCTGGCCGCTCGAGGGCTCGGCCTTCCCCCCCAGCCGCTTTCGCACCAGCCCGAAGTCAGACCGCATGAAGCTGGCCTTTGGCTCCTGCCGCACGGCCATGCCCAACAGCCCACCGTTCACCCTCACAAAGGACCAGGACGAGCGCGGGCGCGAGCTCGACGCTCTGCGCGGCCTGGCCTTCCGCATGAAGGACCAGCCCTTCGAGGAGTGGCCGGACCTGCTCCTGCTGCTGGGCGATCAGGTCTACGCCGACGAGGTCTCACCCGAGACGGAGAAGTTCGTGCGCTCCCAGCGCGACATGGACGAGGACCCCGGGAAGCTTGCCCTGAACTACGAGGAGTACACGCACCTCTACCAGGAAGCGTGGAGCGAGCCCGTGATGCGCTGGCTGCTGTCCACGGTGTCGAGCGCGATGATCTTCGACGACCACGACATCCACGACGATTGGAACACCTCGCAGGCCTGGCTCGACGAGATGCGGGCATCGGATTGGTGGGACGAGCACATCGTCGGCGGGCTCATGTCGTACTGGATCTACCAGCACGCCGGGAACATAAGTCCCTCCGATCAGGACGAGGACGAGCTGTTCATCAAGGTGCGTGAGGCGGAGGACGCCGGTCCCTTGTTGCGCGAGTACGCTCTGAAGGCCGACCGCGAGAAGAACGCGACCCGATGGAGCTACTGCCGCGACCTGGGCGATACCCGGCTGGTCGTGATCGATTCGCGTTGCGGGCGCATGCTCGAGGAGGGCTCGCGCGACATGCTCGACGAGGACGAGTGGCTGTGGATCGAGAATCGGTGCACCGGCGACTTCGACCACCTGCTGATCGCCACGACCCTGCCGTGGCTTCTCTCCCCCGCCATGCACCACGTGGAAGCCTGGAACGAGAAGGTGTGCGGTGGTGCGTGGGGTTCGCGGGCGGCGAAGGTCGGGGAAAAGATCCGCCAAGGCCTCGACCTCGAGCACTGGGGGGCGTTCAACCGCTCGTTCGACCGGCTGGCCGAGCTACAGCGACGCGTCGCGGCGGGCGAGCTGGGCACGCCGCCCGCGTCGATCGTCACGCTCTCCGGCGACGTGCATCACGCCTACCTGTCGGAGGTGGCCTACCCGCGCGGCTCTGGGGTGCAGAGCAACGTCTATCAGGCCGTGTGCTCGCCCCTGCGCAATCCGCTCGACGACAAGGAACGCCGGGTGATCAACTTCATGATGACCAAACCGGCCTTTGCCATCGCCCGGGCCCTTTCGCGGGCTGCCGGCGTGGAGAGCGAGCCGGTGCGCTGGCGGATGGTGGGCGAGGGGCCGTTTTTCGACAACCAGGTGGCCTCCCTCGAGCTTGAGGGACGCAGCCTCGACTTCCGCATCGAGAAGGCCGAGCACGACGATGACGACGTGAACGGTCCAGGCGAGCCCAAGCTCGAGTGCGTGTTCGAGCACAAGATCGCCTGATGCAGTACCCGGTCGAGGGCTTCACGGAGCCCGAGCGCGAGGCGCTCATGCCCCACTTCACGAACCTCGACCGGCCGGTCTTCGGGCTCGTGAACATGCCGGAGACCGTGAAGGGGGCGATGTTCGCCCGCTACTCGCGCTACTCGGGCACGCTGCGCCGCCTCTACCTCGACGAGTTCGCCGCGGACGCCCAGTCGGTGTCAGACGCCTTCGACGGCGCCGAGGGAGAACGCGCGCGCAAGCTCTACGAGCGGATCTTCCTTGGCTACGGCGACGACTCGGTGGCCCAGCTCGGCGGGGCGCACATCGGCTGCGAGTGGGTCTCCAACGTGATGACCAAGGTGCTCCAGCGGGGCCGGCTGGCTTCATACCTCGAACAGTCCACGCGCTACATCGCCTACGACGCTCCGATGGAAGGCGGCGGCTACCGCTACTGGCGCCACGAGTCGACCGGTCCCGAGTACGCGGCGGCGATGGACTACCTCTTCGACACCTACGCGCAGAGCCTCCCGCGGGTGCAGGCCTGGGCCTCGGAGCGGTTCCCGCGGAGCGAGGGCGAGCCCGAGGCGGCTCATGCCCGGTCGATACAGGCCAAGGCCCTCGACCTCCTGCGCGGGCTGCTGCCGGCAGCCTCGCTCTCGCATATGGGCATCTTCGCCTCCGGCCAGGCCTACGAGGCCCTCCTGCTCAGGCTCATGGCCTCGCCGCTGCCCGAGGCCCGCGACATGGGGCAGATGATCCTCACCGAGCTGAAGGCCATGATGCCGAGCTTCGTGCAGCGCGTGGAGCGCCCCGAGCGCGGCGGAGAGTGGATCTCCTACCTCGAGGAGCGGGGCGCGGTGGCGGAGCGCTGGGCCGGCCGGCTCGGTCTTGACCGCACCCGTGGCGGAGAGGAAAACGGCCCGTCGGTGCGACTCCTGTCGGCGCGCGGCTCGGAGGACGAACTGCTGGGCGCCCTGCTCTTCGAAGCGGCCTCGGTGTCCGAGGACGAGGCCCGTCGCGCGGTGCACACCCTCCCGCCCGACGAGCGGGCGCAGATGCTCGCGGAGCTGGTGGGCGAGCGCGCAAACCGCCGCCACCGCCCCGGCCGCGGCCTCGAGGCGCTCTCCTACCGCTTCGAGGTGGTGTCCGACTACGGCGCCTTCCGTGACCTTCAGCGCCACCGGATGCTCACCGTGCAGTGGCAGGCACTCTCTCCCGACCTGGGTGCAGGGGTGCCCCACGAGCTCGGGGAAGCCGGCGTGGCCGGCGATTACGAGCGCGCCCTCGAATGCTCGAGCTCCGAGTTCGCGCGGCTCACGGATGCAGGACTGCCCGAGCTGGCCCCCTACGCCCTGTGCCTGGGCTTTCGCATCCGCTACGTGCTCGACTTGAACGCGCGCGAAGCCATGCACCTGATCGAGCTGCGCTCGGGGCGCGAGGGCCACCCTGCCTACCGCGCCGTGGCGCACGAGATGCACGCCCAGATCGCCGGCGTGCACCCCGCTGTGGCGGCTGCCATGCGCCACGTGGATTCCGACGTGGAGCCGAGGCTCGAGCGCATCCTTTCGGAGATACGCACACACGCGCGCCAAGCCGCGAAAAGCTGAGCCCGACCGCAACTACATACGGGCTTAACGGTTACAGGGGCACCCACCAACCACAGGAGGATGCCCCTTGAGGCAGCGTAGCAACAGGATCAGTTTCACCATGGCGGCAGCAGCAGCTCTGTCATGCCTCTTCGCGGCGCTCGCCGTAGCCGCCGCGATCACCGGCACGCCCGGGAACGATCGGCTCGTCGGCACCCCCGACGCGGATCAGATCAACGCCCTTGCGGGCAACGACCGCGTGCGCGCGCTCGGCGGCGACGACGCCGTTGACGGCGGCGCCGGCCGAGACAGGGTTAGTGGCGGCGACGGTGCCGACACCCTCTCCGGATCCTTCGGCCGTGACCGTCTCTTCGGCGGAGACGGCAACGACAAGGTGAACGGCAACCAGGGTCGCGACGTCGTACGTGGCGGCGTGGGTGACGACGAGGTGCGCGGCGGTGGCGGTCAGGCCGGTCGCAGAGCCGATCGCCTGCACGGCAACGCCGGAAACGACGACATCTTCGGTGGCCTCGGCGCCGACTTCATCACCGGCAACGCCGGAGACGACGACATCCAGGGCGGCGGAGGGCGTGACCGCGTGTTCGCCGGCCTCGGCAACGACACCATCAACGGTGGTCCGGGCGCCGTGCCCGCGAGGCGGTTCGGCAGGTTCGGCGGCCGGTTCGGCGACCGCCTGCACGGCGGCAAGGGCAACGACACCATCAACGGCCGCGCCGGCCGTGACTTCATGTCCGGCGGCTTCGAAGACGACACCCAGAACGGCGGCGCGGGCGACGACCTGATCTTTGCCAACCGGGGTGTCGACGTGACCGACGGCGGCGACGGCAACGACGTCCTGTGGGCGCTCGCCAAGTTCGACGTGACCGCTCCCGGCGATCCCGTAGCCGACACGCTGATCGGCGGCGACGGCGACGACAGGTTCCGCGTACGCGACGGTGAGGCCGACAAGATCACCTGCGGCGAGGGCAACGACGTGGTCCGCGCCGACGAGTTCGACGTGATCGTGGACTCCACCCCCGCGGACATGCTCGGCTCGTGCGAGCGGGTCGATCGCAAGCCCGCCTCCACGGAGTCGGACTCCACCGAGAACCAGTTCCAGTCCGAGAACGAGGACAAGCAGGAGGGTTAGGCACGAAGCCAAGCCGTTCCGCAGGTTCGTAGAAAAGGGGTCCCTTCGGGGGCCCCTTTCTCGTACCCCTCGGGTCCGGTAGCGTTGCGGGGCATGGCCACCGCCGATCTGCTCGCCCGCCGCGTCGCCCCCTCGATCCTCGCCTCGGATTTCGCCAGCTTCGGCGAGCAGGTGGCGTTGGTAATGGAGGCGGGGGCACGCGTTATCCACGTGGACGTGATGGACGGCACCTTCGTGCCACCGCTCACCTTCGGCCCACAGGTGGTGGAGGCGCTGCGCGACCAGGTGCATGAGGCCGGCGGCCTGCTCGACGTGCACCTCATGGTGGACCGCCCCGAACGGTGGGTGGCCGAATTCGCGAAGGCCGGCGCCGATTCGATCTCCATCCATGTGGAGGCCACGCCCCACGTGCACTACACGCTCAAGGCAATCCGGGACGAGGGCGCCAGCGCCGGTCTCGCCCTGAACCCGGGCACGCCGGTCTGCGCGATCGATGCTCTCGAAGGCGCCTTCGACCTGTTGCTGTGCATGACGGTGAACCCCGGCTGGGGCGGCCAGGCTTACATCGAAGGATCAGAGAAGAAGATCGCCGGCCTGCGAGAAAGGGTCGGTCCGGACGTGGCTGTGGAGGTCGACGGCGGTATCGATCCCAGCACGGCGGGCCCGGCGGCAGAGGCGGGGGCCAACCTCTTCGTTGCCGGTTCGTCGGTATTCGGCAAGCCGGACCCGCCCGCCGCCTACCGCGAGGTGGCAGAGGCCGCTGGGGCCGACTGAGGCGCTCGCGAGGCGAAACGCGGTACCTTCACATCCGGGGTAGGGTCCGTTAAGTGCCGCTTTCCGGACACGAAGCCGGTGCTCGAGGGCCGCATGGGCCTGGCC
>JBBJNU010000141.1:0-5040 GCA_037721005.1 Thermoleophilaceae bacterium | reverse complement strand
GTACAGCTCACTGTCGCGTTCGGCGGCCGCCCGGCAGAGCCCGAGCAGCGAGGCAGCCTCGTCAACCGACCCGTAGGCCTCCGGGCGCCCAGAGGACTTGCCCACCCGGCCGCCGTACCAGAGGCCGGTCGAGCCGTCATCGCCCTTCTTCGTATAGATCTTCAATTCAGTTACCCCGTGCGGGCACCCTGCCCGCACCTCCGATGTTCTTGGCTTCGTCCCATCGCCTACTCCAGGACGTTGAAGACCAGCCCGGTCGGCACCTTAGGGTAGAAGTAGGTGGACTTGGGCGGCATCGACTCGCCCTCCGCGGCCACCTCGCGCACCTGATCGACGGGTGTCGCGCGCATGAAGAAGCCCGCGTCGGCGCGGCCGGACTCCACCGCCTCGCGGGCGTCGTCGAAGTCCTTGGAGTAGGCGAGCCCGCGCAGGTGGGAGATGTCGTCCTCACTCATGCCGAGCGCGCCCTTGAGGATGATCGCCTCGAGCACCGCGGTGTCCAGGCGGCGGTAGGGCTCGGGCTTGCCGGCCAGGGCCTTGTCGGCGATCTCCTGGCTCTTCAGCGTGAGCCGGTAGGGCTGCTTGTGAAATGAGTCCATGTAGCCCAGCTGCACGGCTCCGGCGCTCGCGGCCGTTTCCGGCTCGAGCTCCTCGGCGCTCACCTGCTCGACCTCGAAATCGCGCGTGAGCGCTTCACGAATGGCCTGCTGCTTGGGGGTGTCGTCCTTCAGATCGGTGAGCAGCCGGTGGGTGGGGAACACGAGCAACCCGGGATCCGAGAGCGAGCAGAGGAACATGAGCACGTAGGAGTGCTCGCCCTCGCCGCCAACCTCGTCGGCGTACACGCGCGCGGTCTCGTAGCGGTGGTGGCCGTCGGCGATCAACAACTCGGCTTCGGCGAGCGCTGACTGCAGTGCCCCCACCTCGCCGGGGTCAGCGATGCGCCACAGCCGGTTGTCGGTGCCCTCGGTGTCGGTGGCCGAGGCGAATGGCTCACCGGCCACGACGCGCTCGAGCACGTCGCCCGAGGCGTCATCGGGGTCTCCGAAGAGGCTGAAGATGGGGGAGAGGTTGGCCCGCGTGGCGCGCGTGAGGGCCAGGCGGTCCTCCTTCGGTCCCGGGTGGGTGCGCTCGTGGGGGCGGATCCGCCCGGGCCCGTAGTCCTCCACGCGCACGCGCGCGAAGAAGCCCCGGCGCCGGCGGCGGCTGCCGTCGGGCGCCGAGTAGTCCTGCTGGAGGGCCCAGAAGGCCGGCTCCTGCTCGCGCACGAGAATCCCCTGCTGGAGCCATCCCTCGAAGGTGTGCTCGGCGTGCTGGTAGCGGTCACCGCCGCCGGGAGCCTCAGGAAGGTCAATCTCGACCACGTTGAACGGGCTCTTGGCCAGAAGCTCGGCGCGCATGGGCCCGTCGATCACGTCGTAGGGCGGAGCGATCACCGCCTCAAGCGAGCCGACGGACTTCAGGTCGTAGCGCAAGGTGCGCAGGGGCTGGACATCGGCCATGGCGAGGCGGCACGTTACTCGCCTGGGGTGATGCCGCGGCTCGCAGCTCGGGTCATCTACCGACCGGGCGGAGGCCCAGGTAGCACGAGCTAGGCGCCGCCTCGGCTGGGCGTGTGGATATCGACGAGGTCGTCGAGGATGGCAAAGTCGGCCGCGTCCGCGGTAAGGAGGGGGACGGTGTGAACGCTCGCGGTCGCGGCTATGGCAAGGTCGATCGCTCGACGGCGCGGCTGGCCCCCGCGTTCGGCGACCGCAGCGGCGAGCCTGCCCCATTCGCGGGCTACCGCGGCGTCGACGGGGAGCGGGTCAAAGGTGGCTTCGATGACGCCGAGCCGCTGTGTCCGGCGCGACCGCTCGTCGGGGTCGCTCGCCGCGAGAACACCGGAGTGCAGCTCGGCAAGCGAGGCTACGCTGATCGCACCTTCGAGCTCGCCCGGGATCGAGGAGCCGATGAGGATCGAGGTGTCGAGTACCGCGCGCGTCACCCGAACGGATCGCCGACCGAGGCCGGAAAGCGCTCGAGATCACGGGACAGGCTTCGGGGCTCAGGTGTCTCAAAGATGCGTGCTAAGACGGGACCCTTCACCCAGCGCCGCTTGGCGGCTGGACCAAGGTGCGCCACCGGGCGCCCGGCCACCGTGACGGAGAACTCCTCGCCGGCCTCGGCCCGCCGGAGGACCTCGCCAACCTTGTTGCGTAGCTCCTTTTGGGGAATGGTCTCCACCTTCTTCGCGGTAGCAGAACTGCTACCGAGAAATCGCCGATCGCTGGCGATCGGCTGCAAGGCGAATGGGGACTAGACTGCCCTTAGTTCGGGGCGTGGCGCAGCTTGGTAGCGCACCTGCTTTGGGAGCAGGGGGTCGCTGGTTCAAATCCAGTCGCCCCGATCTTCTACGTGGAATGCGCCTCACGGGCCCGCCCGGGACCAGGGTCACCGCCGCATCCTCGTACAGTCGTCCGTTTGGTGCGCCACCGGGTTCCCCTACGGGTAGGGGTGGCGATGAACAGTCTGATGCCTGCCCTGAGAACAGCCGCTGCGCTCATGGGCGTCACCGCGGCTCTGGCCGGGCCCGCGCTCGCCTTTTCGGGAGCAGCTCACGCGGCGGACGCGGGCGCGGTTCCCGGTGAGCTGATCGTGCGCTTCAGCGAAGACGCCGGTCCGGCCGACCGCGCTGCCGCCCGCCAAGACGCGGGCGTGGAGCTCGAGCGCCCTCTGGCCGGCGGGGGGCTGCAGCTCGTGCAGGTCGACGACGGCCAGGCCATCCAGGCCGTCGCGGAGGAGCTCGAGGACTCGCCGCAGGTCCTGTACGCCGAGCCCAATTTCGTCCGCCGAATCGAGGCGCTCCCGGATGATCCGCTTTTCCCGGGGCTCTGGGGACTCGACAACCGGGGTCAGTCCGTAGGGGGCGTGGCCGGCACCATCGACGCCGACATCGACGCGCCCGAAGCCTGGAACCTCACCACCGGCAGCTCGGCGGTGACCGCGGCCGTGGTTGATACCGGTGTCGACGTGAGCCACGCGGACCTTGGCTCGTCGATCTGGACCAACCCGGGCGAGAGCGGAGGGGGACGGGAGAGCAACGGCCTGGACGACGACGCCAACGGGCTCGTCGACGACTGGCGTGGCTGGGACTGGGTGACCGCCGACAATCTGCCCGCCGACGAGAACGATCACGGAACCCACGCGGCGGGCACGATTGCCGCCTCCGGAGACAACTCGGTCGGCGTGACCGGAGTGAGCTGGGCCTCGCGCGTGATGCCTTTGCGCGTGCTCGACGCAACCGGAAGCGGCTCCGTGGCCGACCTCATCTCCGCGTATCGGTACGCCGCCGCCAAGGGCGCCCGCATCGTGAACGCGAGCCTTAGCGGCTCGAGCTTCTCCCGTGCCGAGTTGGACGCCATCAACGGGGCTCCCGGCACCCTCTTCGTGGTCGCCGCCGGCAACGGTGGCGACGACGGAGTGGGTGACGACTTGAGCGTTGCCCCCGAGTATCCCTGCGCGTACCCCGCCCCGAACATCGTGTGTGTAGCGGCGAGCGATCAGGACGACCGCCTCGCCGGCTTCTCCAACTACGGCGCCGAAGCGGTGGATCTGGCTGCTCCGGGGGTGCGCACGGCAAGCACGGTGCCGGGGGGCTACGCCCGGTTCAGCGGCACCTCGATGGCCACCCCACACGTTGCAGGCGTGGCCGCGTTGATCTGGGCGCTCGAGCCAACAGCAAGCGTGACCGGCGTGAAGGCCGCCCTGCTCACCGGAACCGATCTGAGGCCCGACCTGGCGGGTAGAACGGCTACTGGCGGGCGCCTGAACGCCGACCTCGCGTTGCGTGCCACCTCCGCCTTCGCCGGCTTGCCGCAGGCCACGCCTCTCCCTTCCGGGACCGTCCCTATCCCGGAGGGTGACACGCGCCGGGGCGTGCCGGCCGGGGAGACCTCCTCGGACCGGACGGCTCCGCGGATCTTCCTGGCGAACCGGTCGGCCAGGAGGCTCCGGCGCGCCCTGCGCGCCGGGCTCGTGCTACGCGCCCGGTGTACGGAGCGCTGCCGGCTCAACCTGACCGTTCGCATCAGCTCGCTCACCGCACGCCGGGCCGGGCTGTCTCGCTCGCGGAGGCCGACCATCGTTTCCCGGGTCAACGTGGCGGCCGGTTCTGGAGCCAGAACGGTGCGAATCCGCTTGACACGGCGAGCCCGCATACGCCTCGACCGCCTTCGTCGGGCGCGATTCGAGGTGAATGCGGTGGCAGCCGATGGGGCAGGAAACCGTGGACGCCGGAGCCTCTTCGTGGACCTCCGGCGCTAGCCGAGGCGCTTCGATGCAGCCCGTTCGGCGCCCGTTCGGCCTATGCTGCCCCTCGGCCCCCGTAGCTCAGCGGATCAGAGCGTCGGACTTCTAATCCGAGGGTCGGAGGTTCGAATCCTCCCGGGGGCGCTGTAAAACACCTGCTAGAGCCCAAGTTCCGTGGTGAGAGCCGCGCCCGCCGCGCAAAGCATGTTGGTCGGGATCGGATGCATGTCTCAACCCGAGCAGGAAGACGTTGACCTCGTTCTCTTCGAGGCTGACCCACGGCAGTCCCGCGCGGGCGGTACGCCTGGGTCTGGGTCGTGGCGACCGCATCGAGGTGGTGCGGCTCAACCCCTCGTCCTCCGCGATCGAGGGTGCTTTGGTGCGCCTCGACCGTTCGGGGCTCCCCGTGCGCTTGGCGGCCGGGGGTGGATCGGTGTGGGTGGCCCAGGGGATGGAGCCCGGCACGCTCGCGCGCCTCGACCCGGACGAGCGCCGGCGGATCGGCGCGCCGGTGCGCCTCGCCGGCGCGCCCACCGGCGTCTCGGTGGGCGAAGGAGCCGTTTGGGTCTCGATCGGCGACAGTGGCACGCTGGTACGCGCGGAGGCGCCCCGTTAACCCAGGCGAATGGCCAGAGCGCTGCACCGCACCGGCCTAGGCGCGCTCGGCTTGCATGACCGTACTGGTGGAGCGTCTGGCTCCGGCCGCAAGGCCGGCGATGGCGTGCAGCAGGTGCAGGATGTTGTCCTCTG
>JBBJNU010000140.1:0-5060 GCA_037721005.1 Thermoleophilaceae bacterium | reverse complement strand
CTAGGGGATCGCCTCGGGCCCCTTGCTGCGGTGGCGTTTCTTGAACGCCTGCAGCGCCTCGAACACCTTCGGGGTGAACGTGTCGCACCCCAGCAGGCGCCCGGTCCCGTTCGGAGAGGGGTCGCGGTTCCAAGCCGTGGCCGCCACCTCGTAGTCGGACCCCGTCTCATCCGGCGTGAGAAGGGTCTGAAACGAAACCTCCTCATAGAACGCTCGCAGGCTCGCCCGGGCGCCGCGGGGGAGGTCCGCCTTGAACCAGATCACCACCCGGCCATGCTCGAGAGAGTGCACCAGGGCCTTCTCATCCGGAGCGGTGAGGTAGGCCGCGTCCTCGGCCGCGGTCGCGAAGTGCTTCCCTGACGTGGGCGGAGCCGAGGAGTAGTCGATCTCCTGATCGGGATCCGAGACATGCCCGCGGCTCGTTGACTTGAAGCTCTCGAGCTTGCAGCCGGCCGCCCGCGCTGCCTCCTCGAGTCCCTCGCCCGCGAGCCGGGGCGCCTCGCCGCCCGGAGGCAGCACGGCATCGGCTTTCGGCGGCTTTTCATCGGTCGCGTCAGTCTCGGCCCGCCCCCTCTGATCTGCCCCGTCTACCGGTTTGGGCTCGCCACCACACCCGGTCAGGGCGAGTGCAATCATCAGCACGAACGCGGCGGCGATTCCCATGAAGCGGACCCTAAACGCCTAAGCGACAGCCTTGACGTGAAGCTGAGCTTCACCCACCTGCACGATGTCGCCAGGGTGAAGCTGGCGGCCGCGCCTGGCCTCAGGCTCGCCGTTGACCAGCACGTCTCCCTCGGCCAGCAGAGCCTTCGCCTCGCCGCCGCCGCCCACGAGGTTCGCTAGCTTCAGGAACTGGCCGAGGCGGATCATCTCGCCGCGGATCGCCACGTCGTTCATCTGCGCTGCAGCTTCGCATCCAGGGCCGACGGTCGCCAGTAGAAAAAGTCCTGGACCGGAGGTAGGCTCCCGGCGGGAGGTAGGCGCTAAGAGGGCTTCATATGGCACGGGGAGACTCAAGGCCCTCTTCCGCGATCTCGATCCGCTGATCGACGAGTCGTCGAAGACGTTGCCCTCGGCTGCGCGCTTCATCGCGGGGGCCGAGCCCGTGTTCGAGTCGCTGAACCCCTACCTCGACGAGCTCAACCCGATCCTCTCCTACCTCAACTACCAGCAGCACCAGGTGGCCGACTTCATCACCAACGGCGGCGGCTCGTTCACGTCATCGCTGCCTCCGCTCAACGCCTCGGAGGGCCCACGCCACTACCTGCGGGCCTACAGCGCCATCAACTCACGCAGCCTCGGCGTCATGCGCACCCGGCCCTCCTACGACAGGGGTAACTCCTACCCCACGCCCAACTATCTGCGACGGGCACGCCCGCTGGGCATGACCGAGGCCTTCGACTGCAAGCCGGGCGGTGTCCGCAGGGATGCGACCAACGGAGAGCCGCCTTGCCTGGTGGCGCCGCCGCAGCTGTGGGATGGCGGTCAGTACCCGCGTGTGAACCGCAAGGGCCAGACGCCCATCCGCCCGAACCCGCTGGGCAACGCCGGCTCGCGCCCCGCCGTGCCCTGAGCCGCGGCTCGCGCTACGCGCCCGCGATCTCGAAACGGTCCGCGCCGGGCTCGAGCAGATTGGCCGTGCGGCTTGCCTCGGCGCGGATCTCCGCGCGCGCCGAGCGTTTGATCTCCACGTGGGGAGTGAGCGTGAGCTTCACGGAGCTCCGACCGCGCTGCAGGGCCCAGCTGGCGGCCACCCGGCCGTCCACCGTCACGGTCGCATCGCCGCTGAGGGTGAGCTTGAGCGGCTGCACCTCGAGCGGGATGATCCGCTCGCGGTCGGCGTAGGCGAGCAGCGGCTGGTCCCAGCGGGCCAGAAAGCGCACCGGGAGCCGCGTGGAGGCAGGGGGCAGCGGCTGATCGGGGAGGTCGAACAGCTCCTTGTCGTGTTCGTCGTGGTAGGAGACGGTGGTCAACTGCTCGAAAGCCTCCGCGAAGTCGCGCTGGGCGACGCCGGCCCAGGAAGCCGCGTCACGCCGGCTGGCCGGGCCGAACGCGGCCAGGTAGCGCGACAGCACGAGGGCGGCCGCCGCCACCGGGTCGGGTAGGGGCCGCGGGTCGACGATGAAGCTCGGGCGCTCGCGGTTACGCCGGTACCCCGCCGGCGGCAGCTGAACGAGCGGGAGGAGGGTGCGGGCGAAGCCCACCGGGCCCCAGGGATCGTCGGGCACCCCTTCGTAGCTGCCGACGCGCTCGCTGATCTCATCGTTCGTGCGCGGTTCGGTGAGCCAGGCACCGAGGTCCGCCGTCACCTTGGCTTCGTCCAAATGCGCGTAGGCCTTGCGCCACGTGCGCATCCGGGCCTGACGCGTGAGCTGCGCATAGGCCGGGTACTCGTCTCCGGCAACGAGATGGAGGGTCAGGCGCATGATCGTCGTCTTCACCACGCTCCGCGAGGAGATGTCCGCTTCAAGGGCCTCGGCGGTGAAGCCTCCGAGGCGCGCGGCCAGGGCTACGTAGGGCGCCGGCGCGTCCTGGCCCTGGAGTGGCGTGAGCCGTCGGATCGCCTCGGCGGGCGCGAGGGACTGGCGATCGAGCAGCATCTGTCGTGCCGAGAGCGCGGCCGTGAGCTCTCGGCGGGTCAGCGTCTGCATGTGGCGAGCAGGCTAGCCGCGCGCCTCGGCCTCAGCGAGCTTCAATGCGGACGCCCGCACGCCGTCGAAGTGCCGGCGCTGGACCCCTACCGCCCACTCGGCCAGCTCGCCCACGGACTGGTCCCCGACCGCCCTGGCCATCGTCTGGACGATCTCCCAGTGGCCGAGCTCGCCCGCCTCGGACATCGTGAGGAACTCGAAGCCGTCGAGAGCCTCCTCCTCCCCTTCCAGGTAGGCCTCGCGCATCTCCGCCACTTCGGCTTTCGTCTCCTTGGCCATGTCGCGGATGGCGGTCTTCGAGGGTGTCCACGTGGGCGTCCGTGCGGCGCTCGGTCTCCGTCGCGTCCTTACCCATTCCCTCCAGCTGCTCGCGAAAATCCTCAGCGTCCTCCATGCCGGCCACTTGGGCCGTGGTGTCCTGCGCGGCCTGCGCGAGGCCGAGGACCTCGGCGAGCTTCTCGTCGAGCGGTGTCAGGTCGGCCATGGGTCTCCTCGGGTGGACTGCAGGTCACCCGCCCGGTTGCCCCCATAGGGGGCCGGGGAAACGAGGATTGCCTTACTTCGCGCGCTGGAATGCGCCGCGGTGCAGGCCGCGCCGCAGCTTCTGGGGGTCCCTCAGCAGCTCTCTGCTCGCGACGGCGATGAACCGCACGCGGCCCCGCCGGACCCCGAACAGGCGCGCGCTCCCCGGGCCGGCCCGGTAGAGGCCGGAAGAGATGCGCCGCCGGTGGGGATAGGCCCTGCGGAAGGCGGCCATGCCGGTGCGCACTCGTACGCGCCGGTTTCCATGGCCGAGCGCCGTGGTGGTCACCAGCTCCACCCGCCCGCGGGCCGACGGGCCCGAGAACACCGCGCTCACCCGTCCCGTGCGGCCCTTGATGCAGTAGCCATAGGTGTGGCGGGCGCGGCTCACGGGAGCCACCCGGACGCGCCGCAGGATCGCGCGGCGCGTGTAGCCCAGGCGGATACGGCCGATGTTCCTCGGTCCGATCGGAGAACGGCGCGCGAGGCACGGGGTCGAGCCGGCGCCGGGTGGTCGGTCGGTCGGCCCGCCGGTGGGCCGCGGCCTGCTGAGCACGGCGATAGCCGAGCGGGCCATGCTCGCCTCGCCCTTGCCGTTGGGATGCAACGGAAACGCGGGTTCGGTGGGAGCGATCCCCTCGAACCAGCGCGTCGGGGGAAGCGTGCACACATCGTGACCGACGCTGTCGTAGTAGGTGTCCACGAACTCGGCATCGTTGGCCGCGGCCTGGCCGGCGATCATGGCGTTGATGCGAAGGATCAGCTCGTCGATGTAGCGAACATCGTCGGGGCTGAGCGGGACCATGGGGTAGCAGTTGGTGCCGTCCCTGGGAAGGACGTCCGGGTAGCCGACGATCGCCACGCGGGCGTTCGGGCTGCGCTGGTGGATGCCCTGCAGTACCTTCGCGATCTTCGGCTTGGTCGCATCGATCTTCGCCGCCACCCTGTCGTTTCCGCCAGGTGCGTAGAAGTCGCGGCAGGCGGTGCCGAAGGGCTGGGTGGCGCCCATCTCCGCGCACGTTTCCGCCACGCCCACCAGGCCCGCGTCGTTGCCGCCGATCCCCACGGTCACAAGCGTGGCGTCGCGACGAAGGGCGTTGAACTGCGGCGGGTTCGTGCCCCCGAGCGGAAGCCCCGTCTGGGGTTCGGTCATGTGCCTGGTGGTCGCGCTGCCGCAGCTCACATCGACGAAGGTCTTCACCTTGAACGCCGCGGCCACGAGCGAGGGATAGTTGTGGTCGGAGCGCCCGCAGTCGATCGGCTCTCCGATCTGGTTGGGCACCAGGGGAGCCGACGTATAGGAGTCACCGAGGGCGACGTAAATCTCGCCGTTCTCCGCGCGGGCGGCACCGGCACCGGCCAAGGCCAGAAGGAGAAGCGCGGCTGCCAGAGCAAGGGTGGCCCGAGGGCTCAGGCGCTCAGCGGTATCCATCCGCTGACGGTACCGAGGAAGCCGGGTGGGTGCGCTGCCTGTGCCGCAGCGGCTGGGGGCCGGTGGAGTTCCTCGTGATCCCTGGCCGAGAGGTGGACCGATGAACGGGGTCGGGTCGGTTAAGGCACGGGCGGGACGAGCAGCGACTCATCACGCCAACCCGGCTCAACCTCGTCAAGAGCCCGCGCCACGCGCGGATAGTCCGCCGGCAGGAACACATAGTCGCTCGTGATCTCCGGTGTATCGATCCCGAGCCGCTCGGCGAGTCGGCCAAGCACATCCTCGAGTTTTTCCTTGGCCGCTCCCGGAGTGACTCCCCAAACCGCCGGTACATCGTCCATGCCAGCCATCCTAAGCTAAGTCATCCAGAGTTCGTCTGGGGGACGCTCGCGGGGGCGGGAGCTACGAAAGGCTCAAGTGCCGATTACCCCTCAGCCGCGGGTGCTTGCACCTCG
>JBBJNU010000139.1:0-5097 GCA_037721005.1 Thermoleophilaceae bacterium | reverse complement strand
TTCATCATCGTCGACGAGGCTCAGAACACCACGCCTGAGCAGATGAAGATGGTGCTCACGCGCCTCGGCTTCAACTCGAAGATGGTCGTGACCGGCGACGTGACCCAGGTGGACCTGCCAAAGGGCCAGCACTCGGGGCTCGACGTGATCGGCGAGATCCTCGCCGACGTAGAGGGGATCGAGTTCCTGCGCTTCGGCGGGGAGGACGTCGTGCGCCACAAGCTCGTGCAGCGCATCGTTGCCGCCTACAGCGCCTACGCCGAGCAGCAGGCGCCCGACCTGCGCAGCGCGCCGGCGAAGCGCAAGAACGCCTGATCGAGATAGAGGTCATAGGGGGGGAGGAGGGGATCCTGCGGTCCCCCGCCGAGGCGGCTCTACGTGCCGCGGGCGTGAATGAGGGGCACCTGGCCGTCGCGCTGGTGAACGCCGCCGAGATCCAGCGCCTGAACTCCGAGCACCGAGCGATCGACCGGCCGACCGACGTGCTCTCCTTCCCGGTCGACGAGAGCGGCCCGGCGCCCGGGCCGCGCGAGCTGGGAGACGTGGTGATCTGCCCCGAGCACACCTCAGATATCACCGAGGCGGTGGTGCACGGCGTGCTGCACCTGTGCGGGATGGACCACGAGACCGACGGCGGGGAGATGCTCGCGCTGCAGGACCGCGTGATGGACGGGCTCGGGCGATGACGACGCGCAGCGGCTTCGTGGCCCTCGCCGGGCGGCCCAATGCCGGGAAGTCCACGCTCGTGAACCGGATCGTGGGCGAGAAGGTGGCCATCGTCTCGGACAAGCCCCAGACCACCCGGCGCGAACTGAGGGGGATCGCCACAGGGCCCGACTGGCAGCTCGTGCTGGTGGACCTTCCCGGCATGCAGCGCCCCCGCGACACGATGACCGAGCGCATGCAGCGCCGGGTCGAGCAGGCCATGTCCGACGCCGACGTGCTGCTCGTGGTGCTCAACGGCGAGCAGGAGGTGGGTGCGGGGGACCGCTTCATCGCCCGCGCCGCGATCCGTTCCGGGCGCCCGGCGGTGACGGTGCTCAACAAGATCGACCGCCTGCCGCGCCGGGACACTCTTGACGCCCTGAACGCTGCGGCGGAGCTCGGGATACCGGGCGAGATCTTCCCCGTGAGCGCGCGCAGGGGAACGGGGGTCACGCCGCTGGTGGACCACCTCAAGGCCTTGCTGCCCGAGGGGCACTTCCTCTACCCGCCCGAGGACGCCTCGGACCTTCCCGAGCACGTGCGTATGGCCGAGCTCGTGCGCGAGCAGGTTCTTCTGCGCACCCGCGAGGAGCTGCCCCACGCGGTGGAGGTGGAGGTGGCGGAGATGTTCCAGCGTGACGATGGGCTGCTCGAGATCGAGGCCTTTCTATGGGCCGAGGGGGAGACCCACAAGGCGATCCTGATCGGGGCTCAGGGCAAGATGATCAAGGCCATCGGAACGGCGGCACGCAAGCAGATCGAGGCCATCACCGGACTGCGCTGCCACCTCGCGCTGCGGGTGCGGGTGCGTAAGGACTGGCGGCGCGACGAGAGCCTGCTCGACCGGCTGGGGATCGAATAAGCGGTTAGACTAGTCGGTATGACCAAGGTCAAGATGGGTCCGAAAGGGCAGGTCGTGATCCCGAAGGCGGTGCGGGAAGAGCTTGATCTGAGGCCTGGCGACGAGGTGGTCGTGGACGCGGTCGACGGGGAGGCTCGCGTACGGCGCCCGGTGGAGGCTTCATCGCTGCTGGGGCTGCTGGCGGACGGCGGGCCGAGCATGATGAAGGATCTCGAGGAAGAGCATCGCTGGGAGATCGAGCACGACGAGCGTAGGCAGGCGAAGCTCGACTCCGGCCAGATGTGGTAAGCGTCCTCGATGCCTGGGCGCTGCTTGCCCTCCTGCAAGGCGAGCCCGCTGCGATGCGAGTGCAGGAAGCGATAGCCGCCGGCGGGGGCGTTGTCTCATGGGTGAACCTCGGGGAGGTTTACTACGTCTCGATCAGGCGCAGGGGAGCCGCCGACGCAGAGCTGGCTTTGCGCTTGGTCCTGGCATCCGTTCGCGCCGAGGACACCATTCCGCAGGTGACTCGCGAGGCTGCTCGGTTGAAGGCGCTCGGCGGGCTCTCGTACGCGGACTGCTTCGCTATCGCCACGGCCAGGCGCCACCAAGCCCCGCTGCTCACCGGGGACCCCGAGATCATCGACAGCGCCTCCGGTGTTGAGGTGATCGACCTACGTCTGGCTTAGAGCTGCGCCAGAATCGGATGATGCCAACGATTCGCTTTGACGAGCACGGCCTAGCTCCCTGCATCATGCAGGACGCCGTGACGGGTGAGGTGCTCACCCTCGCCTACGTGAACGAGGAGGCCCTGGAGCGCACCCGGGAGACCGGTGAGATGCACTTCTGGAGCCGCTCGCGCCAGGAGCTGTGGCGAAAGGGCGAGACCTCGGGCAACGCCATGCGGGTCAGGGCCCTGCGCTACGACTGCGACGAGGACGCCGTCCTCGCGCTCGTAGACCCAACCGGACCCGCCTGCCACACCGGCGAGCGCACCTGCTTTTACCGCGGCGACATGGAGCCCGTGGAGGCCGAGGCGCTACCGGCCCTCGAGCGCACCATCGGCGAGCGCCGCGGCGCCGACGCCACCCAGAGCTATACCGCCGAGCTCTTGGCCGAGCCGCCGCGCATCGGCGAGAAGGTGCGCGAGGAGGCCGAGGAGGTCACGAGGGCAGCGGCGGACGAGTCCGACGAGCGCGTGCGCGAAGAGGCCGCCGACGTTCTCTACCACCTGGCTGTGCTCCTAGCGTCGCGCGACCTCGGCCTCACCGACGCTCTGAAGGTCCTGAACGCACGAAGACGCGCCTGAAGTGCTACTTTTGTGTACATGAGCGACGAGGTGGGCATCCGCGAGCTGCGGCACGACCTGAGCCGGTACCTGCGCCGGGTGCGCGAGGGTGAGCGCCTGGTGGTGACCGACCGAAACCGACCGGTCGCCCTGCTGACCCCACTGCCCGAGGACGAGGATCCGTGGCAGCGGCTCATCGCCGAGGGGAAGGTGGTTCCCGCCACGCATCGCCTCGAAGACTTGCCGCCGCCACTCGAGGTCGACGGCGGTCCAACGGTGTCCGAGACACTCGAGGAGATGCGCCGCGAGTCCCGGGAGGCCGAGGCTGGCCGCTGAGGCGCGCCGCGCGGTCTACCTCGACGCCTCCTCGGCGGTGAAGCTCGCGCTCGCCGAGCCTGAGAGTAAAGCGCTCCGGATCTACCTCGCAGCGAGCGGCGAGCAGACGTCCAGCGAGATCGTGCTTGCCGAGTCAGTGCGAGCCGTCAGCCGCAATGCCGAAGCACGAGGCCTCGATCTCCTAGGACCGCTGTCGCTGTTGGAGGGGGTGGTCAAAGGTCTCGACCTCCGGGCCCTCGACCGGCAGCTCCTGGCGGCGGCTGGCGAGCTGAGGCCGCTGGCCCTCGGTACGCTCGACGCGATTCACCTCGCTACCGCCCTCGCTTTTCCGCAACCCAGGCTCTCCTTCGTGAGCTACGACCAGCGCCAGCTCGTGGCCGCCCGCCAGGCCGGCCTGGCCACGGCCAGCCCCGGATGGGACGCTGCCTAGATGACAGTGGGCGCCGAACCCTCCGGACTGCGGATCGAACCCTCGCTCGAAGAGGTGCGCGCACTGGCGGGCGAGCACACCCTCGTGCCCCTGCGCCACACCTTCATCGCCGACACCGAGACACCCGTCAGCGCCTACCTCAAGCTGCGAGGAGACGGCCCCTCCTTCCTGCTCGAATCGGCGGAGCAGGGCCAGCGCTTCGGGCGCTGGTCCTTCCTCGGCTTCAGACCTCGGACGGTGATCCGCCTCGAGGAGGGCGAGCTCACCGTAGGCGGCGAGACGCGCGACGCTCCGGACCCCTACGCCGCGGTGGCCGATGAGCTCGCGCGCTACCGGGTCGCTCCGTTCGAGGGACTGCCTCCGTTCGCCGGCGGGGCGGTGGGCCTCTTCGGGTACGACCTGGTGCGCCACGCCGAGCCCACCGTGGGCCCTGGCAACCCCGACCCCGTGGGCACACCCGACATGGCGCTCATGGTGAGCGATGTGCTGGTGGCCTTCGATCACCTTCGCCACGAGGTGACCGTGCTCGCCAACGTGTTCTCCGAGGACGACATAGACATCGCCTACTCCGCCGCCGCGCGCGCCATCGCCGACGTGCGCGAGCGCCTGGCTGCGCCCGTGCCCGAAGCGCAGGGGGCGGGGGCGCGGTCGGCGCCCAGGTTCACCAGCAACATCGGCGCCGAGGGCTACGCCGAATCGGTAGAGCGCGCGAAGGAGTACATCCGCGCCGGCGACATCTACCAGGTGGTGCCCAGCCAGCGCTGGAGCGCCGCGGCCGAGGTGGACGCGTTCTCGATCTACCGCGGCCTACGCGCCATCAACCCGAGCCCGTACATGTACTTCCTCGACTTCGAGGACTTCGAGATCGCCGGCGCCTCACCGGAGTCCCTGGTGAAGGTGACCGGGGATCGGGCCGAGCAGCGCCCGATCGCCGGCACGCGGCCCCGGGCCGAGACCACGGAGGGCGACCGGCGCCGGGCCGAGGAGCTGCTGGCCGACGAGAAGGAGCGCGCCGAGCACGTGATGCTGGTGGACCTCGCGCGCAACGACCTCGGCAAGGTGTGCGAGTACGGAACCGTGGCGGTCGACGAGCTCATGGCCGTGGAGACCTACTCACACGTGCTGCACATCGTTTCCTCGGTGTCGGGCACGCTGCGCGAGGGGGTGACCGCCATGGATGCCCTCGAGGCTTCGCTTCCCGCCGGCACGCTCTCGGGCGCCCCGAAGATCCGGGCGATGCAGATCATCGACGAGCTCGAGCACGTGCGCCGCGGGCCCTACGGCGGCGCGGTGGGCTACCTCTCCTACACGGGCGATCTCGACACCTGCATCTACATCCGCTCGGTGGTGGTGAAGGACGGTCAGATGCACGTGCAAGCGGGCGGGGGGATCGTGGCCGACTCCCAGGCCGGCTACGAGGTGCGCGAGACCGAGCTGAAGGCCGGCGCCGTATTCGCGGCGATCGAGCTGGCGGCCGCCCAGCCGGAGTGGCCTTAG
>JBBJNU010000138.1:0-5137 GCA_037721005.1 Thermoleophilaceae bacterium | reverse complement strand
AAATCGTCCTCCAAGACGTCTACGGCAACCGCTACACCTACACCGGCCTCGGCAAAACCGCCCAATACCACCCCGTCCCCAAGGAGAGCGCCGCCACCGAGGGGCGCTCAGCCCTGGCTCTGAAGGCCAACGATCCTCAGCCCGCCTCCCCCGCTTCGGCCGGCGCCCAGCCCGCAAAGAAGCCAAAGGCCCGGCGCCGCCCGCCTCGGCCGGCGCCCAGCGCGAGCGCCCCCGTCAAGCGGCGGCTGTTTGCCCATCCGGGCATGAAGGGCTCGCGCGAGGCCGGTGGGCTCGAGCAACTGCTCGACATGCGCGCCCTGCGCGAGGGCGGCTACACCACCTACGCAAACCACTTTGCCCGTCCCGTACGCCTCGACACCGGCCGTTTTCGCCTGCGCCGCCTGCGCGTGGGCTCCCAAGTGATCGGCGGCACGGTGCTCGGCCGCGTCGGGAGGCCCGTCGAGGGCGAAGCCGCTCATGTCGACTTCGGCATCCGCCCCGCAGGCCAGGGAGCCCCGGACGTGGATCCGAAGCCCATCCTCGACGGCTGGAAGCTGCTGGAGGCCACCGCGATCTACCGCGCTACCGGCCGCAACGCCCTTTACGGCAAGGACGCGGACAGCATGTCGATCGGGCAGATAATGCTGCTGCCCAAGCGGATGCTCGAGAAGCGCGTGCTCGCCGACGAGCGCATCGAGATCTATGACTGCGGGCGCACCGACGTCCAGTCGGGACTCATCGACCGCCGCGTGCTGGCCACCCTCGCCTACCTCGCCGAGTCCGGGCTGCGCCCATCGGTCACCAGCCTGCGCTGCGGCCACGGCTTCTTCACCGCCTCCGGCAACGTGTCGCACCACTCCTCAGGCAACGCGGTGGACATCGCCGCCATCAACGGGGTGCCGATCATCGGCCACCAGGAGGCCGGCGGCGTGACCGAGCAGGCCGTGCGCCGGATGATGAGCCTCCAGGGCACCATGCGCGCCGATCAGATCATCTCCCTCCTGAACCTGGGCGACAACACGGTGGCCATGGGCGACCACGCCGACCACATCCATGTGGGCTTCGCACCGCGCTTCGGAGCCAACGGCAAGGCCGGTCAGCAGGCCCAGGCCGTTCTGCGGCCCGGCCAGTGGCCGCAACTGCTCGACCGCCTCGAGGAGATCGAGAACCCCGTCGTGCCCACCAAGCCCTCCCCATACGCCCTGCCTGTCGAGAAAAAGGACCGAGGGGACTAGGCAGGCCTATCCGATCGTGACGAGCTCTTTCGGGAAGCTCGTGAGCACGTCGGCCCCGCCGTCGGTGACGGCTACGAGGTCCTCGATGCGCACTCCGAAGCGCCCGGGCAGGTACACGCCCGGCTCTACGCTCACCACATTGCCGGCCCCCAGCTCGCCCTCAGCGGTCTTCGTGAGGCGCGGCTCCTCGTGCACCTCGAGGCCCACGCCGTGCCCAAGTCCGTGGCCGAAGTGCTCACCGTGGCCGGCCTCGGTGATCAGGTCGCGGGCCACGGCATCCACCGCGCGGCCAGCGGCGCCCGCCCGAACCGAGCTCAGCGCCTGCGCCTGAGCGCGGCGAACCAACTCGTAGGTGGCCGCTGCCTCGTCGTCCAGCGGGCCCGTGGCGAAGGTGCGGGTGCAGTCCGAGCAGTAGCCGTCAACGCGGGCCCCCCAGTCGATCACCACGAGCGTGTTCGATCCGATCGTCGCGTCGCGCGGCTCGGCGTGGGGCAGCGCCCCGTGCGGTCCCGCCGCGACTATCGAGGGAAAGGAAGGGTCCTCGGCCCCGGCCTCGCGCATCTCGCGTTCGAGGTCGAGTGCCACCGCCCGTTCGGTTCGCCCCACTAGGCCCCGCTCGAGCGTGCGCTCCAACGCCGCGGTGGCCAGCTCCTGCGCCTCGCGGATGGCGGCGACCTCCTGCGCGTCCTTTACCTGGCGGAGGTCCTCGACCGCACCTCCGGCGGCCACCAGCTCAACAGCGGTTGCCACCTTCTCGGTGAGCTTCGCGTGTGTACGCACGCTCATGTGGGCATCGTCGAAGCCTGCTCGGCCCGAAAGGCGTCCGGCCAGATCTCCCACGAGGTCGCGCCCGGCCGGCAGCAGCTCGAATCCCTGGACTTGCGTCTCGGCCTGTTCGGTGTAGCGAAAATCCGTGAGGAACAGGCGTTCTCCGGGCGTGACCACGCACGCGCCGTTGGTCCCGGTGAAGCCGGTGAGGTAGCGCACGTTGATGAGATCGCTTACAAGCAGGCAGTCGAGGTTGCGCTCGATCAACCCCTTCACGAGACGCTCCGAACGGACCCCCAGGGCGTCAGCCCCCTTCATTCGCCGAGCGTCGCGCGCAGCAGGGAGAGGGCCTCGCGGTAACCCTCGAGGCCTTTGCCCTGGACCCGCCCGACGCAAAGGTCCCTTATCACCGAGAGGCGGCGCCACTCCTCTTCGCGGGAGTCCACGTCGGATATGTGGACCTCGATTGCCGGGAGTCCGGACACCTCCAGCGCGTCGCGTATCGCGTAGGAGTAGTGCGTCCAGGCGCCAGGGTTCAGCAGGAGCGCATCGGCGCGCTCGGAGGCCGCGTGCAGCATCTCGCAGTACTCGCCCTCGTGATTGGTCTGCCAGAACGTGGCGTCGAAGTCCATCTCGCGCGCGAAGCCACCGACCTGAGTCTCGAGCTCGGAGAGTGTGAAGGTCCCGTAGACCTCCGGATCCCGGCGGCCGAGCTGGTCGAGGTTGACCCCGTGCATGACCCCCACCCGGCGCCTCATCCGGCGTGGGCCTCCTCGATCACGGCCAGGAGCTCCCCGGGAGCCACGTGATGGCCGGGCGTGACAGAGCCGGGCGCCTCGACCAGCACGAACGGGACGCGGCCGTGCTTTCGCTTCTTGTCACGGTGGCAGAGGGTTGCCACGTCCTCCGCGGTGGCCCCTTCGAAGCTCAGCGGCAACCCTCGGGCCTGCAGGAGACCGGCGACCTCCGTTCGCAGCGTCTCGCGCCCGGATAGGCGCAGGGCGCACAACAGGCCGATACCCACCGCCTCCCCGTGGCGATAGCGCGAGTAGCCGGTGGCCGTCTCGATCGCGTGAGCCACCGTGTGCCCGAGGTTGAGCACCTGGCGGCGGCCGCCATCGCGCTCGTCCTCGGCCACGACCTCCAGCTTGCAGCGGAGACACCCGAGCACGTCCTCCTCCCCCACCGGTCCGCCCTTGCGCACCCGCGACCAGAGCGCTCCGCCCTGGATAAGCGCCGTCTTCACGACCTCGGCGTAGCCCGCCGCGAGCTCCTCGTCCGGGAGCGTGTCGAGCGCGTCCGGGTCGCACAAGACGGCGGACGGTTGGTGGTAGACGCCCACGTAGTTCTTTCCCTCGGGTAGGTCCACGCCCGTCTTGCCCCCGTAGGCCGAGTCCACCTGCGCCACGAGGGTGGTGGGCACCTGAACGTGGCGCATGCCCCGCTGGTACACCGCGGCGCAGAATCCGGCCAGATCCCCCACCACGCCGCCGCCGACTGCCGCCAGCACGTCGCCTCTCTCGGCCCCGGCGTGAGCCAGCCGGCGCAGCACAGCCTCGGCGTTGGACAGCACCTTGGCCTCCTCCCCGGCCGTGATGGTCAAAGTCTCCTCAGCGGCCAACCGGTGGTGCGCCGCCACGTTGGGATCGGTGACCACGAACACGCGGCAATCGGCGGGATAGACGAATCCGCCGCCGATCAGGCCCCGTCCGACGAACACCGGGTAGTCGCCCGAGCGGGCTCGGGCCCAGACGAGCCGCATGCCCCCGGCGCCCTGGGCACGCGCATCGCGCAGGGCGATGAGCGCCGGCAGCACACGGCGGGTCGCGTCACGACCGGCTGGGGGCAGGATGGCGTCGGCCACAGACTCATAGAGCGCGTGGCGATCGGCGTGGAGCTGGTCGAAGCGACCACGGTCGCGCGCCAGCGGGCGACCCCTTCCGGTCGCTCGCCGCCACGCCTCCGCGGCCTCCACCTCGAGAAGGACGACCGTATGCGAATCCAGGGCGTCGCGTACTCGCGCGGAGGCGCACGCGCCCCCGCCGAGCGCCACCACGCCGCCCTCGCGGGCGCGCGCGAGAAGATCGAGCACCACCTCTTCCTCGCGGGCGCGAAACGCCGGCTCGCCCTCACGGTCGAAGAACGCCTCGATCGGCTCGCCGAGTCGCGCCTCGAGCTCGCGGTCGGAGTCGAGCGGCCGGACGCCGAGCTCCGCGGCCACCGAGCGCGCCGAGCTCGATTTGCCGGCGCCCATGAAGCCCACGAACACCAGCGCGCCGGCCGGGCCGGGCGCCGTGGCGCCGGCGGCGGCCGCGGCGCTCTTCAGCGCCTCCACCCGATGCGCCCCTCGTAGGCTCGAAGCGCCGCGATCGCATCGTCCACGTGGTCGCCGCCGAGCTTCTCCCGAAAGGCGGAGGCCAGCACGAGGGCCACCATGGACTCCGCAACCACCGCGGCGGCAGGCACCGTGCACGAGTCCGTGCGTTCACGTAGGGCCTGAGCGGGCTCCTTTGTGGCCAGGTCGACGCTGCGCAGCGGCTTCGTGAGGGTCGGGAGCGGCTTCATGGCGCCTCGCACCACCAGCGGGTCACCTGTGCTCATGCCTCCCTCGACTCCACCCGCATGATTGGTCTCGCGATAGAAGCCGCGATCGTCGGTGAAGAAGATCTCATCGTGCGCCTCGGAGCCAACTCTCCCGGCCAGTTCGAAGCCGTCGCCCACCCCCACGCCCTTCATCGCCTGAATCGACATCACGGCCTGGGCAAGGCGGCCGTCGAGACGGCTGTCCCAGCTGGCGTAGGACCCGAGTCCGGGCACAAGACCGAAGGCGCGCACCTCGTAGATTCCCCCGAGCGACTCATTGGCCTTCCTTGCGGTGTTGATCTCGGCCACCATCTCCTCACTCGCAGCCCCGTCGAGGCAGCGAACGGGCGACTCGTCCACGCCGTTGAAGGCATCGGCGCCGAGCTCCATGTCCTCGGGGGCGCGTACCAATCCGATCTGCAGGACGTGGCTTCGGACCTCGACTCCAAAGGCCCGCAGAAGAACCTTGGCCAGCGCGCCGACGGCCACGCGTGCTGCGGTCTCGCGGGCGCTCGCGCGCTCAAGCACGTTGCGCACGTCGGTGAAGCCGA
>JBBJNU010000015.1:0-18222 GCA_037721005.1 Thermoleophilaceae bacterium | reverse complement strand
GGGGGGAGAGGTGATCGGAGAGGTTTGGCTCGTTCCAGACCTGCCAGTACCGCACGGACGGAAGCGTGGCTCCCGCGCGCCCGGGATCGGGATATCGCCCCGAGTAGCGCCGGGCGGCGGCCGTCGCGAAGTCGCCGAGCGCCTCCGCGCTGGGGCGCCAGGTGCCGGCGGCGGCTCCCGGGGGACGGCGCGGGCCTTCCGCCCAGCGGGGGGCGGACGTGATGCTCAGGATCACCCGCAGCCCGCGCGCCTCCGCGTCACGCACCGCGGCATCCGTCGCGGTCCAGTTGTACTGCGGTGCACCGGGATCGGTCGCCCGGAAGCCCGTGGCCTGGACGGGGGGCGCCACCTGAGACCAGAACACGAGAACCCGGGCAACTCCGCTGCCCAGTGCCTGAGCCTCGCCCAATCGCACCGCCCCCGCCTCACCCCCCGGGGAGAAGCCGTCGAAGAAGCCCAGCGTGAGCGGCCGCGCCGCGGCAGCCGGGGATGAGACGGCGCCGAGTCCCGTGAGCAGCAGCAAAGAGAGTAGGGGAAGACGGAGGGAGCGAAGCACCGCGTTTTCATACGTCGCGCCCAGTGGCAGGCTGACACGCCGGCGTCTGATTTTCCGCCGCCCATCCGTATGGAGGCACGTGGATCACGATCTCGTAGAGGTGCTGCTGCGCAACAGCCGTCCAGAGGTGCGCGCGGACTTCCACGACGAGCTCGAGGAGAAGCTCTTCCCCGCCCCGCGTCGGCTCGGCTGGATGCCGCGCCTGCCGCGGCCGGCTCTCGTCGCAGCCGCCACGACGGCCGCGATGGCCGCGTGCGTCCTCGGCCTGTCGCTGGCCGGGAGCGGACCCCTTTCCGGATCGGATGCGGGGGTGAAGGCCACGAGCAACTGCAAGCTCGTGGAGGTGACCAGGCGCGAGCGAGTGCCCTACCTCGCCCGCTCCGCAGACGGGCAGCCGCGCATCGCCTTCCGCATCGAGAACCGGCAGCGTCAGGTCAAGCGCTGCCCCTGACCCTCTTCCGACTCGAAGAGGGCGCGCAGCCGGCGCAGCGATCTCGATGTGATCTGCTGCACGTTCGCGTCGGTCAGCCCGAGCAGCCGGGCGATCTCGGCGGAGGTCAGGTCGGCAGCGAAGCGAAGCGCCAGTATCTCTCGCTCTCGCTCACCGAGCGGAGCGAGCCAGCGCGCCAGCTCTTCGACCGTCAACCGGCCTTCGAGGGGGTGCACATCCTCCACCAGCCTGTTCAGCAGGGCCGGGTGCTCGTCGGTGGAGACGGCGTCGCGATGGCGGTGGGCGCGAAAGTGGTCTGTCAGCAGGTTCCGCGCTATCGCGAGCACCCAGGTGCGCTCGCTGCCCCGCCTCGGGTCGAAGCGCTTCCACGAGCGCACGACGCGCTCGAAGGTGGCGGCCGTCAGATCCTCGGCGGTCGCTCGATCGACCGAGTAGGCGAGAAAGCCGTAGGTGGCGTCGACGTTCTCGCGGTAGACCCGCCGCAGCTCGTCGGAGGAGTCACCTAGACGGCGTCGCACGCGCCCTCCCCAGCGGACGCGGGCAGCGAAGGCGCCGCTATGGGCTCAGGTGCCGGAGGCACGGCGGTAGCGAACCCACGCGATGCCGGCCATCCCGACGCCGGCCGCGATCAGCAGCCAGATGAAGCCCTGCCCGGCGGCGGAGCCCGACTCGATCCCCGAGCCGAGCGCGCCGAACGCGCTGCCGGACGGCTCCTCGCCCTCCTGGCGGTCGCGCCCGGCCTCCTGGCGGCGCGGCCCGGCCCCATCGCCTCGGCCGTCTGCGCCCGCGGCGGCGGGCAGGGCGAGCACACCCCGGCCGTCTCGCCCACCCCGCTCCAGAGCCTGAGAGGTGCCGCGGTCCAGCGACCGGCCGACGCGCTGGCCGGTCCCGGATTCACGGTCGCCCTTCGCGCCGGGCACCGTCTCGCAGTACTGGTCGATGCCCGCGGTTCCGGGAGGTGCCTCACAGCTTTGCGCGGCGGCCGCGCCGGCGGACACGAGCAGCGCCGCGCCGGCGATCATCGAGCCGAGGAGCAGGGCACGCAGTTTTCTGGTGGTGGTTCTCACGTGGTTCCTACGGGAATTGCGCCCATGGGCTGACAATGATGGCCTATGGGCCGAGCGCAGGCTGGAACACGGCCGCCCGGGGTCGGAGGCTGCGGGCCCGCCTGAACTGGCGGATGGCTTCGGCCGGCCGGCCCAGCTCAGCCTCCACACGAGCAAGGAGCAGCGGCAGGCGCCAGTTCTCCGGCTCGCGCTCAACGGCATCGAGCAGGCCCGCCCGCGCCGCGCGAAAGTTGCCGGCGGCCTCGGCGACCAGGGCGCGCTGTAGATGCGGGGTGGCGGCCCAGGGCGCGGCTGCGATCGCGTCGTCCGCCCGGGCCGCGGCGCCGCGGAGGTCTCCGTCGGCAGCCGACCGCTGGCTCTCTCGCACGAGGGATGTGGACGCGAGCCCCGGAACGAGGAGAAGACACATGGCCAGGCACACGGCCACGGCGGCCACCCGTGCGAGCACCGGCAGGCGTGGCGGTGGCCCGCGCCGGCCGAGGCGCGCCCACAGGGCCGCCGCCCCCCCGAGGCCCACCGCGGTCACCGCGGTCATCTCCCACATCCAGTCGACTCCCGCCTGCACGAGGAAGACGGCGAGCACCGCCACCAGCGCCACTCCCGCGCCATGAGTCGCGGGCCGCTGCGTGCGCGCCAGCGCTCGGAGGGACACGACCGCGACGGCCAGCAGGAACGCCAGCGTGAACAGGGCACCGGGCCATCCGAGCTCGGGTAGGGGCTCGATGTAGATCGAGTGGACGTCGCGGATGAACTCCGGGGAGCGTCCGGCCCGGTTCCAGGTGAACTCGAATGTCCCGGCGCCAGTCCCGCGCGAGCTGCTTTCGCGGTAGGCGTCGAGCGCGGCCGACCAGACCGTGTAGCGGCTGCCGTGCAGGCTCCCCAAGCGCTGGGCGGGGTCCGCGGAAACGGCCGGCTGGTCTCCGGAGTCGCGAAAGGAGTCCCACGCGCCGGAGGCGAGGCCGGGCCCGGCCACGAGGCCGGCCAGCAGCAGGCAGATAGCCACCACGGCCGCCGCGATGCGCGCGGGGCGGGACGCAACGCGCCAGCGCTCGTCGGCCCGCACGCGGCAGGTGAAGAGGGTTACCGCGATGCACACGGCGCCGGCGCCGACGAGCGCGAGCAGCACGGTTGCGCCGCCCGAGCCGTCGACGCCGCGGGCGATCGAGGGCTCTCCTCGCGTAACCAGTACGACTGCCCCGGTCGCGGCCCCGGCCGCCACGAGGTGAGCGGCGGCGAGCAACCGGCTGCGGCTGAGCGCGACGACGCAGAGCAGGCCGACCACGAGACCGCCGATCGCCGCTCGCGAATAGCTGAGATAGATCGACAGGGCCGCCACCGGGATAGCGGCGAGGAACGCCGCGCGCACGGCCGGACGCGGGGCGCTGACACTCCACGCCAGCGCGGCGGTGACCGCCATGGCGCCCCACGCCCCGACGGCGTTCCAGTAGTTGAACGGATAGTTGAGCCGCGAGTTGCTGAGCGCCCGCACGGGGTCGGTCGGAAAGAGGCCGGGCGCCAACCTGCTCGTGGTGGCGAGCGCGGCCACAAGCAGGGCACCGGCCGCGAGGCCCGCGGCGGCGGCCCGCCAGGTGCGCCGGTCGAGCGCGCTGACCACGAGCAAGAGCAACCCGAGGTACCCGATGATCCTGCACCCCTCGGCCAGCGTGCGCTCGTCGCTGTCGGTCCAGGAGAGGCTCGCGAACGTCCAGGCGCCGAGCACCACGAGCGCCCCCAAAGGCACCAGCACGAGAGGGTGTGGACGCGAGCGGGGCAGCACGCCGAGCCCGAAGCCCAGCGCAAGAACCCACCACACCGCGATGCCAGCCTCCTGGCGGGCGACGATGTCGTAGGTGCCGCCGCGCAGGGCGAGCAGTGCGATCGCGGCGGCCGCCACGGCGAAGGCGACCCTGCGCGGCCACGTCTGGGAGGGGATGGGTCGTTGGCTCGCATCCGCCCCAGGCACCCCCGAGACTCTATGGCTCGCGGAGCCCGCCGGAGCCGGCGTGAACCCGTCTCGCTTGCTCCGATCGCCCGCGCGAGGGGTGGCCATCGACATGCGCGGTTGACCCCGGGCGACTGCTACCGTGCCAGCCTCGCGTCCCGCGGCCGCCGCCTGCCTGCGCCGGGGAGCGCAACCGCGTGACGTTCGACTTCCTGAGATGACAGAGCCGTCCAGCCAAAGCTCGGTGACAGCGGACAATCTGCGATTCCTTCGAGCGAATCGCTGGCTGATCGCCCTCATCACCACGGTATGCGTAGCCTCGGCGATTGCGGCGTCGCTCGCTCAGACACCCGTATACCAGAGCCAGGCCTCGCTGTCCTACCGCGACGTGAGCCAGGACCTCGGGGCGCTCGGCGTGGCCATCGCCCAGCAGCAAACACCCGCGGAGCTTGCTGCCGGAGGAGCGCAGACGGCCACCGACGCAGAAGTGGCGGCCGCAGTCAAGACACGCCTGAACAGCAGCAAGTCCCTTCGCGATCTCTCGGCCGCCGTGGAGGCAACGGTGGACGACACCTCCAACTTCGTTCGCCTGACTGCCGAGTCCACCAGCGCGACAGACGCCGCGCGGCTAGCAAACGCCTTTGCCCTGGAGGCTGCCGCGGTCACCACCGAACAGACACGCGAGCGATTTCGCAGAGCTGCGGCCCAGGTCGGCAAGAAGGTGGCAGCAACCCGAAAGCTTTCCTCGAATGCCGGCGCACTGTTGGCGCTCCAAGAGCGCCAGTCCAACCTCGAGACGCTGGCTACGCTGGCAGAGCCCGTGAGGGTCGCGGAGCGCGCGCAGGTGCCCGACAGCCCCTCCTCGCCAATGACGGCCTTCAACGCTGCCCTCGGCCTCGTGCTGGGCTTGATCCTTGCGGTCGCGGTTGCGTTAGCGCGATCGTCATTCGACAAGCGCATGAAGGACGCCCGTGAGGTGGAGCTGGAGCTCGGCATGCCGATGATCGGCAAGATCCGCTCGGCCGCCCTGGGACGGTCCCCGACGGCGATGAACGGTCGCGAGCCGCTCTCGGTGCTCGACCTCGAAGCGCTCCGCATACTCCGCCGCAACATCGGATTTCTCAAGCCCGACAGTCCGATGAAGCTGGTCGCCGTCACGAGCCCGCTGCCGGCCGAGGGCAAGTCGACAGTGGCGATCGCGCTTGCCTACCTCGCGGCATTAGCGGGTCAGCGGACGCTGCTCGTCGAAACCGACCTACGCCGCCCGGTGTTCGCCGAGCGACTCGGCCTGCCGGCCGTCCCGGGGTTGACCGACTACCTGGCGGGTGAAGCCACGGGGGAGGCGATCACCCATTCGGTCGAGGTCCCCACACCGGAGGCGCCCGCCGGCCCCCGGGGCGCGCCCAGCCTCGAGAGACCCCTTCCCACCCAGCTCACGTGCGTTCCAGCCGGATCGCCGATCGCCCAGACCGGGGAGGTCTTGGGCTCTGCGCGCTTCAAGGCGTTCCTGGAGCAAGCCACCGCCGGCGCCGAGTTCGTGGTCTTGGACACGAGTCCGCTGCTGCCAGTCGTCGACACGCTCGAACTGCTCCCCATGGTCGACGGGGTGCTGCTCTGCGTGCGCCTCGACCAGACCACTCGCGACCAGGCGGCGGCGGTGAAGGCGATCTTCGAGCGACTGCCGGACAAGCCCACGGGAATCGTTGTCACCGGGTTCCCCGATGCCGGCGACGACTATGGCTCATACACCTACCAGGCCGGGGTAGTCGAGGAGAGTCGTTAGGTCGCTACGTGGGTGCGGGGGCCGGCGCCGTGCGCCCTTTCGAGTCCAGGCGTCGCTTGAGCCGCAAGGCCGGATACTCTACGAGCCGCCAGGACAGCAGTCCCGCAAACCACGCCGCCGGGACCGAAGCCCCGAAGAGGGCGCCCGGGACGATCCCCGGGAACGCGTCTACGAGCGCCTGCTGGAGCGGATAGGCGTAGATGTAGACGCCGTAGGAAACATCGCCGAAGCCCGTCAGTAGTGCCAGTCTGCCCGGCCGCAGCGAGCCCGCCAGCACACTCAGGTAGGGCACCGTCACGATGTCGATCGCGGAGTGCACGTTGGTCGACACGGGTATCAGGAAGAGTGCCGCCGCCGCCGCCGCCAGCGCAGGGTGGCGGGGAACGCGCTCGTGGACGACCCACAAGAGAGCCCCGGCCAGGAAGGCTCCGCACGGGCGCAGGCCGCTGAGAAAGATGTCGATGCCCGTCGGCGCCTTGCCGTGCGCATCGTCAGGTGCGGCCGCGACGAGCATGGCGACGCAGACGACCGCGAGAAGAGCAGCAAGGACAGCCGGTCTGCGAAGCACCCCGAGCAGCCCGGCCACGAGAACCGCGGCGTAGCAGCAGGCCTCCAGGGGGATCGTCCACAGAGAGCCGTTGACCACGTGCGGGACCGGGTTGTCCGAGAAGACTCCCGGGAGGTGCGGATTGAAGGTGATCAGCGCCAGCTGGCGCACCACGTAGGTGTAGGGCGTCGGATCCGACAGATAGGCCGAGAGCGACAGCTGGCTCATCAGCGGGCCGACGACGAACGCCGCAAGCAATGCAGCGACCATCAGCCCGGGCATGAGGCGTAGGCCGCGCTTGATCAGGTACGGCCCAACCCGACTGTCGTGCAGCCAGCTTCGCGTGACCAGGTAGCCGCTGATGCCGAAGAATGTGAGAACGCCGAGGGTGCCCAGAGTGAGGCCCGTGAGCGGCTGGACCGGATCGTCGCCTCCAGACAGCGCGTAGCAGTGGTAGAGGAGCACCAGCGTCGCTGCCGCGAAGCGCAGGATGTCGAAGGAGTTGTCCCGCGACGAGACCGCCTCGGCGAGCGTGCGAGGCCCCATCAGGCCGACTACACCCCCGGCTGCTGCCAGATCGGGGGCCCGTCCGCCAGCCCGACCGCAGCTTCTCGGTCGGGCTTGGAACGCAGTCTGAAGAGGACTGCGACGAGGGCGACACAGGCCGCTCCCGACGCCATGGCCGTGGCCAGAGCAGCGCCCTGCTCGCCATGGGCGCTCGCCAGCGGGAACACGGCGGCTAAGAGCACGACTATGAACACGACCTCTCCGACCGTTCCCGGTAAGCCGCTGCCGAGGCCGCGCGACCCTTCCGTGAGCACCCTGCGAACACCCTGCAGGAACGCCGCTATCAACAGAATCCGAGCGACTGGCACGGCGTCGGAGAACGCATCGCCGAACAGCAGCGGCAGCAGCCAGCCGATGCCCGCCAGCAACGCGAGCGTGACGGGAGCGATGAAGGCGGCCCCCAGCCCTACGAATCGCCGGAGCGCGTGCTTGCGCTTCTCCTGGCTCGTGGCCGACGCCACCTCCGGGTAGGCGATGTAGCCCACGCTCTGGCCGATGAAGCGCGGCAGGTTGGAGAATGCGTTGGCGGCCACGTACAGACCGAATCCCACCGGAGAGATGAGCAGCGCCACCACGAGCTGGTCCAGCATCAGGTGCTCCGTGGTGCCGAAGCTGCCGAAGAACGAACGGGCCCCGAACCGCTGCAGCTCTCTTACCGATGCAGCGCCAGGGTCATTCGTCCGGCGCCTTGGAAACCAGGCGCCCAGCGTGTGTCGCCAGGCGAAGAGGCCCCCGATCACGACCGTAGCCGACCACGCCAGGCTGATCAGGGTGAGATCGCCCTCTCCCGCAACGGCGAGGCTCACCAGTATCGCGGTGAAGAGAACCGGCTCCAGCAGGCGATGTAGTTGCACGGCGCGGTAACGCCTTCTGCCCTGCGCGATCGCGATCCCGTACAGCAGCATCACGAACGTGGGCGCCGCCGCCAACATGGGCGCGGCGGCAGTGAGGGTGGAGGCTGAGTGACCGACCGTGACGAGAAGCACGGCCGCTACCAGGACCGGCGCCGCGAGGAGCTGCAGCGCGATCACGGTGCGCAGCCGAGCGCAAACGGCCTGGGGGTCCGCGCCCTCCGCGACCGTGTAGCTGAGCGCAGAGTGGAGCCCCAAGGTCACCATTTGCGCGACCACGAGCGTGACCACCCAGAAGAGCGCCAGGCGACCCCGGTCCTCGACGCCGAGCAGCCTTGCGCTGATGACGCCGCTCACCGCGACCGTCAGCTGTAGCCCGGCCCCAGCCGCCACCGATCCCATGGCGGCCCGGGCGGCAGGGGCGCGCTCGAGCAGCCGCCCTCCTACGGTCATGCCGGGGTGCGGCGCCGCGCCGTCCGATCACCCTGGCCGGGCGAGTGCTCCCCGTTCATAGTCACGAGGCGCCACTGCATGCCGAGAAAGAGCCAGAGGTAGACGGACATGGGATCGAGGTCCACGTATGCGGTCTTGACCGCGTAGATCACGTTCCAGATGAAGAGAGCGAGAAAGGCGGCCGACATCGATCGCAGCTCGCGGTCGACCAGCCGGCGGTGCACGATGAGGGACCGCCGCACCAGTGCGCCGATGAGCGCGAGCAAAAGGATCAGCCCCGCGACGCCCAGCTCCAGAAACGCCTTGAGGTACCAGCTCTCCCACCAGATTCCGCCGACCGTCGCGTAGATCACGTCGTAGTCGTCCGACCCGAAGGCGTAGCTCAGCCCGTTGCTGTCCACGCCCGTGCCCAGCCCTAGGAGGGCATGCTCGATCGCGTAGGTGAAGCCGTCCCCGAAGAACTCGAGGATGAACGTGCCCTGGGAGCCGGTCAGCTCGGCCAGCGGGCCCGCTGGCACGCGCAAGATCGCAAGGGCGCCGACGATGGCAAGCACGGACCCCAGCGCGACGGCCAGGATGCGGCGGAAGCTGACCCCCTCGAAGAGGGCGATCAGCAGCAGCATGAACGGGGAGAAGATGAAGGCCGCGCGCAAACCGGAGGTCATGGTGGCCAGGATGGCCACGGCGATCGCGAGCGGACCGAACCACGCGAGCACCCGGCTCGAGCGATTTCCTCGCCACGCGCCATACCCGACAGCGATCGTCGCGGTTGCGAAGAGCCAGTACTGGGAGACGAACTGAAAGATGCTCGGCAGCCGCTTCAGCGAACTCGTTCCATCGAAGCTGAACGCGGCGAAGTCCTGGGTCGCGGCGGAGGCGGCTGGCCCGTACAGGCCGTAAGCGAACTCCTCCTTCCCGCCGTAGACCAGCAGCGCCTCGATGACTCCGACGACGCACGGAAGCATCGCAACCACGAGCATCCATTTCAGAAGCTGCTGGACCTGCGACTTCCTGGAGAAAAGGTGGTAGCCGAGCCACAACATCGGCAGGTAGAAGAGCCAGACCTTGACCCCGATCATCGCGACGAGCGGCTTGGGCACGGACGGATTCAGCGCCTGGACCAGCACCAGTAGCGCTAGGCTGACCATGAGGAACAGCGGCGCTCCCGGGACCCCGAGCTTCTCGCGACGGACGACCAACGCTGCCGCAGCTCCTGCATACGCGGGCAGGACGAACAAGACATCCTTGGCGAGCGCACCGGGCGCCGTGTCGGGGTAGAGCAGCAGCACCGGCAGTCCGGACACCGGCAGGTAGAAGAGCATCCCGACGAGCAACGGACGCCAATGCCCGGCGATTGAGGCGGCCATCGCCGCGAGGACCGCTACCGGGACCAGCAGAGGTAGACCGATCCGTCCAGCGGCGAGCCCGAGCGCCGCGGCCATGAGCACGGCGAGCGCCGTTCCAAGTGCGGGGCTGCGTAGGAGTGGATGCGGTTGCGCCAGCACCGAGGCATCCGAGCGGGCCCCGCCTTGCTCAACCACCCCCAAGCTCCACAGCGCAACGATAGGCGGCTAGATGCGCCTCGGCGGTGCGCTCCCAGGTGAACCTGGCTGCCTGCCGAAATCCGGCCGCGCGAAGGCGGGTCCGTATGACTTCATCGTGTACCACCGACTCGATCGTTCGCGCCATCTGCTCCGGGTTCTCAGGATCCAGCTCGGCCGCCGCCGAGCCGCAGACCTCCCCGAGCGCCGCTGCCTTCGAGCTGGCAACCGGGCACCCGGACGCCATGGCCTCGACCGGCGGAACGCCGAAACCTTCGTGAAGGCTCGGGAACACCAGCGCCTCCGCGCGTCGATAGAGCGCCGGGAGGGCGTCCTCGGGCACGTAGCCGAGGTGTCGCACTCGGCTCCCCAGCCCGCACCCCTTGGCCATGGCCATGAGGCCGTCGAGCTTCCCGAAGGTCGCGCCCGTCAACACCAGTGCCAGCTCGTCATCTTCCACGGCCGCCAGCGCCTTCAGCAACATGGAGTGATTCTTGTGAGGCCACAGGCTCGCTGGATACAAGATGAAGCGCGACGGTAGCCCCAGGTCTGCCAGAAGCCGCTCGTCGTCGGATGACGGCTGGGGCACGAAGCGTTGGTGATCGACACCCAGGTGAACCGCGACGATCCGGCCCGGGTCGATGTTCACGGATTCGATGATCCGCGTCCGCGCGTGCTCGCTGATCGTTACGACCTGGGTCGCACGTCGCGCTGCCCCGTCGTACATGACCCGCCGCCAGAGATGCTGGGCTCTGCTGAAGTGGTGTGGCAGATCGTGATGCTGGACATCAAAGAAGCTGAGAACGCTCGGGCCGGGAACCGGCGGGACCTTCAGAGTCAGAGGGTAGTGCACCAGATCCGCGCCTTCGGCGAACTGGCGGGCGAGCCGCCGGGGCCATATCCCCGCCGCCGCGAGAGCCGCGATTCGCGAGCTTCGTGACCCTCCGGTTCTGTAGCCCCTGGCCGCTCGTACTGATACGTTCGGTGCCGCGGCGCCGGCCACCCGTTCGGCCGCACGGGGCTCGACCAGCACCTCCACGGTCACTTCACCGGGGCGGTTGCCGAGCTCGCGTAGCAGCTCGCTGGCATAGCGGCGGGTTCCTGTGAATTGCGTCGGCGCTTCCGACAGCAAGCTCATGGCCACGGAGAGCAGAGGCACCGTCGATCGCAGTCCTAGGGCTGGGTTCCGCGATCGCCCGAGAGCGGCGTAGGCTCGTCCAGCTTCGAGCCGGCACGCGTGCGCTCGAACAGCAGATCCGCCTGCAGCACACGGCCCTCGCGACCCACGGTCGGCGAGCACAGCGCGTCGAGACGGAAACCGTGCTCGTGCAGGAACGCGACAACCTCGCCCGCCAGTGCCTGCCCGCGGTAGAGCTCCAAAAATGAGCATTCGACGAGTATCGAGTCGACCCGCGGCAGCACTCGTTCGGCTCCCCGCAGAACCTCGATCTCTGCCCCTTGGACATCCACCTTGAGCAGCAATGGAGCGGCGAGCTCCCCCGGTGTGAGCATCTCATCGAGCGGCTCGGTCCTGACCGTGATGTGACGAGCGGCCTCTGTGCCGGGGAAGTGGTGCGTCTGGGTAGCGGTCATCTCCAGCAGGGAGGATGAGTCGTCGGCCCGCGAGACAACGAACTCCGCCGTGCCGGCGTCGGAGGACACAGCACGATCTATGACGGTGAGATTGCCGTGGCGGCCCAGCGCGCTCTCCAGCTTGCGCCGCGGGCCGGGCAACGGCTCGAAGCAGATGAGCGCCGCCTCCGGGAAACGATGGGCCGCAACGAGTGCGAACTGCCCCCGGCTGGATCCCACGTCGATGATCGTGCGGAAGATGTGCCGAAACGGAACGGCTTCATGTTCGACGGCCGCCGCACTACCGTGGCGAAGCGCCCGGCGATAGACCGGGTTCTTCAAGATCGCGACGAGCTTGCGGGCACGGGCCAGGGCCGCGCGGAACGAGAGGTGAGGCACCTGGGCGAATCCGACCCGATCAGCGCCGTGCGACGACGAGATAGTGGGTAGCGAGGTCGAGCATGCCCCGGCGGGCCGCGAGCGACTCGTACCCGAGGTAGACCCGCTGGAAGGGCCGGAAGAAGCTGAGGTAGGTCGCACCGCGGTAGAAGGGAATCACCGTCGCCGAAGACCACGGCTCGAGCATCCGCTCGAGCGCGCGGTGGTAGCAGCGGTCGTAGTGGGTGGGGAACTTCTCCTCCACGCGATGGCCGAGCAGCTTGGACATCGCCAGCACGCGCAGCCTATGGGGCATCAGCCGGGAGGCGAGGGCGAACGACGCAAAGGAACCGGAGAGCTGGGCCAGCAGCGTCCCGCCCGGCCGAAGGGCATGACGCAGGCTCTCGAGGGCCGCGTCGAGCGGGCGAACGTGCTCCAGCACCTGCCAGCTGATCACGAGGTCGAACTGGGCGTCGACAGGTAGCCGTCGTGCGATGTCGTGAACGATGGTCTCGTCATAGGCATCGCGGTCCGCCGCCCGCAGTTCATCCTCCGAAACGTCGAGCCCGACGTAGTGGCAACCCGGTGGCCGATCTTCGGGGGCGAGCGTCGGTCCTCTTCCGGAGCCGACGTCGAGGATCGCCACGCCTGGCTCGAGCAGCGGCGTCAGGCGGTCCATCAGCTCCGACTGCATCTGGCCCCCGTATCGCGGTGGAAGCCGCCCAGCCTCGACAGCGGCCTGCTCGAGTGGCGCCACGTCGCGAATCGTGGGGCTCATCAAGGCGGTGAGTGTAACGTCCGCCACCGCCCTCGGAGAGCCAGGGGCCGCCACCTGCTAAGGGCGGTTTGGGCTCCGGAAAGTCCAAGCGCACATGCGCATCCAACTCTGGAGCTACAACTACGATCCCGAGCCCCAGGGCATCGCGCCTCTGAGCACCATGCTGGCGAAGGCCCTGCGCGATCGCGGTCACGTCGTCCAGGTTGTCGCTGCGCACCCGCATTACCCGGACCCGGTCTGGGGTCGCCGCTTACGACCCTACCGCGAGCGTCGTGACGGCATCGAGATCCTTCGCGTGCCGCTGTGGGCGGGGCGGGATTCGGGCCTCGAGCGCCTTCGCCAGGAGCTGACGTTCACCATGGCCCAGAGCCTGGTCACGCCGCTACTGCCCGTTGCCGACGTGCTGGTCGCGACGAGCCCGTCGTTGCCGGCACTGGCACCCGCGATGGCGATGGCCCGGGCGCGCCGCATGCCCTGGGTGATGTGGCTGCAGGACATAGTCACCGACGCGGCCGCGACGACTGGTCTCCTCGGTGGAAGGGTCCTTGCTGCGGCGCAGCGCTTCGAACGCGCGACCTATGCCTCGGCCAGCCGTATCGTCGTCATCTCGGGGGCATTTCGCTCGGACCTCTTGAGCAAGGGAGTGGCGGAGGAGAAGATCGTCCGCATCCTCAATCCATCGACCCGCGACCCCACGGCGCGCAACCAGGTGGCCGCGTCCCCGGAGGCCCCGCCACGCATCCTCGCGATGGGGAACATCGGCCACTCCCAAGCGCTCGACCGGATCGTTGACGCCTTCCAGCTCGATTCGAGCCTGGCTGAGCTTGGAGCCCGCCTGGTCATCGCCGGGACCGGTGTGGCCGCCGAAGAGGTCAGGAAGAGGGTCGGCAGCGGGCGGGTGGAGATGCGAGGCGTCCTCTATGGCGAAGAGCTCGAGCCAGACCTGCGGGCCGCCTCGCTCGGGCTCGTCAGCCAGCGGGCCGACGTGCTCGAGTTCAACCTACCCTCAAAGCTCATGAACTACATGGCCTACGGCCTGCCGGTGATCGCATCGGTCCGGCTCGGGTCCGAGACGGCACGGATCGTGGAGGAATCCGGGGCCGGTTGGGTGACCGACGCTCGGCACCCGGCGCAGTTCGCCTCAAAGGCGGCCGAGCTCCTGCAGGACCCCGTCAGCCTCGATCGGGCGAGCAAGGCCGGATTCGAGTACGCGCGCGCGCATTTTGCACCTACGAGCGTTGCAGAGCGCTTCGAGGCGGTGCTCGAGGAGGTGGCGCCCGCAACTGCTGCGGGCTGGCGCTCAGGAAGCCTTAGCTAGGAGAGCACTTTTCCCTGCGCCGGCCGCCACTGCTCCACGTTGGAGTCGTGTATCTCCCTCAACGTCGTCTCGAGGTCATAGTGCAGGGACCAGTCCGGATAGTCGCGCTCGAACCCCGAGAGGTCCGAGATCCACCAGCGATGGTCGCCCCTCCGCGCCTGATTGATGACCGACCAGTTCAGCTGCCGATCGGCGATCTGTTCGCATGCATCGATTGCCTCGCGCATCGAGCACGAGCACTGGCGACCACCACCCAGGTTGTAGACGGCCGCCGACCGGGGCGCGCGGTGAAATGCCTCGATCGCCGTCACGACATCGCCTGAGTGAATGTTGTCGCGTACCTGCTTGCCGTCATACCCGCAAACGGTGTAGTGCTCGCCCGTGACGGTGCACCGCATCAGATACGAGAGGAAACCGTGTAACTGCGCCCCGGCGTGACTGGGTCCCGTGAAACACCCGCCGCGAAAGCAGACGGTGGGCATGTCGAAGTAACGCCCGTACTCCTGCACCATCAGGTCGGCGGCCACCTTGGAGACGCCAAACAGGGAGTGCATGCAAGTGTCGATCGGCATCGAGGGGTCGATCCCGTCGTGCCAGGGGTGCGCCTCGGGGAGATCCAGGCGCGCCCCCATGTCCTGTAGTGGCAAGTCGTTCGGGCGGTCACCGTAGACCTTGTTCGTCGACATGAAGACGAAGGTTGCCTCAGGCCGGTGATCACGCACCGCCTGCAGCAGGTTCAGGGTGCCGGTGGCGTTCACCGCGAAGTCCGTGTGCGGGTCGCTCGCCGCCCAATCATGAGATGGCTGTGCGGCCGCGTGCACCACCAACTCGAGGTCGGCGGCATGAGCCGCGACGAGCCTCTCTATGCCCTCTCGATCCCGGACATCGAGATCCTCCGTCTGGAACTCGGGAAAGGTCTCGACGAGGCGCCGCGTAGTTCCCGCAGTAGAGGCATCTGGACCGAAGAAGGTGGCGCGCATGTCGTTCTCCACCCCGAATACATCGAACCCGGTCTGCACCAGGTGCGACACCGCTTCCGAGCCGATCAGGCCCCCCGAGCCCGTTACGATGGCAGCGGGCATGGCTTCGCGATCGGGAGTCGGGGCACGAACCTATATGCCCCGGCCCGCCAGTACGTACGGCACGGTGCGCACGAGAATCTTCACATCGGCCCAGAGCGACCACCCTGCGACGTAGAGGTAGTCGAGCTTGACCATCTCCGCGAGCGGGATCCGCGACGAGCCGAGAATCTGCCAGTGGCCGGTCATCCCGGGCTTGAGGTGCAGGCGGCGGCGGTCCAGGCCGGTCACCAGGACATCCTCGTCGGCGACCAGCGGCCGGGGGCCGACGAGGCTCATCTCGCCACGCAGCACGTTGAGCAGCTGTGGCAGCTCGTCGAGGCACGGGCGCCGCAACCAGCGTCCGGAGGTCGTGACACGCGGATCGTCAGCGATCTTGAAGAATCCCTGCCCGGCCTCGTTGCCGGCACGCAGCCCGGCCTTCATGCCGTCGGCCCGAGGCACCATGGTGCGAAACTTCCAGATATCGAACAGCTCGCCGTCGCGGCCCACGCGCGCCTGCTTGAAGAGCACTGACCCGCGAGTGTCGAGCTTGACCACCACCGCCACCAGAGCCAGCAACGGCGAGAGCACGACGAGGCCCGCCAGGGCGCCGGCGAAGTCGAAGGACCGCTTTAGCGCGAGCGATGAGCGCGACAGGCCGAGGCGGCGCAGGCCGAGCAGCGTGAGGCCGTCGACGTCATCCATCACCATCGCGCTGCCCACCACCTCGAGGATCCGCGGCAGCACGCTGACGCGCACGCCCGTCGCCTTGGCCTCGCGCACGAAGTCGAGCGTCACCTGCGGGAGGGATTCGCTCGGCTCGATCACCACTCGGTGCACGTTGAGCTCCTCGGTCAGCCGGCGCAGACGCGCTGGGCCGCTTTCGGCCGTGTCGGTCGGAGCGGCCTCCAAGGACATGCGCCCCACCACGACCGCTGAGCTCCCGCTGTTGGCGAACTTCTCGCTCAGCCGCTGAAAGGAGCACTCGCTGCCCACGAAGAGGCACCGCTCGCTGGGAGTGCACCGCCGCACGATCCCGCGAGCGGCGTACCGCCCCAGGACCGTGAAGACGAACAGGGCGCCCCACAGGACGAGCACCTGCTGGGTCCCAAGACTTCCGTCGACCACCCGCCCGTCCAGGAGGTAGATGACGAATGCGTACAGCGTCGCGACCTGAAACAGGTGCGGTGCCTCGTCGATCGTCGTCTTCTTGACCAGCAGCTCATCGCGGTCGTAGAGCCCGCCGATCTTGCCGACGAGCAGGATCATCGGGACAGCCAGCAAGGTGATCGGACGCAGCGAGTCGTCGCCGAGCAGCTCGACACCCACCCAGAGCGCCAATGCGGCCGCCACCAGGTCCGCGAGCGCCAGCCCTCGGCGAAAGAGCGCGTCTCGCCTGCGCACCTCCGTGCGGTTGTCGACGTCATCGATCGGAAATTCCAACGCCCGCCGGGAAACCCGCAGCCCCAGACGGCTTCTCCAAGGCGACCCGGACTCGGGCGGATCGCTCCGTTTCCGCGGAGGCTGTGGCACAAGAAACGGATCCAGCGCCGCGGACGCGCGCTCTTCGGCAGTCTCGGGCGAAGCTTGACCCTCGCGCCTGCGGCCGACCGTGGCCGGCTCTGCGTTTCGGTCCTGCGGCTGCAGAGACTCACCCGGCGACGGCTGGTTGCTGATGCGGTCTGCCTTGCGGTATGCAGCCGTCGCGCGAGCTTCGGCTTTTCGACCACGGCGGCCACCGCGGAGATGCTTCTTCGCCATCTTGTCGGCGCGCTTCTCGTGGCCGCCAGCCTTCTGCATCTGCTGCTCGGCGCCGAGCTTCTTCATGTTGTCGCTGAAACCCACCTGGCACTCCCCGCGTTGTCGTGGTTAGAGCTACCCCGCGCCCGATGCTCATGCGGCTCTTCTCGGCCGAAACCCTGGTCGCTTCAGTAGCGCGCCTAGAACACCCTGCTCGCTAAAGGGTGTTGCCATCGTAGCCCGCGCTGCCAACGGCGCGTCGTAACTAGAGGTCGTAGGAGCGCTCTAGCTCCGCGCGTGTCTCGCCCAGGGCCCGGCCGCGAGTTTCGAGGCCGGGCACTTCGGAGAGCACGCCTTCCTGCCGCCTGCTCGCATTGACCAGCTCGGCGGCGAGCCGGACCTGCTCGGCATCCGTGCCGCCCTTCGCCAGCTCGGAGCTGAGCCGCTTGACCTCGGCGTCATTGGCTCGGATCACCTCCACCGTCGCCTCGTCCACGTCGACGCCCTCGAAGCCTTCGGGGGTGCTCATTGCTCACCCTCGGGATCGCGGAACACGTCGGCCACGATCAGCGCCCGCTCGAATGGCCGCATCTCCAGCTCGCGCACCATCTCCGAGTCGCCACCCTCCCGGTGGAAAGCCCGCTCGGCGGCCTCACACTGCTCATCGGCTGCCTCTATCGCAGCGTCCAGCCGGGCACGCTCCGCACCGTCACGGTTGGCCGGGTCCAGGTTCTCGAAGGCGTCGAGCCGGTCGAGCTGCGCCTGGAGCTGGTCCCGGTAGTCCTCGATCCGTGCCCACTGCTCGGCCGTGTTCTGCTCGCTCATCGGGCCAACCTACCCGCGCGCCCGGTCGCTCTCCGGGCCGCCTTCGACTCGCGGACCTCAGCGCCCAGCCGCTCCCCGCACACTCCGCAGAGCGAGGACTGGTCGCAGTGGCGATAGACCTCCGAGCCCTTGCAGCCGCACGCATCGCAGCGGCGTGACCAGACCTTCGGCGTGGCCCAATAGACCATCGCCGGGTCGGTGGCATCGGCGGTCTGCACCCTCGCGCTGCTCGCTCTCGCCTGACGCTCGATGCGCTGGCGCTTCCGGTTCGCTGCTCGCTTCTGCTTCGCCGTCGTCTTCATGTTCGTTCCCTCTCTCCCTGCCGGGCGGCTTCGGTCTCGGGGCAGGCGAGGTCTATCCCCTTTGTTGGGAGATAGACCTCGCGCCACGCCTTGCCGTTCGGTCCGGCTCGTTCGCAGTGCTCGGCCTGGTCACCCGTCCAGCCGCCGCGTTGTGTCACCGGCCTATCGCGCCGGCTACCTCCACACGGCCTTCACACGGGCTACAAGTCCCCCGGCCCCTACGCGTCAGGTGGGGCCGGCCGCAGTTGCCTGGGCGCCGCGGCTGTCGCCGTCCACGGTCGCCACCCCGGCTACGGGGCGTGCGCCGGCTAGCGAAGGGCGGGTCCGGCGGTCGGGTGCGAGGGGTGAGAGAAGGTCTGAGGGAGAGTCCCCCTCAGTGTCCCCCTTGAGTGCCCCTGGAAGCTTGAAAGCGGGCGGCTTGCAGGGCTTTCGTAGGTACCGCCACGGGGATTCGAACCCCGGTTTCCGCCGTGAGAGGGCGGCGTCCTAG
>JBBJNU010000137.1:0-5171 GCA_037721005.1 Thermoleophilaceae bacterium | reverse complement strand
CCTTGAAGACGACGCCCTCGACCTCGATGTGGGAGCCGTTCTTGAACTGATTCGTTGAAATGGACATATACTTCGGCTATGGCCCTCCGGCTCGATGGCTACAAGCGGGTGTCCCGCGTAGGCGGGCGCTCCGGTGAAGGCTACATCTCGCCTCACGTCCAGGAGGAAGCCATCGAGAGCTACGCCCGCGAGCTGGGCGGAGAGATCGTCGCCTGGCACGACGATCAGGACTTCACCGGGGGCAACATCGAGCGGCCGGGCTTTCAGGCTGTCTTGGAGCGCCTGCGCGTCGGGCAGACGGACGGGATCGTGGTGATGAAGATCGACCGCTTCGCTCGCTCGGTGGCCGATGGCGCCTCGATCGTCCGCGAGATCGTGGAGCGCGATCAGGTCTTCGCCTCCTGCCACGAGCGGATCGACCCGCGCACCCCCGAGGGCAAGTACATGATGACGAGCTTCCTTGCCAACGCGGAGCTGTTCCTCGACCAAGCCAAGGCGGCCTGGCGAACGGCCAAGAGTCGAGCGGTGGCGCGCGGTGTCCATATCGGCCCCACGCCGGTCGGCTACCAACGCGAGCCCTCCCAACCTCTGGTGCCCCATCCGGTCTATGGGCCGGCGATGACCAAGCTGTTCAAGCGGGCAGGTTCGGAGCGGTCGGACGCCGAGCTTGCCCGGTACATGACGACGATGGCCCCGCGCGACAGCGGCATGCCGTGGCAGTCCTCGGAGATCCGTCGCTGGCTCGGTAACCGGGTCTATCTCGGAGAGGTCCACTATGGGGATCTCGTCAACCGGGAGGGACACGAGCCCCTGACCGACCCTGAGACCTTCCAGGCTGCCCAGAAAGCGCCTGGGCGCCAGCGGCGTAACAACGGCAGCCCCTTCCTGCTGTCCGGGCTCGTGCGGTGCTCCTGTTGCCGCTACTCGATGAGCGGTTTCAATCACGGCGGCGCCGACCGCGCTACCCGCGTCTACCGATGCAGCCGCGCGAAGACCAAGGGGTGCTCGGGCGCCTCGGTGATCGTCACCGAACGTTTGGACGATCACGTTCTCCGTGTAGTCCGAGATCACCTTCACGGGCTCGAACTGGAGGCCGCGGACGCCGGGGTGGACCTGGCCATGCTCGAACGGGAGGCCAGCGACGCCGAGGCCGAGCTCGACGCCTTCGCCGCGGACTTGGGCGCCCGCCGTCTCCTCGGAGAGCACGGATGGCAACAGGCCCTCGAAGCGCGTGCCGATGACCGAGACCGCAAGCGGGCCACGCGGGACGATGCCCACGCCAGCAGCCGCCTGGTGGCCGTCGCGCAAGATGTCGATGATCTTGGACACGAGGGTCTACGCGACCTCCTTGGCGGCATGATCCGCCACGTCTTTGTCCGTCGCCGGCCGCGTGGTGCCGATGTTGCCGACCGGACCCTGATCGTCTGGTCCGACGATCCGCGTGCGATCGAGGTCGCCGGTCCCCACCGCTCTGGTCCGTTCGATCCCATCCGGTGGTGAGGCAACGCGCCAGCGCCGGCCTGGGTTGCGAGCATTGAGGCCGGCGACCAGGGCGCCGATGCCCTTCTCGACGGCGACCGGGGACGGGTCGCGCTGATCGAGTCTCATGCCTCGTCCCCTGGTGGAAGCGCGAGCAGTTCCGCCCGATCGTTGCGCTCCTCGGCGAGCACGTGCTCATAGACCGACGGGTCGATCCGGCGCTCGATCGCCTCGCGGACAATCGCGGCGATCTGGTCGGGTGCGAGCGCTTCGAGCTGGCATGTCCCGCCCTGCCAACCCTTCGAGCGGCCGTCGGACTTCTTCGGCGGGGTGGTGGGCAGACCGTGGGCCTGCACCTGCTCGGCGGTGAGGGCGACGCGCACCGGCTCGATGTGGAGCGTCTGGACAACCCGGTCGGCCTCCACGAACGCCGCGGCGTCTTCGGCCATCGCCTTGAAGATCGACTCGCCCGAAGGGTCGAAGTCGCCAACATGGAGCAGCACGGTCGGCACGAGCCGGTCGAGCGCCCGCTCGGCGATCTCGTAGTTCGCGGTCAGGGAGCCGAAGCCGCCGGCCGAGTACACCTTCACGGAGTAGGGCGCGGCCACCCGGTCGAGCTGGCCCAGCATCCCGGCGGCCTCGCACCAGAGCTCCAGCCGCACCGGCTGCCCCTCCTGGCGGTCGCGACGGTAACGGCGGGCACGAATAGCGCTCTCGTCGTGGAAGTCCTCGATGCCGCCGTAGGTACGGTTCTCGATCGTGACCACGCCGTCATCGCGGATCGCGTCGAAGGGGATCATCCGCGCCCGCCTCGCCTTCGCCAGCTTGTCGCTCAGGCGCTCGTAGGCGTTCTCATCTTTGGGGTAACCGACGCTCGCCACGAGCCGGTAGAAGATCTGCCGGACGGTCAGGGGGAGGTGGTCGGCGTACTCATCGAGCACGTCGCGCACCTGGTCGATCAGCACCCTGGCCGGCTGCTGCGGGCGCCAGTCGTAGTACCCCTTCGGCCGCTGCCTGCGATTGTCACGGCGGGCCGTAACAATGGGGGACGGGCCATCCGGGGCTTCAGATGGGAACTGCGCGAGGATGTCCTGCACGAGGGCGTCGAAGTCGAAGTCGGGGGCGTCGAAGTCGGGGCCGGTCATAGCTCCAGCTCCCGCCTGGTGGCGTCCTCGATCGCCTGGGCGCCCTGCTCGGTCCAGAAGATCCAGACCCATTCCGCGGTCGCCTTGCGGACGCGCGACCCCCTGACGACGGCCATGTAGAGATCGTCGGGCCTTGCATCGCCGACCTCGGTGGCGACGCTGCCAGCGGCGATAAGTGCGGCTGCCAGCTCGCCCGGCGTGAGTCGGCGCGGTATCTGCACCTGGGCCACGCCTTCGGCCTCAAGGTGCTCTAGCACGTCCTGAGCGGACGCCGACGGGCTCATGCGCCGATCCTCCGAAGGTGGCGCGCGAGCGCACCACTGACCCGCCCGAGGCGCGGGTGGACTAGGTAGAGGACGGGTGGAGGGGGTTCGTCCCCACCACCCTCGCTAGAGCCTGAGTCGCCGCTGTCGCCCGATGCCCGAGCGGTGGCCCGAGCACGAGGGCGGCCGGCACCACGGGGGCGAGCCACACGGAGCCGCGGTGTCGCGACTCGTGCGGGGGCCGGGCGATGCTCACGAACGCGCCTGCCCAGGGTCCGCGCCCGCTGCCATGGCTTCGACCCGCAGGGGTCGCGGTCGGGATTGAGTTGGCGGTCTAGCTGGCGGTGGCGTTCGCCGTCAGGCAGCTGCCCGCAGATCTCTTGGAAGGCGGCATCGTCCGCGTCCCATGCGGCCTGCTGCTCGGATGCGGAGGTCAGCTCGCGCTGGTCTGGCATCTGGTGGTCCCATGGTCTCGAAGCATGCGGGAGGAAACTTACTCACCGTGGCGGGGGAAAAACTCCAGAACGACGAGGACCGCCCATAGAGCGGCCCTCGAAGGCATGTTCGGACGGTGGTGTGGGACCGACCGCGACGCAGTCTAAGGGACGGCTAAGACGGTGGAAGTCAACGCCGGCACGCCCGCCCCGAGCTTCGGCGCGACGTGCCGGCTACGAGCCCGGGCGACCTTTCAGAGTGCGTGGCTTTGACCAAGGCGCACCCGGTGCGAGGTCGCCCATTACCGCGAACCGAAGTAGCGGCTAGGGCAAGGGGGGGGCCGATCTAGCGGCGGCGGGCGAGCAGGCGGGCGGCGACCGCGGGGGGCGTGCCCGTCGGAGGCTTCTCCTTGCGCTCGCCCTCCTTGCGCTTGGCGGGCTTCTCGTCCTCGTCCTTGTCCTTGTGGCGCCTCACGCCGCGGCGATCCTGATCGCGGCGCCCTGGCGCTCGACGCCGAACGCGGCGTGGCCCTCCAGGCGGACGTTCGAGCGGTTCGTGGTGCCGGCGTCGGCCTCGAATCGGGCGAGTTGGACCGGGCTCACGTAGAGCTTGCCGAGCGCCCGCGAGTCGGCGACCACGGGGGCGGCAACGGTCTTGCTGATCCGCACCCCGAGCCCGTAGATCGACCGCGGCGCCAGTCCCGCCGGCTCGAAGACGTAGAACTCCTCGCCGGCCGTGGCCGTGGCGCGCAGCGTGTCGAGCGCCTCCGCATTCTGCGGGGTGAGGATCAGCGTGTCCGGGTTGTAGCCCGCGGCCTGGATGGCGGTCATGGCCTTGCGAATGCTGATGAGCAGCGGGTCGGTGCCCGGCGCCTGGAACCCGGACGCGCCCACGGCGTCGAGGATCAGTTTGTCGAGGCCCTCGTTCAGCGCCAGCCTCAGGTCGGTCTGGATCAGCGGCTCGATCGCGTCCTGCTCGAGCAGGTAGTTCGGAATCAGCGTCTCGATCGCCGCGACCTGCTTCAGCGCCACGGTGACGACCTCGGTGGCGGTCGCCACTTCGGGCTTCGCGGTCACGGCGTCGATGTTGCGGATCACGGCGGCGGCGGCGGGGAGCGTGCGCGAGGACTGGCGCAGCACCTGCACGCTCGTCACGTCGGCCTCGACCGCGACCTGGGGGAACGCCGGGAAGGCGTAACGCAGATCGGAGCCGAGCCCTACCCCCTGGTTTCGCAGCGGCGAGAGCGTGTCGACCGTCCCCGCGAAGGACGCGGTGCGGAACTCGTCCCAGCCGATCGTCGCGGGCTCGCGCGGCCAGCCCTCGGCAGCGAACGCCCGTACGAGCGAACCGCTCGGGGTGCCGGCGCGGTCCTCCACGGGCAGCCCGCCGCTGGGGGTGCCGTCGCGCTGCTCGGTGGTGGTGGTCTCGTCTCGGGTCTCGGTGTCGGGCATGTTCGTGTCCTCCTGCCGCTGAGCGGCCGTGGTGGTGGCGTCCGCGGCAGCGGACGTGTTCTCGATGGTGGGCTCGGGTCGGGTTCGCAGCTCGACGGCGGGGCCGTCATAGGCGGGTGTCGTCGCCAAGCTGAGGTCGATCAGCTCGCCGATCCGGGTCAGGGTGCGCTTCTCGCCCTCCCAGCGGTCGCCGCCGGGCGCCACCTGGAACCGGAACGAAGCGCCCGAGAGGTCGCCCCTGCGGACCATGTCGCGCACGTCCTGGGCGGTCGGGCCGTCGCCGAGGTCGGCCTCGAAAGCCAACCCGCGCTGCTCGTCATCGCGCAGGCGCAGCGTGCCCGAGCGCGTGCGGGCGAGCACGCGATCCGGCGAGTGGTTGAGCGTCAGGTACACGTCGG
>JBBJNU010000014.1:0-18310 GCA_037721005.1 Thermoleophilaceae bacterium | reverse complement strand
CGCCAGCGTTCGTCCTGAGCCAGGATCAAACTCTCCGTGAAAGACTTGCGTGTCAATCCTGGCTACCCGAGGGCAGCCAGGTTTTCACTGTCTCAGGAAAGCTGTCGATTCCGAATGTATGGGCCGACGAACGTACACCTTGTGCCGGCCCGCGGATCGACGGGTTTCTTCTACTTACTCAGTTAAGCCCTCCACCCCACGGCGAACCGTGCGTGGAAGGTCGAACCTGGACGCGACCTTCGAGCTCGGGAAAGATTTGGCACGGATGCCGAATCTTTTGAACCCCAAAAGGCTCTCAGTCGCACATGCTGTTGAGTTTTCAAAGACCGCTGCACCGTCGGGGCGGTGATGCCACCCCAAGCTGCGAACCGGGCAGTATAGCTCAGCTCAGGCGGATCCGCCGAAAGCGGCGCTTGCCGGCCTGGACCACGGTGCCGTCGAGCTCCTCGGCCGGCATGTCGAGCGCGTCCGCGACCACCGGTTCGCCGTCGACCTTCACGCCGCCCTGGGCCAACAGGCGCCTCCCCTCCGAGGAGGAGACCCCAAAAGCGGCGCTGAGGAGCGCCGGCAGGTGAATCTTGCCGTCTGCGGCTTCCACGACCAACTCCTCGACCTCCTCCGGCACTTCGTGGCGTACGTGCAGGCGATCGAAACCGGCCTCGGCCGCCTGGGCAGCGGCGGGGCCGTGAAACTGGGCGGTCAGCTCCGAGGCCATGCGCCGCTTGGACTGCACCGGGGGCTGCGAAGGGTCAGGTTCGCTGTCGAGCAGCAACTCGTAGTAGGTGCCCATCGCCGAGTCGGGGACCCGCATCAGCTTTCCGAACATGTCGGCCGGCGCGTCGGTCACCCCGACGTAGTTGCCCAGTGACTTCGACATGCGCTGCACACCGTCGATGCCCGGGAGGATCGGCATGGTGAGGACCGACTGGGGCGGCACTCCATAGGCGCCCTGGATGTCGCGGCCGAGCAGGAGGTTGAACTTCTGGTCGGTGCCGCCCAGCTCGACATCGGCCCGCACGGCCACCGAGTCGTAGCCCTGCAGCAGGGGGTAGAGCAGCTCGAGGATCGAGATCGGCTCGTTGGCGGCGTAGCGCTTGGCGAAGTCGTCGCGTTCGAGCAGCTGGGCCACCGTCGAGGTCCGCGTGAGGCGAAAGAGCTCGTCCATACCCATGTCGAGCCATTCGCCGTTCATGCGCGTCTCGGTGCGCTGGGGATCCAGAACCTTCGTGGCCTGGCTGCGAAAGGTCTCGGCGTTGGCGTCGATCTGCTCGCCCGACAGCACGGGCCGCACGGAGGACCGTCCGGAGGGATCCCCCACCCGGGCCGTGTAATCCCCCACGATCAGCACGACGGTGTGCCCGAGATCCTGGAACTCGCGCAGCTTGCGAAGGACGACGGTGTGCCCGAGGTGGATGTCCGGAGCCGTCGGGTCGATCCCCAGTTTAACCCGCAGCGGCCGGCCCTCTGAGAGCTGGCGCTCCAGCGCTCCCGCGGGCAGCGCTTCGACCGCATTCCGGGTGAGAAACCTGGCGGCGGAGGCGGGATCTGCCCGGGGTTCCGTCATGTGGTCGATGCTAGACTGCCGCCGGTCGTCAGCCGGGCTTGAAGCCGTTGCCGCCCGCTGCGCCACGACACCGCCCGTCCGCCCCGTCAGGGCTCTTGCCATGCACGCACCGCCGAAAATCCCGACTTCGCACGTCCCGCGCGCGGATGCGTCCGGGCCCAACGGCGGCCCACCCGCGGCAAAGCCCAAGCTCAAGAAGCTGCGCCTCGCACTGATCCTGGCGGGCCTCTCGGTGCTCGCCATGGTGTCGACGGTGTTCGGGATGATGATGGCGGTCGCCAGCGACCTGCCCCAGCTCGAGAACAAGGCGGAGTACAAGTCGGCGAAGAACTCGGTGGTCCAGACGATGGACACGGACGGTGACGGCAAGGCTGAAGAGCTGGCCAAGCTCACCGGCAACAACAACCGCATCTTGATCGGGGCGAAGGACATCTCGCCCAACATCCGCAACGCCGTGATCGCCATCGAGGACCGCCGCTTCTACGAGCACGAGGGCGTGGACTACCGGGGCATCGGCCGCGCCCTCTACCAGGACGTTCTCAAGCGCAGAGCGGCCCAGGGCGGCTCGACCATCACCCAGCAGTTCGTGAAGAACGCCCTTGCGGCCCAGGGCAACCGGTCGGTCTTTCAGAAGCTGCGGGAGTCCGCCCTGGCCTACCACCTCGAGCGCCAATGGACCAAGGAGAAGGTGCTCACCCAGTACCTCAACAGCATCTACTTCGGAAACGGCGCGTACGGCATCGAAGCCGCCAAGCGCACGTACTTCGGCGAGGACAATCCCGACACCACGGCCTCCACCACGCCTACTCCGGGGGGTGAGCTCCAGGACCCTGACGCGGACGATGACCTCGATACGCGCGCCGCGCGGGACACCTCTCCGGCCGAGGCCGCCCTGCTGGCGGGCATGATCGCGTCGCCGAGCCTCTACGACCCGGTGCAGAACCCAAGGGACGCAAAAGCACGCCGCGATCTCGTGCTCCTGCGCATGCTCGAGCAGGAGTTCATCACCCAGAGCGAGTACGACGACGCCGTCGCCGAAACGCCGCCCGGCGAGAACGAGATCGATCCCCCCCAGCCCGACTCCGAGCAGCCCTACTTCACCTCCTGGCTGACCCAGCAGCTCGTGGACCGCTACACCGCGCCCGCGGTCTTCAGCGGTGGACTCAAAGTGAAGACCACGCTCGATCCCGAGCTGCAGGTCGCGGCCGAGCAGGCGATCGCCGGCCGTCTGAGCGGCGTCGGGCCTAGCGCCTCACTCGTGGCCATCGAGAACGACACCGGTGAGGTGAAAGCGATGGTCGGCGGCTCGGACTTCGAGAGCCTGCCCTTCAACCTCGCCACCAACGGTCACCGCCAGCCCGGCTCAGCGTTCAAGCCCTTCACGCTCATCCGCGCGCTCGAGGACGGGGTGAGCCCCGACGCCACCTTCGCCTCGCAGCCCAAGGTGCTCGGCCCGCCCGGCAGGAAGTTCGAGGTGAACAATTACGAGGACTCCTACGCCGGCGTGGCCACCCTGCGCTCGGCCACCGCCACCTCCGACAACTCGGTGTACGCCGAACTGGGCCTCGACGTGGGCACGAAGCGGATCGCCGGGCTGGCCAACCGAATGGGCGTGCGGACCAAGATCTCGACCAACCCCGCGATGACGCTCGGCGGACTCAAGCAGGGCGTCACGCCACTTGAGCTGGCCTACGCGTACTCCACGATCGCCAACAAGGGCGTGAAGGTCTCAGGCTCGCTGGCCTCCTCGAAGGGAGGCCCCGTGGCCCTCGAGAAGGTCTCCGGCGGTGGGCAAGACGAGAAGAACAGGAGAACCAAGGAGCGGGTCTTCTCCGACGCTGCCGGCGAGTCGGCGCACCAGCTCCTCGCCGGGGTGGTGCTCGGGGGCACCGGCGAGGCGGCGCAGATCGGCGAGTTCGCCGCCGGCAAGACCGGCACGACCGAGAACTACGGGGACGCCTGGTTCGCCGGGTTCAACGAGGAGCTGACCGTAGCCGTGTGGGTCGGATACCCGGACAGCATCCAGCCGATGGAGTCCGAGTACGCCGGTGGACCGGTGGCCGGCGGCACCTACCCGGCGGAGATCTGGGGCGACCTGATGCGTTCGTGGATCGAGGTGCGCGAGCGCCGCGAGCTCGAGCGCGACGCGACTGACGGAGAGTCGGGCGAGGAGACCGAGGACCTCGCGCCTCTCGAGTCCGTCACGCCGGTCGAACCAGTTGATCCCGGGGCGGCACCCACCGAGTCTGTGGAGCCCGTCGAGCCCGGCCTCTCGGAGGAGGCCCCGGCGCCCGCTCCGACCCCCGCCCCTGAGCCCGCTCCCGCCCCGAAGCCGGCCCCAGTGCCGGCGCCCGCTCCGTCTCCCGCCCCAGGAGGCGCCGGGGGCGGAGCCGCACCCGAGTAGCGAGAGCTCAGGCCGCTTTCATCGCCGGCGGCAGCGGGCGAGAGACGCAGCGGCTCGCGGCGTCGCAGAAGCGCCAGGGCAGCTCGACCGCCTTCGTGATGCCCACGCGCGGGCCGGTCACGATGTCAGGCGCCGCGATATCGACCGGCCGTGGGAGCACCTCGATCTCCTGACCCAGGAGCGTCCGGTTGAGCTCGAGTCCGATGCCGAGCGCCTGCGTGAGCTTGCCGGGACCTGAGCAGAGATCCTCGGGGCGTTGCTGCCCGCGCCGGGCGCGCATCGTGTCCAGGCCCTCCAGCGGCTCGAGGGCGCGGATGAGCACCGCAGCGCCCACTCCGTCGTCCTCGCAGACCGCGTTCACCAGGGCGTGTATTCCGTATGAGCGGTACACGTATGCCGTGCCCGGAGGCCCGTGGAGCACCTCGGTGCGCAGCGTGAGCCCCACGTACGCGTGGCACGCCGGTTCTGAGACGTGGTAGGCCTCGGTCTCGACGATGCGCCCGACGGTCTCGCGGTGGCCCAGGAGGCACCCCACGAGGTCAGGGGCCACCTCGAGGACCGGCCGTGCGTAGAAGGCGGCCTCGTCTGGTCCTACCGTCATCTAGACGGCAGTGTCGTCCCCGAGGATGTGCCGGGCCTGAGCGAGCTGTTCGCGAACACGGGCGAGCGCTGTGCCGCCCTCGGACACCTTGGACTCGAGCCAGCCCTGGCCACGCAGGAGCTCGAAGTACTCGTCCCCAAGGGCGGGAGCCAACTCCTCCAGCTCTTCCTCGGTGAGCTCCGAAAGCTGCTTGCCCCGGTCGAGCGCGCCGCGCACGAGTCCGCCGACGGTTGCGTGGGCATGGCGAAAGGGCACGCCTCGCTTTACGAGCAGATCGGCAACGTCGGTGGCGGCCAGGGCCTGGTCGGCCGCAGCCGTTGCCATCCGCTCTTGGTCGAAGGTGATCGACTCGAGCATGCCCGTGGCCACCGCCAGGCACAGCTCGATGGTGTCGATGGCGTCGAAGAGCTGTTCCTTGTCCTCCTGAAGATCTTTGTTGTAGGTGAGTGGCAGTCCATGGAGCACGCCGTGCACGGTGGCCAGGCGTCCGGCCACCCTCGGCGCCTTCGCGCGCAGCAGCTCGGCGGCGTCGGGGTTCTTCTTCTGGGGCATGAGGCTCGAGCCGGAGGCGAACGCGTCGGCCACCTCGCAGAAGCCGAACTCCTCGCTCGACCAGAGCACGATTTCGGCCCCGAGTTGCGAGAGATGGGTCGAGCAGGTCGCGGCCGCCGAGAGGTAGTCGAGCACGAAGTCGCGGTTGGACACGGCGTCGAGCGAGTTCTCGGCGATGCCCCCGAAGCCGAGCTCCTGCGCCACGAACATCCGGCTGGTGTCGAAGTTCACGCCTGCGAGCGCCCCGGCGCCGAGGGGGAGGTCGTCCGTTGCGGTGAGGCAGAAGGAGAAGCGCTGGAGGTCACGCCGGAACTTCCAGAACCAGGCCAATAGGTGGTGGGAGAGGTACACGGGCTGGGCGCGCTGAAGGTGCGTGTAGCCGGGCAGGGGCCAGTCGAGGTGGCGCTCGGCCAGCTCGACGACCGTGCCCATGAGTCCCTTCACCAGCTCCTGCGCGTCGAGCGCATGCGCTCGCACCAGCATGGCCACGTCGGTGGCCACCTGGTCGTTGCGCGAACGCGCCGTGTGCAGGCGCGCCCCGGCGTCACCGGTGAGCTCGGTGAGGCGGCGCTCAATGGCCATGTGTACGTCCTCGTCGTCCGGGTGGACCTCGAAGGTGTCCTCGTCCACCTCCGCGCAGATCTGCGTCAGGCCACGCTCGATCTCCGCGAGATCCTCGGGGGAGATGATCTGGCTGTGAGCGAGCATCCGGGCGTGGGCGAAGGACTGCTCGAGGTCATACGGAGCCAGGCGAAAGTCGAATGAGATCGACGAGTTCAGTGCTCTAAAAAGCGGATGCTGGGGTTCTGAGAAGCGGGACATGGCCCGCGCAGGCTACCCCTAGGTTCAGGCGGGTGCGTGGCGAGGACGCAGGGAGGCCGTAGTGCTCTGCACACGGCCGACCGAGGACATAGCCAGGCGCGCGCCTGGCCTAGGGGACCGGGTGCAGGTTCATCACCGCAGCGACCTGACTGGCAATCGCGAACCCGAGTACGTACAGGCATGCACCCCAGGCCGAGTAGGCGTTTCGGCTGCGGGGATAGAGGCGGCTGCTGGGCAGGCGCCCGATGGACACCACGACCGGGACGAAGAACAGCAGGCCGGCTGCGATGAGCGCGTACCCGGTCCAGCCGCTCAGGTACTCGAGCTCAAAGCGAAAGTCCATCGAGATCGCTTCGATTGCCCGGTGCCAGAGCACGGACGGTAGGGCCGCAGCCCGAGGAAGCCGAGCGCTCCGAGCACTCGCGCCTTTCGACGCGAGAGCTGGTCGCGCCTCGCCGCGCGCGAGGTCCTGTGCCCTGCCCGAGCCACACCCTGCAGTTCCCCGGCCGCGTCGAGCGCGAAACGCGCCCGGCGTAGCATGGCGCCGTGCAGCCGATGGTGCGGGCCTACCGCGACAGTGACTCGGCGAGCGCCGCCTCGCTGCTGTACCAGAGCTCGGGGGGCCTCTTTGACCGCTACGCCGGCAACCGCAAGCACGCCGAGCGGGCCCTGGCGCGGGGCCTTGCCTCCGAGGGCACGGCCACGAGCGCGGACGTGGTGACCGTGGCGGAGGTCGATCGACGCGTGGCCGGCGTCATGGCGGCCATGCCGTTCGGTGAGTGGACGCCTCGGGCCAACGCCTTCCTCCGGGTAACCCTGCGCGCCATCCCGCCGTGGCGCTGGCCGCAGGCGCTGTGGCTCTACCGGGCGAGCGGAAGGACGGCACCTGAGCCTCCCCGCACATCCTTCTACGTGGACTCGCTCGCCACCGCACCTGACCTACGCCGCCGCGGCGTGGCGACGGCACTGCTCGCCGAGGCCGAACGCCTGGCACTCGCAGGCGGCATGGACTCGGTCTCGCTCGACACCTGGGCCGACAACCACGGCGCGCGTGCTCTCTACGCGCGCGCCGGGTTCCACGAGGTCGCGCACACGCCACCCGTGGCGGGCCTGCCCGGCGGGCTCTCGCTGCTCAAGCGCCTCTAACCGAAGAGAACCCGCTCGAGCGACTCCGAGACGCGCTGCACCTCACCCTCGCTCAGCTGAGGATGGAACGGCAGGGCAAGTGAGCGTTCGGCTACGCCCTCGCACACCGGAAATTGCCCTTCGCGGTGGCCGAAGAGCCCGCGGTAGAGGCTCATGAGGTGGATGGCGGGGAGGTAGGGCTTGGAGTCCACACCCCGCTCGCGCAACGCCCGGATCGTGGCGTCGCGGCCTCGCCCAGCCGGCAGCTGCACCACGTAGACGAACCAGGAGCGGCGGTCGCCGCCTTCGTCGGGGCAGGGCAGCCCGAGCCCCTCCAGGCGTTCGAGTGCCTGGTTGTAGAGACTTGCTACGCGGGCTCGGCCGGCCAGCATGTCGTCAAGGCGCTCGACCTGGGCGACTCCGAGGGCGCACGCCAGGTCCGACAAGCGATAGTTGAAGCCGAGGCGGTCGTGGTCGAGCCAGCCCATGTCGGGCGCGCGGCCCTGGTTGCGCTCCGAGTCCACGCGCTCCTTGATCTCCCGGGAGGGGCTCACAAGGGCACCCCCCTCTCCGGTGGTCAGCTGCTTGTTCGGATAGAAGCCGAAGGTGGCGAGGTTGCCCCGGGCGCCTACCTGCGGTCCGTCCGCGTGCACAGCGCCGAGGGCCTCGCAGGCGTCCTCCACGATCCATAGATCACGTTCTTTGGCGAGCGCCTCCAGCGCCGGCATGTCCGCCGGGTACCCGAAGATGTGCACGGGTAGCAGGCCCGTGGTGCGATCGCCCACCGCCGCTGCCGCGGCGACCGGGTCGATGTTCAACGTGCGGGGGTCGATGTCGCAGAACACCGGCTTCGCGTTCTCGTAGAGCAGGCAGTTGGCCGAGGCCACAAAGGAGAAGGGGGAGGTAACCACCTCGTCGCCCGCCTCGACGCCGGCCGCGCGGATGCCGAGGTGCAGCGCAGAGGTCCCGCTCGACACCGCGGACACGTGGTCGGCGCCGATATAGCCGCCTAGGGCCTGCTCGAAGGCAGGCGCCCGTGGACCGAGAGAGAGGTGGCCTGAGCGCAGCGTCTCCAGCATCAGCTCTTCCTCTCGGTCCCCGATCACCGGCCGGGCGAGCGCGATGCGCTCGGTCACCGCGCGGGCGCCTGCGTTGGCGCGACGCCACCGCGGACGTGATCCGCCCGCCCCGGGAGCATTCCCGCCTCGAGCGAGTCCACGAGGGCGTCCCAGCTGGCCTCGATCACGTTCTCCGACACGCCGATCGCGCCCCAGGTCTCGTGGCCGTCGCTGGCGTCGAGCAGCACCCGGGTCACGGCACCGGTGCCCTTTCGCTCGTCGAGTATCCGCACCTTGAAGTTCACCAGCTCGATGTCGTGCAGGTGTGGGTAGGTCTCGCCTATCGCGGAGCGTAGGGCGCAATCGAGGGCGTTCACCGGGCCGTTGCCCTCTGCGGTGCGTACGTAGCGTTCCCCGTCCACCCAGATCTTGATGGTGGCCTCTGTCTCAACGCGCCCGGTCTCGCGCTTCTCCACGATCACCCGCCAGGACTCGAGCCGAAACAGCGGCTCGTAGTCGCCGGTCTCGCGGCGAATGAGCAGGTCGAAGGAGCCGTCGGCCGCCTCGAGGTGATACCCACGGTGCTCGAGGTCCTTCACGCGATCGACCACCCTGGAGGCACCGGCCTCATCGAGTGACAGACCGGTCTTTGTCGCCCGCTCCTGCACCGTGCCCTTGCCCGACAGTTCGGACACGAGCATCCGCCGGCCCGCGCCCACGTCCGCCGGGTCGATGTGCTCGAACGTGCGGGCATCCCGGTTCACCCCGGCCACGTGCATGCCTCCCTTGTGCGCGAAGGCATTGGCGCCCACGTAGGGCTGGTTCGGGTTCGGGGTGACGTTGCACAGCTCGTCCACCAGATGCGCGGTCTCGGTGAGGCGGGCCATCTGCTCGGGCGTAACGCATTCGAAGCCGAGCTTGAGCTGCAGGTCGGCGAGGGCTGTGGTGAGATTGGCGTTGCCGCAGCGCTCCCCGTAGCCGTTCATCGTGCCCTGAACCAGGCGCGCACCGTTCACCACGGCCACGAGCGTGTTGGCCACGCCGCAGCCGGCGTCGTCGTGGGTGTGGATGCCCACCTGCACGCCGGTCCCGAGCGCCTCCAGAACCCGTGCCGTGGCGCCGCCGATGGCCCCGGGCAGAGTGGCGCCGTTGGTATCGCACAGCGTCACATTCTCGGCTCCGGCCTCCAGGGCCGTGACCAGGCAGCGCAGGGCGTAATCGTCGTCGTCGCGGTAGGCATCGAAGAAATGCTCGGCGTCGTAGATCACGCGCTTTCCCTCACCCACGAGGAACGCGACCGAGTCCTCGATCATTCGCAGGTTCTCCTCGGGGTCCACCCGGGTGACCTTTTCGAGGTGCAGCGACCACGTCTTGCCCACGAGCGTGCACACCGGGGCGAAGCAGCCTGCGAGCGTGCGCAGGCCCGGGTCGTCGCCGGCCGCAACGTCGCGGCGGCGGGTCATCCCGAAGGCGGCGATGTCGGCGTGAGCGAAGGTCTCGCCAGCGAGGATCGCGAACAGCGCCTCCTCCTTCGGATTCGAGGAGGGAAAGCCGGCTTCGATCAGGTGAACGCCCAGCCCATCGAGGGCGTGAGCCACACGCACCTTCTCGTCCACGGAGAGGGACATGCCCTCGCCCTGCATGCCGTCGCGGAGCGTGGTGTCGTAGAGGAGAACCTGCTCGGCCATTTGGTGAAGCCTTTCTCAGAGTGTGGTTCGGGAACTACGGCGATGCGCCTGCCGCCCGTTTTCAGAGGCGAGGATTCGGCGTCGTGCCGAAACCTTCAGGAGCGGGCAGCCGCGCCGGTAATTCGCTGAACCACGAAGGCGTTCACGCCCTTGATGTTACCGGGGCGAAGTCGAGCCACTTCTCGTACCGCGCCGACCGCCCGCAGAGGGCGTCCTCGTAGGCAGTCTGCAACTCGAGGGTGACCTCGCCCGGCGGGCCGATCTTGATGTCGTCCACGGCGCTGACGGCCACCAGCTCGGCCGCGGTGCCAACGAGGAACACCTCGTCGGCCAGGGCCAGCTCGGCCCGGGCGATGTCGCGCTCCACCACCGTGTGTCCGAGGTCGCGGGCGATCTCCATCACCGACTTGCGGCTGATGCCGTCGAGGATCGAGGCGGTCTGGGGCGGGGTGGCGATCACGCCGTCCTTCACGACGAACACGTTCTCGCCCGTGCCCTCGCACACGTGACCCTTGTCGTCGAGCAGGATCCCCTCCTCGTAGCCGCCGCGCTTGGCCTCGATGCGGGCCAGCACTGAGTTGAGGTACTGCCCGCCCGCCTTGGAAGCGGGGATGAGGGACTCGGGCGAGATTCGCCGCCAAGAGGACACCTTGGCGGTGATGCCCTCGCGCTTGGCCTTCTCCCCCAAGAACGACGGCCACTCCCAGGCGGCCACCATGGCCTCGACCGGGTTGTCCTCGGGGTCGAGGCCCATCGGCCCGTGCCCGCGCCAAACGAGCGGTCGGATGTAGCATGAGCGCAGCCCGTTGCGGGTGATCAGCTCGTGCGTGGCCTCGCGGATCTGCTCCTTTGAGAAGGGCAGGTCCATGTAGAAGAGCTTGGCCGAGTTCTCGAGGCGGTCGAGGTGGTCGGAGTGGCGGAACACCGCCGTTCCCTTCTCCGTCTCGTAGGCGCGCTCGCCCTCGAACACGCTCGTGCCGTAGTGCAGGGCGTGCGTGAGCACGTGTACCTTCGCGTCCTCCCAGGCGACGAACTCTCCGTTCAGCCAGATGAAGTCGGCGGTGTTCACTCTCCGCGCCCTCCCTTCAGAGGTTCGAAAGGACCGCCCGGGTGGCGTCCTCGGTGGTGGCCTCGCCGCCGAGGTCGGCCGTGCGTAGGCCGCCCTCGAGTGCGCGATCGATCGCGGATTCTAGACCGACCGCAGCCTCCTCGGAGCCGAGCCCGTGACGAAGCATGAGCGCCACCGAGCCGAACATGGCCAGGGGGTTGGCCTTGCCGGTGCCGGCGATGTCCGGGGCGGAGCCGTGCACGGGCTCGAAGAGGCCAGGCGTTCCGGGCTCGCCCAGTGAGGCGCTCGGGAGCATTCCGAGCGAGCCGGTGAGCATGGCGGCCTCGTCGGAGAGGATGTCCCCGAAGAGGTTCTCGGTGACGATCGTCTGAAAGTCGGCGGGGCGGCTCACGAGCTGCATCGCGGCGTTGTCCACGAGGAGATGGTCGAGCTCGATCTCGGGAAACTCCTCCGCGCCGACCCGGGTCACTGTCTCCCGCCAGAGGCGCGACGTCTCCATGACGTTGGCCTTGTCCACGCTCGTGACCTTGAAGCGCCCGCTGCGAAAGGCCACGCGCGCGATCCGCTCGATCTCATGAACGCTGTAGGCGCAGTCGTCGTGGGCGGTGTCGCCATCGCGACCAGACTCGCCGAAGTAGATACCCCCGGTGAGCTCTCGCACCACGAGAAGATCGGTGCCCTCGATGCGCTCGCGCTTGAGCGGGCTGGCGTCTAAGAGCGCAGGGCTGGGGCGCACCGGTCGCAGGTTGGCGAACAGGCCCATGCCCTTGCGCAGGCCGAGGAGCCCCTGCTCTGGACGTGGCGACGCGGGGTCCTTCGCCACCTCGGCGTCCCACTTGGGGCCCCCCACCGCGGCGAGCAGCACGGCGTCCGAGGTGCGGCAGGTCTCGAGCACCTCGTCCGTGAGGGCGGTGCCGTTGGCGTCGATCGAGGCGCCGCCGATGAGCTGCTCGTCGTAGGTGAAGTCACCCAGGCGACCGAGCGCCTCGAGCGCTGCAGCCAGGATCTCGGGACCGATCCCGTCGCCGGGGAGGGTGACTATTCGGGGTGCCATGACGGGCCGGAACCGTACAGCGCCTGCCGCACCCTGTCGGTTGGGGTGGGTTTCAGGCTGCGAGCCCGAATATCCACGTCGGCGGTAAGCCGGCGCCTCACTCAGGCCGCACGCCGAGCATGTTCAGGCGCACGTGGTCGAGCTCTACCGGCTGCCCGCAGCGCTCGGCCACCCTGTGCACGTAGGGGCCACGCAGGCGCTCGGGGAGGCGCTCGAGGTGGTGGCCGAGGCACACGGTGCGTAGGTACTCCTCTGAGAACTCGGGCACGACGGGGGTGGGCTCGAGCCAGGTACTCACCTGCGTGAAGCCGGCCTCCTGGAGGCGTTTCGCCGTGTCTTCGGCCGCAGCGAAGTTCCAGGGCCCGGCCCACCCCGCGAGATGCTCGGCGAAGGGCTCTTCGGCCCCCACCCACCGCGCGGCCTCGTGAAAGCGCGCTACGTTCCCGGCCCCACCGCACTGGGCCGACATCCGGCCCCCGGGGCGCAGGGCTGCGAAGAGACGCGCAAAGAGAGCGTCGTGATCGCCGACCCAGTGAAAGACGGCGTTCGAGAACACCGCGTCGACCGGCTCGTCGAGTCGCAGCGCGGTTAGCTCGAACAGATGTACTTCAGCCTGGTGGCCGAGGGCCTCTCTCGCCAGGTCCACCATCGAGGGCGCTGCGTCCACGGCGATCACCCTCCCGCGCGGTAGGCGGTCGAGGAGCAGCCGCGTGACGCGACCGCTGCCGCAGCCGGCGTCCAGCACCGTCTCGTTGCCCTGCAGGTCCAGCCGGTCGAGCACTGGGCCGGCCCACTCGACCTGGGGAGCCGAGACGCGGTCGTAGGTGGCCGCGTCCCAGTCGCGGGTCACAGGCTCGTGGTGACTGGACCGTTGCGCTCGCGCTCGGCCTCGTACGCCGTGATCGCCTCCTCGGACTGGAGCGTCACGCCGATGTCGTCCAGCCCGCCGAGCAGGCGCCGCCTGGTCTCGGGATCGATCTCGAAGGCAACCTCGCGGCCGTCGAAGCGCACCACCTGATCCTCCAGGTTGATCTCGGCCTCGACGGCTTCCATCAGGGCGTGCACATCCTCCTCGTCAAGAGGTACCGGCACCAGGCCGACCTTCGTGCAGTTGGAGTAGAAGATGTCTGCGAAGGACGGGGCCACGATCGCCTTGAACCCGTAGTCCTCGAGCGCCCACGGCGCGTGCTCGCGCGAGGAGCCGCAACCGAAGTTGCGGCCGGTCACGAGGATCGGGTTGGGGTCGAGGTCCCAGCCCGGCTCCTTCGCCCAGTCGTAGAAGAGGAACTCGCCGAAGCCCGACCGCTCCACCCGTTTCAGGAACTGCTTGGGGATGATCTGGTCAGTGTCGACGTCGGTCCGCCGCAGGACTGATATCGGTCCTTTGATCTTCTTGACTGGATTCATGACCACTCCCTGATGTCGACGAACTTGCCCTCGATGGCGGCCGCGGCGGCCATCTTCGGGCTCACGAGGTGAGTGCGCCCGCCGCGGCCCTGGCGCCCCTCGAAGTTGCGGTTGGAGGTCGAGGCGCAGCGCTCGCCCGGCGACAGCGTGTCCGGGTTCATGCCCAGGCACATCGAGCAGCCGGCCGAACGCCAGTCGAAGCCAGCGGCGCGGAACACCTCGTCGAGCCCCTCGCTCTCGGCCTGCGCGGCCACCGACTGCGACCCCGGTACCACCATCGCGCTCAGCGTGGAGGCCACCTTACGGCCCTTCACGATCTCGGCCGCCTCGCGGAGGTCGCCGATCCGTGAGTTGGTGCAAGAGCCGATGAACACCCTGTCGAGCGAGATTTCCTGCATCGGCGTGCCGGCCTCGAGGGCCATGTACTCGAGCGCTCGCTCGTCGCCCTCCCCGGCGGGCTCGGGCACCACGGACGTCACGCCGGTCACCATCTCCGGCGTAGTTCCCCAAGTGACCTGGGGCGAGATCTCCGACGCGTCGATGGCCACGTGGCTGTCGAACTCGGCGCCGTCATCGCTGCGCAACCCTCGCCACTCGTCCAGCGGGAGCGTCGCCGGAGCTGCCTCGCGCCCCTCGACCCACTCGAAGGTCGTGTCGTCGGGGGCGATCATCCCGGCCCGGCCTCCGCCCTCGATCGTCATGTTGCACACCGTCATCCGGCCCTCCATGGAGAGCGCCTCGATGGGCGGGCCGGCGTACTCGATCACGTGCCCGACCCCGCCGGCCACCCCGATGCGGCCGATGGTGTGGAGGATGAGGTCCTTCGCGCTCACGCCGTAGCCCAGCTCGCCTGAGTAGAGGATGCGCATCGAGCGCGGCTTTCGCTGCTGGAGGGTCTGCGTAGCCAGCACGTGCTCCACCTCGCTGGTGCCTATGCCGAACGCCAGCGCCCCAAAGGCGCCGTGGGTGGAGGTGTGCGAGTCCCCGCACACGATGGTCATCCCAGGCTGGGTAACCCCCAACTCGGGACCGATCACGTGGACGATGCCCTGCCGGGCCGAGCCGATCGAGTGCACGGGCACGCCGAACTCCGCGCAGTTGGTCTCCAGAGTCTCCACCTGCACGCGGCTCAGCTGGTCGGCGATCTGGGCGGCAACCTTTGAGCCGTCGGTGGGCACGTTGTGGTCGGCCGTGGCCATGGTGCGGTCGGGGCGGCGCACCTCGCGCCCCGCGATGCGCAGCGACTCGAAGGCCTGGGGGCTCGTGACCTCGTGCACGAGATGGAGGTCGATGTAGATGAGGCCCTCGGCGACCTCGTGGGCCTTCCAGATCTTGTCGAAGAGAGATTCAGGGCTCTCGGGCATCGGTCTATGACCTCCTCAGGCCGGCTGCGATTACCGCGATGAAGCGGGATGGGGTGTCGCCTGGGTTCTCGAAGCGGTGGGGAAGGTCGGCGTCGAAGGTGACGGCGTCGCCCTCGCTCAGATCGTGGGGCAGGCCGTCGCACACAAGCCGCAGGCGTCCGGCCGTCACCGTGGCGGTCTCGCGGCTGCCCGGCTCGTGCATCGGCGGGTCGTCAGGGCCGCCCGTGGCGCCGCCGGGAGCGAGGGTGTGCTCGGCCACCTCGGCCCGCTGGCCCGGCACGGCGGGGGTGAGGATCTCGTAGGAGTGCCCGCGGCGGGTCGGTCCCCCACGAAGGCGCTCGTGCTTGCCCACGATCGTCACCCCACTGCCCTCGTCGAGGCGCAGCAGCTGGGAGAGGGTAAGGTCCAGGCCACTCGCTATGCGGGCGGCCACGACCAGGGTGGGGCTCGTCTCGCCGCGCTCCACCTGGGAGAGCATGGGCGCCGAAACGCCGCTCCGGTCCGCCAGGTCCCTGAGGGAGAGGGCCATCCCGTCGCGCAGCGCCTTCATGCGGGGGCCCACGGCGGGCATCGTCGGGAGGTCGGCTATTGCCATGCTGCGTACGCTATCACGTACAGGCGTATGTGGCTTGCGTCAGGTCCGAGCTTCTCGTGCAGCGGTGAGGAGCGCGGTCGACGACGAGTCTCCGAACTGTGTCGTGATCCGCTTCAGCGAGCCTGTCCGGTGGGCCGCACGAGCACCTCGTTGATGCTCACGTGCGGAGGCTGAGACACGGCGTAGAGGATGGCGTTGGCGATGTCACTCGCCTGCAGGAGGTCGCCGATCTTCTCCTGCAGATCGTCGATCATCTTCTGGACCGTGTCGTTGTTGTGGCCCTGCAGCTCGGTCGCTACGAAGCCAGGTTCGATGCACGTGACCCTCACCTTCGAGTGAAGGGCCTCCTGGCGCAGCGCCTCCGAGAAGCCGGTCACGCCGAACTTCGTGAAGTTGTAGACGGCCGAGCCGGCGTTGGCGTGGCGACCCGCCACCGAGGACACGTTCACGATGTCCCCTCCCCCACCTTCGCGCAGGATCGGCAGGGCGGCGTGGGTGCAGTAGAGGAGCCCGAGCACGTTCACGTCGACCATGCGCCGCCACTCGGCCGTATCGGTGCCCTCCACGGCCCCGAGCAACATCACCCCGGCGTTGTTGACCAGGCAATCGAGCCCGCCGAGCTCGGACTGCGCCTGTTCGACGAAGCTGCGGGCCTGCGCCTCGTCGCCCACGTCCACCTCGATGGCCACCGCTTTGGCCTCGTCTGAGCCGATGCGCTCCGCAAGGGCCTCGATGCGGTCTACGCGTCGAGCCCCGAGCGCCACCGATGCTCCGGCAGCCACCAGTGCTTCGGCAGTGGCTTCCCCGATCCCCGAGGAGGCTCCCGTGATGGCGATCTTTCGTCCTGCGAGAGCTGGCGGCATCATGCGACCCTACTGCCCTCCTGAAAGCGCAACGAGAGCTCGAGACGCAGGCGCCCGTCGGGATCGTCGAGCGCCTCGCCGAACAGCTCCCGCAGCCGCGCCAGCCGGTAGCGCACGGTCTGCGGGTGCACGTGCAGCGCACCGGCCACCTGATCGGTGTGGCCGCGGTGGCGCAGCCATTCTCGCAGGGTCTCAGTCAGGCGCGCCTGCGACGCCGGGGTCTCGTCGCCCAGGGGCGCAAGCACGCGGCTCGCGAGGTCGCGCGTGAGGCGGGCGTCGGCGTGCAGCAGAAGCTCGAGCTCGTGGGCTGCGGCCAGCACCAGGGTTTCCGGCGAGGCGTCGATCGAGCGCTCGCGGGCCAGGACGAGGGTGGCCAGCGCCCGATGCATGCTCACCGCCGCCTGCTCCCACGACACCGGCGGCCCAAGCGCCGACCATCTCGCCCCGCATGCCGCGTCGAGCTGAGCGAAGCGGCCGGGAGCGCTGGGATCAGGCACGATCGCGCACGCGCCCGCGGGCAGGCTCAGGCCCAGCGAATCCGGGCCGACCTGCGTAGCCAGGCGCTCGCCATCGCCGCCCTCGGTGACCAGCACGGCCAGGCGAGCCGGCAACTCCCACCCGACTGCAACCGCGGCCTCCTCCACCGCGAGCGCGTCGGCCGGAGGATCCTGGATCAGGAGACCGGCGAGGCGCCGGCGCAGGCGCTGACGCTCTCCGGCCGCCACTGCCTGCTCGCTCGCGTAGCCCTCGATCGACTCGCCGGATAGCTCGTCGATGTAGGCGAAGATGGACTCCGCCAACCCGTAGAGCACCCTCGGCTCGAGCCCGGCCCGCTCGCCCGCCAACGCCAAGCGCCGCCAGGCTACCCGGGCGCCGAGCCGGTAGGCGGCGAGGAGGGCATCGAGGGTGCGCCCGGCCCGCAGCTCGCCCTTTCCGAGGCCGAGGTAGACATCGCGGCCAGCGCCCCGGTCGGCGTCGGGGCGCTCGATCATCTCGAGGAACTGGGTTAGGGCCACCTCCACCCCGGTTCTCAGGCCGCGGCCGAACGGCCCCTCAAGCGGGCGGGCGTAGCCGGGCACTCCATGGCGGATTGCCTCCACGATCTCGTCGGCGAGGGTGGGTAGCTCGGGCCGCAGTGCCTCGGCCACGTGGGTGGGTAGCGCGTTCCAAGGTCGCGGGGTGAGATCCGACATTAGAGTAAACCTACAAGTTTCTTAGCATCAGTCGTGAGGAATATGTTGAGGGAGCCTCGTGAACGCGCTCTAAACTCCATATTTATGACAAGACTCGCCCGCAACGCCAACATCGGTGCCGTCCTCGTGCCGTTCCTCGCCTTCCTGGCGGCAGTCCCGCTGTTGTGGAACGACCTGATCGGCCCGAGCGACCTGGCCATCCTCGCCGGCCTGTACCTGGCGTCTGCCTTTGGCATCACCATCGGCTACCACCGCATGCTGACCCACCGCGCCTTCGAGACCTACCGGCCGGTGAAGTACCTCTTCGCGATACTCGGTTCGATGGCCGTGCAGGGTCCTGTGATCGGCTGGGTGGCCGACCACCGCAAGCATCACGCCCACACCGACGAGGAGGGCGATCCCCACAGCCCACACGTCGGCCACGGCAGCGGCCTCAGAGGCCTCTACCACGCCCACATGGGGTGGCTGTTCGAGACCAACGGCGTAGCCGACTCCAAGCGCTACGCCCGGGACCTCCTCGAAGATCGGGGCATGCGCTTCATCAGCCGCAACTTCCTGCTGTGGGTGGCGCTGGGACTGGCCATTCCGTTCGGTCTGGGCTACGCGTTCACCGGCACCCTGTCGGGAGCTCTCACCGCGCTTCTCTGGGGCGGCTTGGTCCGGATCTTCTTCCTCCACCACGTGACCTGGAGCATCAACTCGATCTGCCACTTCGTCGGCGAGCGGCGCTTCGAGACCGACGACAAGTCCACGAATGTCTTCTGGCTTGCCCTCCCGTCGCTGGGCGAGGCGTGGCACCACAACCATCACGCCTTCCCGCGCGCCGCCCAGCAGGGCTTGCGCTGGTGGGAGATCGACATATCGGCGCTCGTGATCCGGGCCATGCGCCGGCTGCGTCTGGCCTGGAACGTGGTCCTCATCTCTCCCGAGCGCCAGCGCGAGCGTCTGGCC
>JBBJNU010000136.1:0-5212 GCA_037721005.1 Thermoleophilaceae bacterium | reverse complement strand
TCCTACCTGCTTATCTCCTTCTGGTACCGGCGCACGACGGCCACGGGCGCCGGCATCAAGGCGTTCGTAATCAACGTGATCGGCGACGTCGGCCTCGTGATCGGCGCGTTCCTGCTCTTCGAGGCCACCGGCTCCCTCGACTACTTCGGCGTGTTCGAGCGCGCCCCGGAGGCGTTCGGCGAGAACGACCCGCAGCTCGTGGCCGCGTGTCTGATGATCCTCGTGGGGGCGTTCGCCAAGTCGGCGCAGCTGCCACTGCACACCTGGCTGCCCGACGCGATGGAGGGCCCCACTCCGGTGTCGGCGCTCATCCACGCGGCCACGATGGTCACCGCCGGGGTGTACCTCATCGCCCGCTGCTTTCCCCTCTTCGAGCTGGCGCCCGCTGCCGCTGACGTGTCGGCGATCATCGGCACCGCCACGCTCATCTTCGCCGCGAGCATCGCCATGGTCGCCACCGACCTCAAGCGGGTGATCGCATATTCGACGATGTCGCAGATCGGCTACATGATCCTCGGCGTGTCGGTGGCCGCCTACGGCGCCGGGCTGTTTCACCTGATGACCCACGCCTTCTTCAAGGCCCTTCTGTTCATGGGCGCCGGCTCGGTGATCGGGGCGATGTCGGGCATCCAGTCCCTCGACCGGATGGGCGGCTTTCGCAAGGCGATGCCGTTCACGTTCATCACCTTCACGATCGGAGCCCTGGCCCTGGCCGCCTTCCCGCTCACCTCGGGCTTCTTCAGCAAGGACGAGATCCTCGCCTACACCCTCAACCGCGGCGGCTTCTACATCGTGCTCGCGGTGGTGGGCTACATCGCGGCCCTCCTCACCGCCTTCTACTCCTTCCGACTGGTCTTCCGGGTGTTCTTCGGACCACCCGTACCCGAGGCGCGCGAGCTCGAGCAGGGTCACATGACCCACGGGGCGCACGCCAACCCGGCCACGGGCGAAGACGAGGACACCGACGTGGGCTTCCCCGGCGCGGAGCACCACATCGCCGAGCGCGAGTGGGCGATGAAGGCGGCCATGGGCCCGCTGGCGGTACTTGCGCTGATCGCCGGCGTGCTCGGCATCCCGGGCGTGACCGACACGCTCGAGCACTTCCTCGAGCCCACCTTCGAGGAGTCGCGCTTTCATGCGGAGGTGCCGAGCGAGGGTGCCGAATTCACTGGGCTGGTGGCCGGCGGTCTGTTCGCCCTCGTCGGCATCGCTGCCGCTTACTTCTACTTCCTGCGTAACCCGGCGCGGCGAGTGAGAACCCGTGAGCGCTTCGGGGGGCTACACCGCGTCCTGATCAACAAGTGGTACGTGGACGAGATCTACGACGCCGCGATCGTTCGCCCTGCCGCGGCGGCGGGGCGCTTCGGGCGCACCGTGGTGGAGAGCACCTTCGTGCAGGGGGTGCTCGTGGGCGGCACGGTGGGCATCGTGCGCGCCGGCACCTCCCTCGCCCGCTCGATCCAGAACGGCGAGGTGCGCGCCTACGCCGCGCTGCTGCTGGTGGGCCTCGCCTGCCTCGTCCTCTACTTCCTGATCGTGTCCGGCTGATGCCGTTCACGATCCACCTCTCGATCGTGATCTTCCTGCCTCTGGCGGCGGGGCTGGTCGCGGCCTTCCTGCCGCCGAAGGTCGGGCGCTGGCTGGTTGTGGGAGCCACGCTTGGCGTGCTCGCCTACGTGGTGGCCATGCTGATCGACTTCGACGGCGAGAGCGGACAGCTGCGCTACGTGACCGACGCCAATTGGATCTCCGAGCTTGGTATCCGCTGGCAGCTCGGCGTGGACGGGCTCAACCTCTTCCTCATCGCGCTGACGGCGCTGCTGTGGGTGCCGGCCACGGTCTGGGCGGCGCTACGGCCTGGGTCCGGTGCTCGCGCGATCGACGATCGCGCTGCGCTCCTCCCCCCGGAAAGCCCACGCCTGTTCATGTTCCACATGGCGCTGGCCGAGACGGCCGTGCTCGGCGCCTTCTGCGCGCAGGATCTTGCGGTGTTCGTGGTCTTCTTCGACCTCATGCTCGTGCCCTTCTACTTCCTGATCGGGGGCTGGGGCGCGGGGGATCGCGTGGGGGCCACCACCAAGTTCGTGATCTACACGCTGGTTGGTTCGCTGTTGATGCTTGCGGGGGCGATCGCTCTCGGGGTGCTGGCCACGCCCGAGGGCGGCGAACTGTCCTACTCGCTTGCAGTGCTCGAGGAGCGCATCGTGCCCGAGGGCACCCAGAAGTGGATCTTCCTGCTCTTCGCGATCGCCTTCGTGATCAAGGCTCCGCTCTTTCCCTTCCACGGATGGGTCGTGGACACCTACCGGGCCACCCCGACTCCCGTGCTCGTGCTGCTCTCGGCCGTGCTCTCCAAGGTGGGCGTGTACGCCTTCCTGCGCATCGTGCTCCCGATCCTGCCCGACGCCTCGCAGTACTTCCAGGAGCTCATGCTCATCCTCGCGGTGTTCTCGATCCTCTACGGGTCGATCCTCGCCTTTTCTCAGGACGAGGCCCGGCTGGTGGTGGCCTACTCCTCCATCGCGCAGCTCGGCTTCATCGTGCTCGGCATCTTCTCCCTCGACGACAAGGGCGCCCAGGGCGCGCTGATGCAGATGGTGAACCACGGGCTGGTGGTGGCTCCGCTGTTCTTCATCATCGCTGCGCTCAGCGCGCGAGCCGGAGGTTCGCCGTCGCTGGCCCGGATGGGCGGCATGGCCATGCGCGCGCCGGTGCTCGCGGCGCTGTTCCTGATCGTGACGCTGGCCACGCTGGCCATGCCCGGATCGCCCAACTTCGTTGGCGAGATACTCATCCTCTTCGGCACCTTCGAGGACAATCTCGTCTACGGCCTGGTGGCCAGCGTGGGCATCGTGCTCGCTGCGGTCTACATGATTCGCGTGTTCCAGAAGGCGATGCACAACCGGGTTGGGCCTGACGCCAAGCCGGCCGAGCTGAACGGGCTCGAGCTCGGTGCCATCCTGCCGCTGACGATGGTGGTCGTGGCCCTCGGGGTGTACCCGCAACTTATTCTCGACCGCACCGAGGAGACCGTGCGGGCGAAGGTCGAGCCGGCGGGGAAGGGGTCAGACCCCCAGGCCCGCTCGGGCTCTGACGGCGCAGGGGGTCTGACCCCTTGATCCAAGCCCCGGAGATCGATTATCAGGGCCTCGCGCCCCTGTTCGCCACGATCGGCGGTTCCATCCTCGTGATTCTCGTGGGACTCATCAGCGGGCGACGCGTGCAGCGCCTGCTGGTGCCCGCCCTGGCGGCACTCTCGCTCCTGATAGCGATCGTCTTCACGATCCTCAACTGGGAAGCAGGCGACAGCAGGCCGATCATCGAGGGCGCCCTCGCGATCGACACCCTTGCGCTGTTCCTCTCGATGATCTTCTACATCGCGGGGCTGGCCACCGTGGCACTCTCGATGCGGGCGAAGGTGGTCGAGGAGACGGGCTCGGGCGAGTACCTCGGCCTCCTCCTGGGCTCCATCTCCGGCATGGTGATCCTCGCCGGGTCGGAGAACCTGGTCACGCTCTTCGTCGGTCTCGAGCTGCTGTCGATCCCCCTCTACGTGCTCTGCGCCGCCGAGGTCCGGCGCGCGCGCTCGCTCGAGTCGGGCCTGAAGTACCTGGTGGTGGGCTCGGTGGGATCGGCCACCCTGCTCTACGGGCTGGCTCTGATCTACGGGGCCACGGGGTCCACGGACTTCTCGGGCATAGCCAGCGCGATCGGGTTCTCCGGTGTGAGCGGGTTATCGAGCACCACCGTGCAGGCCACCGATCCGCTACTGCTCACCGGCGTTGCCCTGTCGGCCACCGGCCTCGCCTTCAAGGCGTCGGTGGCCCCGTTTCACCAGTGGACGCCCGACGTGTACCAGGGGGCCCCCACGCCCGTCACTGCGTTCATGGCCGTGGCCACCAAGACCGCCGCCTTCGCCATCATCCTGCGGCTCTTCGACCAGGCGCTGGTGGATCTCCAGCCCCAGTGGGCCCCGGCGCTGGCAGCGCTCGCCGTGGTCACCATCCTGATCGGCAACGTGGGCGCGATCGGTCAGCGCTCGCTCAAGCGGATGCTCGCGTGGTCCGGCGTGGCCCAGGCGGGCTACCTGCTGGCCGGCGTGGTGGTGGGCACATCGCTCGGCGTGCAGGCCACGGCCTTCTACCTGGCGGTGTATCTCTTCATGAACGTGGCGGCCTTCGCCGTGGTGATCGCCCGCGAGCGCGTGTCCGAGCACGGCGACGACCTCGAGTCGCTCCGCGACCTCGGCCGGGCGAGCCCCGTGCTGGCCTGGTGCCTGACGATCGCCATGTTCGCGCTGGCGGGCATACCGGGCACCGCGGGCTTCATCGGAAAGTTCTACCTGATCGACGCCGCGGTGGCGGGCGATTACGCGTGGCTCGGGGTTGCCATCGTGGTCGGCTCGATGATCTCGCTCGTGTACTACCTGCGCGTGATCGCCGTGATGTGGATGGGTAGGTTCGAGATCAGTCTGCCGACGGTGCCGCCGCGCCACGTGAAGCCGATCGCCGGCCAGTCTCCCGAGGCCGACATCCGCGCCCAGCCCGAGGTGGCCGGCGTAGCCCTCTTGGCCGCCGCGGCCACCATCGTGTTCGGCATCGTGCCCTCACCGCTGTTCGATCTGGCGCGCGACGTGGGCACATCGATCTCCGTCCTGCTCTAGCCCCCTTCATCCGGATGCGTTGGGTCACGCCGCGTTCACCCGGACGGACCCCCAAGCGATTACATGCTCGACCAAGAACCCTCCGCGCTCCCGCTCACTCGTTGCCCTAGGTGTCCTCGTCGCGCTCCTCGCGATCGCGGTGGCCGCCCTCCCAGCCGCCTCGAAGCCGTCGGGTGAACGCGCGAAACGAACCAAGGCAGCGAAGGGCGTGCTGCTCGTGATCGCTCACCGCGGCGCATCGGGGTACCGGCCCGAGCACACCCTGGCCGCCTACGAGCTGGGCGCCCGGCTGGGGGCCGACTTCGTGGAGCCCGACCTCGTGTCCACAAAGGACGGTGTACTCGTGGCGTGTCACGAGAACGAGATCTCCGGCACCACCGATGTTTCTACGAAGCCTCAGTTCGCCGATCGCAAGAGGACGAAGACCATCGACGGCGTGGCCGTCACCGGCTGGTTCACCGAGGACTTCACGCTCGCCAAGCTGAAGACCCTGCGGGCCAAGGAGCGCATCCCCGACATCCGCCAGCGCAACACGATCTACAACGGCCG
>JBBJNU010000135.1:0-5302 GCA_037721005.1 Thermoleophilaceae bacterium | reverse complement strand
CCCCGCACGTGCCATATGCGCTGAAAGGTGGTGAACACCGCGAGCACGGCGAGGAGGTAGACGGCCGGGGCGAGCAGCTCGAAGTCGCCCAGGTTCGCCCCCTTCGCGAAGAGCAGCCCGGCGGAGATGATCACGACCCGCACCGCCCGGGTGGCGACGCCCACCTTGCATTCAACGCCGAGGGCCTCGGCCCGGGCGCGCGTGTAGGAGACCATGAGCGAGAAGAGCACGGCCAGCACGGTCGCCGCCACCGCCAGCTCGTTGCCCTCCGTCGCGAAGTAGGCGCCCACGGCGGCCAGCACGAGGCCCTCCTCCATGCGGTCGAGGCTCGAATCGAGGAAGGCTCCGAAGGGCGTGCCCTTGCCCGACATGCGCGAGTAGCGGCCGTCGAGGGTGTCCATGACCGAGCCGAGGATGAAGGCGATTCCCGCGAGGAAGAACTCCTCCTGGGTCACCAGCACGGCGGCGATGAGGTTGCCCACGAGCCCCGCCAGCGAGATGCCATTCGGGGTGAGCCGCGACTCGATCAGCCGGTTGCGGGCTACCTCGCGGCGGCGGCCGCTTGGTCGGTCGGTGGCGAGCGGCTCGGCCACCGTCTCAGGCCACCGCTTCGGCCCGGCGCCCGCGCCAGGCCCAGGCCTCGGGCCTTGCTCGGCCGAGCGCCGCCGAAGCCGCCCAGGCCGCCAGGGCGGCCACGAGTGCCCCGAGTGCGGCGTCGAGCCAGAAGTGGTTGGCGGTGACCACTACCACGAAGGTGACCACCAGCGGGTACAGCGCCCAGACCGCCTTGAGGCTCCGCGCCTTCACGAGGCGAACGCCCGGCACGGCGATCATCAGAGCAAAGGCCACGTGCATGCTCGGCACGGCGGCGAAGGGGTTGTAGAGCACGGTCGCGCTCTGCTCGGCCGCCTCACCCACGAAGGCCGCCACGGTGTCGGTGAAGCCCCACTCGGGGAGAAAGCGCGGTGGGGCGGTCGGGTAGGCCACGTAGAGCACGAGGGCCAGGCCCATGGCCACCATGAACATGTTCCTCACGAAGTAGAAGGCGTGGTTGCGGGCCACGTAGAGCCAGACGAGGAAGGCCGTGGTAACCGCGAAGTGCGAGTTCACGTACATCCAGTTGGCCCAGGTCACGATCCAGCCCTGGCTCTGCGCCCAGGCTTGAAGTCCCGGTTCGAAGAACGTGCCCAGGGCCCGTTCGGCGTCCACGAGGGCGCGAGCGTTGTCAAAGGCCACCGCGGCCCTGCCGTCCACCAAGCCGCGCACGAGCCGGTAGGCGTAGTAGGCGATGGCGAACAGCGCGAGCTGGCGAAGCGCGTCGAGGCCACCCTTTGGCAAGAGGTGCTGGAGGGGCCGCTTCACGCGCGAAAGAGTAGACCCTGTCCGGCAGGTTTCCTGGTCAGATTCCGTTGCAGCGCCGTCCGCGCTGCACGATCCGCTCGGGAGAGAAGCGGGTGACCAGTTGCAGGAAGCCCTTCTTGGGGGCCGTCACGCGGGTCCAGTTTCCCTCCCTCTCCACGCAACCGCCCTTCGCTAGCCAGTACGGCGTCCAGCGCACGCGCACGGTGGCCTCGCCGGGCTCGATCACGCGCAGGAGCAGCTCGTCCGAGCCCAGCTGCTCAAGCGCGACGTTGGCCCCTTCCTTCGGCAGCACGATCGGCGCCGGCAGGGTGACCTCGAAGATGCGCCAGTGCTCGAAGGAGGCCCTCAGCTTCAGGTAGGGCAGACCACGCTCGATGAGAGCTCGCTCGCGGTAGGTGCTGGCGTCGGGCTTGGCGTCGGGCAGGGCCACGTAGCGCACGGCGTTCTCCGAGAGCCAGCTGGCGTAGGTGAGCTCGTTCAGCCCGCCCTTGTAGAAGATCGGGTTGTGGCCGGTGTCGAGCTGGCGCAGCCACCCGCGCGCCAGCGGCACCTCGGCCGCCACCTCCGCGCCCTCCCAGTGCCCGAGGGTGAAGGGGATCTCCACCCGGCGCTGGTCGGGCAGCAGGCGGAAGTACTCGCGCACCGGATCGAAGTATGCGGAGTCGGCCACCGGGTCCGAAAACGCCTTGGCAGTGTCGCGCACTGCGGCCGACCACTGCCAGACCCCGAGCGCGAGCAGCAGTCCGATGAGCGGCACCAGCGGACGCCATCTGCCCTTCGCCGCGATCACACACGCCAGCACCGGCGCACCCATCAGCGCCCCGAAGCGCACCGCGTTGTTGCCCACCGGCGTGGGAAGCAGGTAGGCGAGCGTCGCGCCCGTCACGTAGAGCAGCAGCGCCACCCGCAGCGTGCGCTCGGAGGCGGGAATTACGAGCCACGCGGCCAGGCAGGCGATGGGGATGACCACGTAGGTGCCGAAGAGCATGGGCGCGTAGCCACCCTCGGGGAAGGCCACGTTCAGGGCAACGGGGGTGAGGAAGGCCCCGGCCGCCATGGCCAAACCGGCAGACCGCCTGGCCCGCGCGGCGTCGCCCGACGCGGCGAGCGCGTACGCCAGCCCGGCCATGGCCAGGTAGAGCGCGGCCACCGGGCTCGACAAGGCGCACAGCACCGCGAGCACGGGGGCGAGCACCCGCCGGCGGCGCTGGAGAGCCAGCGCCGCGGCCATCGCGAAGGCCACTCCGAGGGCAAAGGGCAGGCGGTTGGTGAAGAGCATCGTGGCCGAACCCGCTCCGAAGATCATGGTGCCCAGCCGCGCAGCGCGGGCGCCCCAGTAACCGCGGGCCACCTCGGTGAAGGCGGCGGTCGCGCTCACGGCGGCCAGGGCCCCCATCACCTGCGGGGAGAGGATCCATCCGAGGGGTGGCGAGAGCACCGAGTACGCGGGGGTGTGGTGTCCGCCGTACCACTCGCCGTTCCAGATCGTGAACCCCTCGCGGGCGAACAGCTCCGCGCGGAAGATGTGCGCAGCCAGGTCGGGCGAGCGCGGGGCGATGATCAGGTAGGCGATGGCGAAGAGGGCGGCGAGGGCGCTCGGGGCCACGCGCCACAGATCGATGCGCCGCGCCACGCGATAGAGCCTAGGTGAGCACCGAAAGGGGCTTACCCCGCGGGCGGGACTATGCGCACGACTTTGTCGTCGCCGTCGCGTGGGCTTCCGCGGCCGTCGGTGTTGTTCGTGAGCGCGTAGATCCCGCCGTCGGGTCCCTCGACCACGGTGCGCAGGCGCCCGAGGTCGCCCTCGAAGAGCGAGCCCGTGTCCTTGCCCTCGGTGCCGTCGATCGTTACCCGGCGCACCTGCTCGCCGACGAGGTTGGCGAACAGGAAGTCTCCTGACCACGCCGACCCCGGCATGGACACGAAGGTGGCGCCCGAGGGGGCGATCACGTCTTCGTAGTTCACGAGGGCCGGCACCGAACCGTTCTCTGACTCCTCGCCCTGGGCCTCGGGCCAACCGTAGTTCTTGCCCTCTTCGATCAGGTTCACCTCGTCATCGGAGTCGGGCCCGAACTCGGTCGCAAAGAGCCGGCCCTGGGCGTCCCAGTCAAAGCCCTGCACGTTGCGGTGCCCCAACGAGACCACCTCGGCGTTGGCGCTCGCCCCGCGCGGGTTGGCGAGCCGCAGGATCTTGCCGTTGAGCGAATCCGGGTCCTGGGCGAGGCCGGGGTCGCCGGTCTCGCCGGTGGATACGTAGAGGGAGCCGTCGGGGCCGAAGTGCATCCGCCCGCCGTTGTGAATCGCCCCCGCCTCGATCCCGTCGAGCACCACGGCGTCCTCGGTGAGCTTGCCGCCCTCGAAGCGGTAGCGCAGCACCTCGTTGCCGGAGTCGGTGCTGCGGTACAGGTACACGAAGCGGTTGCGGCGGAACCTGGGGTCAACCGCCAGGCCGAGCAGGCCGCCCTCGCCGAAGGCGGCCACCTCCACCTCGGCCACCGGGTCGGGATCGAGCTTCCCATTGCGCCCGAGCAGGCGCACCCGCCCGGGGCGCTCGGTCACGAGCGCGCTGCGGTCGGGCAGGAAGGCGATCTCCCATGGCGCCTCGAGGCCTGTGGCCACGGTCTCGAGACGCGCCTCGTTGTTCTCGGCGCGCAGGGGTTCGGCTCCGGCGGGTGTCTGCGTGGGCTCAGCCGGGGCCGTCTCAGCCTGGGGCGGGGCCGGGGCCTTGGTGTCCTCATCTCCTCCGCACCCCGACAGGAGCGCGAGGAGGAAGACCAGCACGACGGCAGGGCGCATCCCATTCACCTTAGGAGAGAGGAGCGTTGCCCGATCCGGCGGGCGCAGCCGGATCGTTGATCTGACCAGCACTGCGCCGAGTCATCGGCTAGTACCAAGCGAAATCATCCGGGAGCGAGGAAGCTCGCCACCTCATCGATCACCGAGGGGTCGTCGTGCCAGGGCCAGTGGCCGGCGCCGGCCACCGTGCGCACGGTGGCCTCGCCTCCGAGCGCATCGGCGTAGGTCTGTGCGAACCCCGTGTCGATGTAGGGGTCGCTCTCCCCCCAGACGATCAGCGCGGGCGCCGTCACCCGACTGAGGTTCGCGCCGGCTCGCGCGAGCACCTCCGGCGGTGCGGAGCGGTAGAGCTTGAGGATGGCTCGCTGGGTGCCGTGGTCGAAGTGCGACCACAACTCGTCGAGCTCCGGGCGCGGGAAGGTCTGGCCCCCGCGCCCCAACAGCCGGCGCGCCACGAACTTGGTGGTGAAGCCCATGGCCAGCTCCCCCATCACCGGCCGGCGCCACTGGCGCGCGATCACGTGCCACTCGTAGCCGGGGAGCAGGGGCACGGAGTTGATCACCACGAGCTTCTCGATCCGCTCGGGCTCGCTCTGAGCGAGCGTCAGGGCAGCCGCGCCCCAGTCGTGGACCACGAGGGAGAAGCGCTCGAAACCCCTCTGGCCGACGAACGTGCGAAGCCAGGCCCCGTACCCCTCGATCGAGTAGCTGAAGTTGCTCGGCTTCGCCGACGCGCCGAAACCAGGCAGGTCGGGCGCGACCCCTCCGGTGCGCTGCAGAAAAGGATCCCACTGCGCACCCGTGTTGGGTACTCCGTGCACGTAGAGCACCGGCGCGCCGCCGCCGGCTTCGAACCAGCGCGTCTTGAGCCCGTCCGCGGTGGCGTGCTGCTCCTGCACGTCGAGGGCCATCGCGGTGACATTAGCCTCCCCCCAATCTCGCGATCCGAGTGGAGACCTCCGCCGCCTCGCCGGCTACGCACGATCCTCGAGCGCCTTCGCGTCGAGTACGGGCGGCCCGTGTCCGAGCCCCACCGCGCCCCCATCGACGAGCTGGTGCTCACCGTGCTCTCCCAGAACACCAACGACCGCAATCGCGACGTTGCCTACGCCCGCCTGCGCGAGCGATTCCACTCCTGGGCCGA
>JBBJNU010000013.1:0-18743 GCA_037721005.1 Thermoleophilaceae bacterium | reverse complement strand
GCGGTGACCGCGAGGGTGATCTGCACGCTCACGATCCCCTCCTCCGACCAGTACACGTCGTCGAGATCGAGCAGGAGAGCGGACTCGTCCAGGGTGAGGCCCATCCCCGCTCCGAACGGCACCGCCATCCACTTCTCGACCCGGTCGTCACGCGAGACGATGGCCGCCCCGCCCGCGCCGAAGGCCAGCAGGATGCCCGGCACGTAGTGGTGGATGTGGCGGCGGCCGAGGCGCACGTTGCGAAACGGGCCGAACGACGGGCGCGCTCGCAGCAGAGTGGTGATCGAACGGGCAAGCACGAATGTGGCGACGAACGATGTGAGGAGGTTGAACACCGCGTTCTCGCGGGTCGAGCCCTGCCGGTAACCGGTGCGCGCCACCTCCGCCGTCTCGGCCACCACCTCTGCCGCGGCCGCCAGCGGATCGTCTGTCTCGGTCAACGCCGGAGCCGCGCCCCGGCGCCATACCCTGCCGACCTCCACCGCCACCGCGGCGCCGAACGTGGAGGTGGCCAGCACGGCCAGGGCCACCGTCCGGCGGTCGGCCATGAAGCTGCCAAGACGCACCCGTGGCGGCGGATTGCTCCTCATCTGAAGCGCTCCAGCAGGTCCTCGTCGCCCACCTCACGAACCTGGCGGGCGGGTACCCCCATCACCACGGCGCGGGCCGGCACGTCGGCCACCACCACCGAGCCCGCGGCCACGAAAGCCTCCTCACCCACCTCTACCCCTGGGCAGATCACCGCGCCGCCGCCGACACGGCAGGCCCGGCGTAGCGTGGCTCCGCGCATCTCGTGCTCCGAACCGTGGCGGCCCATCGTGTTGTCGTTGGTGAGTGTCACGCCCGGGGCCACGAACACGTCATCCTCGATCGTGGAGAAGGCCGTGATGTAACAGCCGGTCTGGATGCGCACGCGCGCGCCGATCGTCACGTCGTTGTCCACGGCCGAGCCACGCCCCACCACGCTCTGAGCTCCAATCGTCGCCCGTTCGCGCACGTGAGCCTGGTCGCCGACCACCGCGCCGGCGCCCACCCAGGCTCCGGCGAGCACGACCGCACTGGCGCAGACCTTGGCGCCCGAGTCGATCTGGGCCGGGGGCACAGGGCCGTCCGAGGCCGTGGAGAGCGGGCCAAGGGCCAGCGGCTTGCCCACCACCGCGCAATCCTGGATCTGCACCTCGCCTCCGAGCACGGTGCCGTCATGGATCACCACGTTGCCTCCGATCTGCGCGGTGGGAGGAAGCAGCACCTCCTCCCCGATCAGCAGGCCCGGCGCGCGGTCAGACTGCCTGAGCACGCCTGCTCCCGTCGAGCGAGCGTTGCAGCTCCTCGAGCACTCGCACGACACGTAGGCCGCTCTCGCCGTCCGAGCGCGGCTTCGCGCCGTCGCTCACGCAATCCACGAAGTGCTGGCACTCGATGCGCAGCGGCTCGTCGTTGGGCACGCGGGGGCTGTGGATGTCTCCCGAGCGCGCGATGTACTCGCCGTAGGACGAGAAGTCCTCGTCGAAGCCCTTGTCGTACACAGTGAGCTTTCGCTCGAGCTCCATGTCGTCGAAGGTGGCCATCTTGCGTGAGCCGACGACGGTGAAACGGCGCTCCTTGTGGGGATCGAGCCACGAGAGATGCAGGTGCGCGGCCAGCCCAGAGGGAAAGCGCATGTAACAGAAGACCACGTCTTCCACGCCCGGGCGCATGTAGGACTCCCCGGTCGCGGTGCACTCGTAGGGCTCCTCCCCCGCCAGGCGGAGCACCACCGAGACATCGTGTGCGCCCAGGCTCCACAACGCGTTCTCCTCGGCTCGCAGCTTGCCGAGGTTCAGCCGGTTCCCGTAGATGTAGTGGATGTCGCCGAGTTCGCCGCTGTCGGCCAGGGCGCCCAGCATCTCCATGCCGGGGTGGTACTCGAGGAGGTGTCCCACCATCAGCAGGCGATCGGCCTCGCGGGCGGCGGCCACGACCCGCTCGGCGTCGGCTGCCGACTGGGCGAGGGGCTTCTCCACGAAGCAGTGCTTGCCCGCGGCGAGCACTCGCTCCGCCAGCCCGGCGTGGGTGGGCACCGGCGTAGCCACCACGACGGCGTCGAGCCCGCGATCTCGAAGCAGGTCGTCGAGATCGGTCGACGCTCGCGCCTCGGGAAAGGCGGCTGCGTGGCGGCCCAGCGCTTCCTCTGAGCCGTCACAAATCCAAGCGAGCTCGGCGCCCGGGAGGCGGTCGAAGTTGCGTGCGAGGTTGGGGCCCCAGTAGCCGAGGCCCGTGACTCCCACACGCACGGGCGCGGCGCTCGTCATGGCCGGGGAGTGTAGGCGCCGAGCACGTCGCAAACGCGCTCCGCCGCACGCCCCCCGCCGTAGAGCTCGGGGCGCTCACCCCCCGGCCGCGGCTTTGCCAGCGCGGCTTGCGCGGCGGTGGCGTCGAGGCCCACGAGGGTGTTCCAGCCTGCGTGCACGGTCTCGGTCCACTCCGTGGTCTCACGCAGGGTCACGCAGGGCACGCCGAGCAGGTAGGCCTCCTTCTGCACCCCGCCCGAATCGGTGAGCACCGCTCGCGCGTGCATGGCGAGCTTCATGAAGTCGAGGTAGCCGAGCGGCGGCAGCAAGCGCATGTGCGGCGCAGCCTCGAGGCGCTCCCGCAACTCGAACTCGTCGAGCCGGGCGGCGGTGCGGGGATGCAGGGGCAGGACGCAGGTCTCGCCGAGACCTTCTAGGAGGGCCACCAAGCGAGCCAGTTTCGCCGGGTGGTCGACGTTTCCCGCGCGGTGCGCGGTGGCCAGGACGTAGCCGGACTCCACGAGCGAGTGCTCCGTGAGCACCGTGGAGCGCTCCTCGGCCACCGACCGGAAGGCCAGCGACACGTCGGCCATCACGTCGCCCACCAGGTGTACGTCGCCAGATACCGACTCGCGTTGGAGATTCTCAACCGCCGTCTGGGTGGAGCACAGCAGCAGGTCGCTCGCGTGGTCGGTCAGCACCCGGTTCAGCTCCTCGGGCATGGAGCGATCAAAGGACCGCATCCCGGCTTCCACGTGTCCGAGCGCCCGGGCCGCCTGCTTCGCGGCCAGCGCCCCCGCGAGGGTGGAGTTGGTGTCCCCGTAGACCAGCACCAGGTCAGGCTCGGTGTCACGCACCACCTGCTCGAGAAGCGCCAGTATCCGCGCGGTCTGGGCGCTGTTGGTGCCCCCTCCGGCGTCGAGCTGGCGATCGGGCGCGGGCACTCCGAGCTCGTCGAAGAACACCCGCGACAGCTCGTCGTCATAGTGCTGACCCGTGTGCACGATCAGCTCCTCGTGGCGCTCGCGCAGAAGGCGCGACACGGCGGCCGCTTTCACGAACTGGGGACGGTTGCCGATTACGGTGAGTATGCGCACTATCTCGTGTCCGAGCGCTCGATGATCGGCTCGGGACTGACCCAGACGCTACTCAGCGGAGCCGCCGCCGTGCTCGCTGCGGGTCGCGGGGCCGCGGATCACGCTGCCTGGTGGGTGAGCTATCAGGTGGAAGGCACCACCCACGACGACGACCGCCCGTTGCCGGCCGAAGAGCCCGCGGAGGAGAGCGCGTGAGGTCTTCGGGCCGTTTCGGTGTGCCTGGCCAGGGGTAGCCGCCGAGTATGGAGAGCAACCCCAACCGCCCCGACCCTGCCGACCTCGAAGACGGCGACTCCTACCCCGCCGGCACAGAGGTCGACGACGACCCACCGGGCGTTGGCGACGGCGACATCGACGAGGACCAGCCGGGCCTCTCGGAAGATCCCCCGCAGGCGGACTGAGCTAGCGCGACTGCGTACAATCCTGCGTCGGTCTCGCGAGACCGCCCAGGGCCGTTAGCTCAATTGGCAGAGCAGGAGACTCTTAATCTCAAGGTTGAAGGTTCGATTCCTTCACGGCCCATTTCTCGTTCTGAGGCAGCGCCCTGCGGCGTCATCGCCCGTCTTGTGTGCGTTCGCACACGTCGACGGTCTCTTCCTTGCCGGCCACCCCCTCAGAACGAGAACCCACCTTGGGAGGCGACTACTCAGTCGCTGAGCGCACTGCTCCCAGCGCCTCTTCGCGCGTGGGGTGTATCGCGAAGACCCGGTCCAGGCCGGTGATCTCGAAGATCTTCGTGATGTTCTGGTCGCTGCATACGAGGGCCATCGCGCCTCCCGTTGGACGAAGGCGCTTCACGCCTCCAACCAGGACTCCGAGGGTGGTCGAGTCGATGAAGGTGGCGGTGGAGAGGTCCACGACGATGCGCTTCTTGCCGGCGTCGATCAGCGCGACCATCCGCTCCTTGAACTCCGGCGCCGTGTAGAGGTCGATCTCTCCGCCGAGCTCGATGACGTGGGTCTCGTCGTCTATCTGCTCGTCTGCGATGTGGAAGTTCACGGCTGCCGGTCCTCTCTGGGGGTCTCCGCCGGAACTGTAGCGGCGTTTCCCGGCGCGCTAGGGCTGCGGCTGGGGAGCCGGAGCGGGTGGCGGCGCCGGCTGAGGCGCCCCGCCCTGAGCGCCCCCGGCGGCCCCCTGCGTCTGTGGGGCCAGAGCAGCGGCCTTGGTCTCCTCTACGGCCTTTCTGGCCTCCTTCTTCTGGTCCTTCGGGGCGAGGTCCACCACCTTGACGCCCGCCAGGTCGGCCGCGCGGGTGTTGCCGGCGCGGGTAGCGGCGTCCACCAGCAGCAGATAGCTCTCGGGGTTGTTCTCCGCCTCCGCGCGCAACCGGGCCGCTTCCTGGAGCTCCTTTGGCTTGTTCAGCGCCCCGGGACCGTAGAGCTGGAGGGCGGTGAGGGCCAGGGACGCATCGGGTCTGGCGGCGTTGGCCTCGAGGAACGCCTTGTAGTTCTCGTCGGCCTTACGCAGGTCATCCTGTCCGGCCGCGGGCACCTTGCCGCCCTCGCCCACCGGCAGCGACGCCGCCCTCGAGTAGTAATCCTGGGTCAGCTCCTTGCGGGCCTGGGCGTTCTGCGGGTCGGCCTTCACCCGCTCAAGGTTCTTCTCGATCCGGTCGTCCACCACGTTGGCGCCGCCGCCGCCGCCGCGGTCGGAGAAGGCATCGAAGAGGCCCCCCTGCACGTCACCGCCGATGCCGAAGAACAGCAGGCCGCCGCCCATGAGGACCGCCAGCATGAGATAGGTGCCCTGCACCATACGCCGGCGCTTGCCCTGGAGATCGAACAGCATCGCGGCCGGAAGCCTAGCTGGGAGAGTCGGGCGCTTCCTCGCGATCGGCGGCCTCGGCGGCCTCGCGCGCGGCCGCCTTGGCCTCCCTGCCCTGCAGAGCAGCCGAGAGCACGATGCTCAGCTCGAACAGGAGGATCAACGGCACCATTTCGAGGATGAGCGTGATCGGGTCGATCGTGGGCAGGAACGCTGCCAGTACGGCGATAACGAGGATCGCGTAGCGGCGGTTCTTGCGCAGCTGCTCCGGTGTGGTGATACCCAGGCGGACGGCGGCCAGGATGGCCACGGGCACCTGGAAGCCGATGCCCATCGCCGCCATGGTGAGCAGCACGAAGCTCGTGTAGTCGCGGGCACGGATCTGGGTGTTGAACTCGTCGTTGTTGAACGAGAGAAGGAAATCGGTCGCGGGCTCCAGCACCACGAAGTAACAGAAGGCGACGCCCCCGATGAACAGGAAGGGAATCATGGCGATGAGCGGCGTGGCCACCTTGCGCTCCTTCGGGCTGAACGCCGGCAGCACGAAGGCGTAGAACTGGTAGAGGATCACCGGCAACGAGGCGAGCAGCCCGAAGTACGCCGAGTTCGAGAGCGTGGTGGTGAACGGCTCGGTGACGCCGAAGGTGATCGGCTCGGGGATGTTGTCCGGCAGCGGCCGGTAGACGATCTCGAGCACCTCGTGATTCTGCCACCAGGCCACGCTCGACGCCAGCATGAAAGCCCCCACGGCAACCAGGATGCGCGTACGCAATTCGCCCAGGTGGTCGACCAGCGTGAGCCGCTCTTCGTGGTCGATCGGTCGTAAGCGAGGCACGGCCGCCATGACCCTTCCCTTCGTACGGCCGGGGCTAGAGCTCTAGGAGCTCTGGCCGCCGGCGGGCGTGGGGTCGGACGTCTCGGCGCGCACGGGCTCGACCTTCTCAGTGCGCACGGGCTCGACCTTCTCGGTGCGTACCGGCTCGACCTTCTCGGTCGAGGCGGCGGGCAGCTCCTCTTCGTCCTTGTGGTTACCGGTGACCGAGTCCTTGAACTCCCGCATGCCACCGCCCAAGGAACGACCGAGGTCGGGCAGGCGCTTGGGCCCGAAGATCACGAGCACGATGACGAGGACGATGATGATCTCGGGAAGACCGACTCCGGGTATCACAGGTGACTCCTGAAACGTTTCGGGGGCGCAGGCTGGCCGCGCGGGGGTGCCGCCCCAACCATGGTAGCGGTGATGTTCCTACGCCTGCAGGGCCCGTACTGGATCAGTCCTTGACCTCGAAGTTCTGGTAGAAGCGGCTGGCTGTGGGCTCTGTCTGACCCTGGTACTTGCTGCCGGCCTCCCCCGATCCATAGGGGTTGTCCACCGGGCCGTCCATCCGCATGAACGAGATCTGCCCGATCGGCATTCCCTCGTAGATCGTGATCGGCAGGTTGGCCACGTTCGAGAGCTCGAGCGTGAGATTGCCCGAGAAGCCGCTGTCCACGAAACCCGCAGTGGAGTGGATCAGCAGGCCGAGGCGCCCGAGGCTCGACTTGCCCTCCAGCCGAGCCACGAGATCGTTCGGCAGGGTGACCCGCTCGAGGGTCTGGCCCAGCACGAATTCGCCCGGGTGCAGGATGAACGGCTCGCCACCGTGCACCTCCTCAAGCTCAGTGAGTCCCTCCATCGGTTGCCGGACGTCGATGTAGGGGTAGCGCGAATTGCGAAAGACACGGAAGCGCCGGTCCACGCGGACATCGATGCTCGACGGCTGTACGAGCGACGCGTCATACGGATCGATCACGATGCGCCCGGCGTCGATCTCCGACCGGATTGTGCGATCGCTCAGAACCACGGCGCGGGAGTGTATTCGCGGGCTCCGCCGTTCCCCTCAAGATCGAGAGCGCAAAGGCCGATATGCACTCCTATGGACGCCTCTGAAGACCGCGGCACGCATCGTGTGAAGCGCGTGGTGCTGCCCAGCGGAAAGACGATCGAGGTCGTCTACTTCAAGGATCCGACTGACTCAGAGCCCGAGCAGGACCTGCACTTCTGCGTCAGCTGCAGATCGAACCTGGTCTACCCCACGTCCTGGGATGAAGCCGGTCAGGATTCCTGGCGTGTGGCGCTGCGTTGCCCCGAGTGCGAGAGCGTCCGCGAAGGGGTCTTCAGCCAGGCCACCGTCGACGCCTTCGACGAGGAGCTCGAGACGGGCACGGACGCCCTCGCCGCCGACCTTCGCAGCCTGTGCCGAGCGAACATGGCCGAGGAGATCGAGCGCTTCTCTGCCGCCTTGGAAGCCGGGGCGATCCTGCCCGAGGACTTTCGGGTTTCCTGAGCAGCGACGCGCGGCGCTCAGGCGTAGCGCTCCACCACTGAATCGGCGACCAGATCCAGCGCCCTCTTTCGTTGCTCCGGCAGGTCGGCGCCCGTCAGGCTCGCCTTGGCCTCCGACACGTGGCGCAACGCCACGGATCGGGCCTCGTGCAGCGCTCCGGTCAAGGCGATGTGGTCGCACACGGCGGCCGCTTGGGCGGGCTCGGTGACCAGTTCCCGCAGCTCCATGGCGCGGAGCTTTGGGTCGCGCCCGCGGGCGATGATGAGGGGCAGGGTCACGGTGCCGTCGAGCAGGTCGGCGCCGCGGTGCTTGCCGGTGCGCTCAGCCGGCCCGGACACGTCCAGTACGTCATCGAGGATCTGGAACGCGAGGCCGATGCGCCGGCCGAAGCCGGCTAGAGCTGTCGCGAGCCCGGGGTCCGAGTCGCCCAGCAGCGCCCCGAGGCGACAAGAGGCCGAGAAGAGGCTGGCGGTCTTCAGCTCGCAGCGCTCGAGGTAGCGCTCGGCGCTCACCGAATCAGACCATGCGTCGGCGCGCTGCATGAGCTCTCCGAGGGCCAGAGCGCTCGAGGCCGTAGACAGGGCCGCGACAGCCTCCCGGCCGGCGCCCGCGGCCAACTCCGCGAAGGCTCGGGAGAAGAGCAGATCCCCTGTGGCGGTGGCGGCGACCCGCCCGCCTCTTGCGAACACGGTGACCTGGCCGCGACGCAGCGGAGCGGCATCGAGCACGTCGTCGTGGACGAGCGTGGCGGTGTGCAGCAGCTCCACGGCCACCGCGGCCGACAGGAGGCCATTGCCGCGCCCGCCACAGAGGAAGACGAGCAGGGGGCGCAGGCGCTTGCCGCCCGCCGTGAGCGTGCTCGAGGCGTACCGGTGAAGCTCGGCGCCGTGGCCGGCGGCAACCTCGGCCAGGCGCTCCTCGACGCGCTCGAGCCCGGCGCGCAGCCCAGGTCCGCCCGCCTCGAGCACCGAGGCGAGCTGGGCTTGCGGAGTTACGCTCACGACGCCACGGTGCCCGAGTGAATGGCGATGATCCCGCCCGCGGTCAGCACGTAACGCACGTCGACGAGGCCGGCGCGGGCCAGCTCCCCGGCCAGGGCCTCCGGGCCCGGGAAGCGCCGCACCGAGTCGGGCAGGTAGCCGTAGGCGTCGGGATCCCCTGCCACACGGCCCAGCGCAGGCACCACCCGGCCGAACCATAGGCCGAAGAACCAGGAGAGCGGTGGACGCTGGGGCGTTGTGATCTCGAGCACCACGACCCTGCCGCCTGGGCGAGTGACCCGCGCCATCTCCGCCAGTCCCCTCGGGAGGTCTGAGAAGTTTCGCGCCCCGAAGCCGACCGTAGTGGCGGCGAACTCCCCGTCGTCGTAGGCCAGCTCGAGGGCGTTTCCCTGCTCGAAGCCGATGTCCGGCGCCTTCTCGCGCGCCAGCTCGAGCATGGCCTCGGAAAAGTCCATCCCCACCACCTCGCCGCCGGCTCCCACCCGGCTCCGCAGCTCAACCGCCAGATCGCCCGTGCCGGTAGCCACGTCGAGCGCCCGATCGCCCGGCTGCACGCGGGCGATATCAACCGCCCGCTCGCGCCAGCGGTGGTGCATCCCGGCCGTCATCACCGAGTTCATCCGGTCGTACACGCCGGCGATGCGGTCGAACATCGCCCGCACCTGCGGCTCGGGCAGCGTGCCCGCGGAGCTCACCGCGACGCCTCGGCTACTTCGAGTCGGCAGCAGCCTGGTCGCTCTTCGGTTCCTCGGCCGGCTTGGGCATGTCCTCCTTGAGCGAGGCGACGAAGGTAACCATCTGCTCGAACTGCTCGGGCTTCTCCTCGCGAAGGTTGGTGTAAGAGGGCATGGGCGTAGTGGGGTTCTCCAGGGTGCGCGCGATCGCGTCACGGCCCAGGCGGTCGCCGATGTAGGTGAGGTTGGGGCCGAGGGCGCCGCCGCTCTCGCCGATCTTGTGGCAGCCGAGGCAGCCCTCGGAGGCCACGACGGCCTTGCCCTTCTCGTACTTCGAGGCCACTTCGAGCTCGATTTCGCTCGGCGACCCGGCGACGGCGCCGAGCACGGAGAGGTAGGCCATGGCCGCCACCGTAGCTGCCGCACCCACCATGGCGATCGGGCGCTTGAGGGGATGGCGCTCCGGGCTGCGATCGTAGAAAGGCAGCAGCAACAGCAGCATCAGGCAAATCCCGGGGATGCCGATCGTCGCCATGAAGACAAGCGCCGGCGGCTTGACCACGCGCAGCAGCTCGAAGAGGAAGAAGAAGTACCACTCCGGCCGAGGCGAGTACGTGGTGGTGGTGGGATCTGCCTTCGGACCCAGCTCGGCACCGAAGAGCACCGCCATGAGGATGATCACGAACATCACGATGATCGACATCAGCCCGTCCTTGAAGATCGAGTAGGGGAAGAAGGGCTTCCCCTGGCTCTTGAGAATCGAGTACTCGCGCAGGTACTGCTCCTTCTCCCGTGCGTTCATCTCAGATCTCTTCCTTGGAGAGCTCTTTCTTCTCCGCCTTGAGCCAGGGCGGCGCGGTGGTGCCGAGCTTGGCCACGAGGTAGAGGTGGGCGCCGATCAGGGCAGCGAGCAACCCGGGGATGAGCAACATGTGCAGGGCGTAAAAGCGCGAGAGGGTGGCCCCGCCGAACTCGGCGCCGCCGCGCAGGAAGTCCGCCAGGTAGGGCCCTATTACCGGGTTCGAGGCGTTGATGTTCACGCCGACCACCGTGGCCCAGAAGGATCGCTGGTCGAAGGGCAGCAGGTAGCCCGTGAAGCCCATAGCCAGGGTGAGCACCAGGAGCAGCACGCCGATCACCCAGTTCAGCTCACGCGGGTACTTGTAGGCACCGAAGACGAACGTCCGGCCCAGGTGCAGGAAGATCAAGACGATCATCACCGTCGAGCCCCAGCGGTGCATGCCGCGCACCAGCTCTCCGAGGAACACCTCGTTGGTGATGTGGGCGGCCGACTCGTAGGCGCGGGACACGTCGGGCTGGTAGTACATGGCCAGGAACACCCCGGTCACGGCCTGCGAGACGAAGGCGAACATCGTGGCCGAGCCCAGCGTGTAGAACCAGTTGGTGCCCTTCGGGGTCTTGCGGTAGAGAAAGCCGCGCAGGAACGGGCTGGCGCCGGTGCGCTCGTCCAGGTAGCCCACCACCTGGGCCGTGCCTTCGAGGGCGCCGTCCTTGAGCTGCTCGCCGCGGCTCGGTTTGCCGTTCCCGTTCCCGTCGCCGTTTCGCCCCGGGTCGTCCTTGTCTCCCGGCCGCGGCGGCGTGGGGCGCAGGAACTTCGGTAGCGGCGGGGTGAGCTTGCTCATGTGCTCGGTCTCCCGGGGTAGAGGTATTGCCATAGCCCGTCGAGGTGGCTCGACGGGTCCCGGGGCAGGAAGCGGCGCAGCTCGGAGTTCACCGAGAAGCGCTCGCCCACCTGCACGCGGCCGTCGGAGGTCACGCGGGTGTAGTGGCGGTCGAGCGGGCGCACGGGCGGACCGCCGTCCACCTTGCCCTGGATGTCGTAGATGCCCCCATGGCAAGGGCATACGAAGCGGCCCGGGTCGCGGTAGTAGCGCACCGGGCAGCCCAGGTGGGCGCAGCGGGTGGAGATGGCCAGGTACGGGAGTGGGTCGATCTTCTGCTCCGTGTCGCTCGGGCTCGGCTTGTCGGTCTTCTCGTCGAACTTGCGCACGTAGATCGTGGACTTCCCGGCCTCGCCCGTGCCGGCCTGGATGTTGATCGTCTTCGACACGTAGGTCTCGGGGTTGAAGTCGGCCTCGGGGCCCACGTCCTGCCATGGGTCCTTTGTGCCGTCCTCGAACAGGGGGCCTAGGGCGAAACCGAGAGCCGGAAGACCGAACGCCGCCGAGGCGATGCCGCCGGCGGCGAGGGCGCCTCCGGACACGAAGCCGCGGCGGGTGACGGTCTCGCCCTCGAAGGCGCCCGACATGCCGCGATCGGCTGTGTAGCGCGACTTGCGGCGGGGGTTCTTTTCTGGGCGGTTGGGGGCCATCGAGAGAGGTTTCCGCTTCACATTGAACGCCGAAGGCACAATAGAGTCAACATGGCTACGGGTGTCACGAACCCCCCGTCCCATGCATCACGCGCCAAAAGGTCCGGACCCCGGGCGAGGCCTCCGCCGACAGGGCTCTGGCGCTGGCCAGCCACAGCTCGTCGGCCACTTGGGGAACGCCCTCTGCGTGGGCTCGAGCGCTGAGGGAGATGAGGTCTGAGAGCTCGGCCACGGCCTCCACGTCGCCCTTCTCGGCTAGGCGGGCGAGACCGAGCGCGTAGAGGGAGTCGCCGGCCAGCAGGCGCAGATCGGGCTCCATGCCCGAGAACGCCCGCGACACGCCGTAGTGGAGGAGGTAGCCCTCGTACACGGCCTCGAGCACGAAGAGCCGGTCGGGATCGTCCAAGAGCGCGGCGAAGCGGTCGGGGCCGGGCTCGGCCTTCGCGTGGCGGCGCAGGCTGGGCTCGACCGAACGCACCACTTCCGCGAGGGCGCTCATGAGAGTCGTCCGGTGCTCGCTCGATCGGCGCTCGGAGGGCTGGTCACTTCCGCCAGAGTCGCATGCGCGGCTTGAAGGGTCTGCTCGATCTGAGCGTCCGTGTGTGCGAGTGAGGGAAACCAGGCCTCGAACTGGGAGGGTGGGAGGAACACACCGCGGTCGAGCATCCCGCGGCAGAAGGCGCCATAGGCCTCGGTGTCGCAGGCCCTCGCATCGTCGTAGTCGCTGACCGGGCCGTCGTGAAAGAAGAGGGTGAGAAGACCCGTCGTGTGCGCCACGTGGGCGGGCACACCGGCTTCCGCGGCGGCTTCGCGCAGGCCGTCAGCCACCGTCCGAGCCACGTGTTCCAGGCGATCGTAGGCGGCTAGGTCCAGCAGTCCGAGCGTGGCGAGCCCAGCCGCGGTGGCCAGTGGATTGCCCGAGAGCGTGCCCGCCTGGTAGACGGCCCCCGCGGGGGCCACGCGGTTCATCAGCTCACGCGAGCCCGCGTAGGCGGCCGCGGGCACGCCTCCGCCGATCACCTTGCCAAGGATCGTCAGATCCGGGAGCACGCCCTCGCGCCCCTGCGCTCCGCCGCTGCCTACGCGGAAGCCCGAGATCACCTCGTCGAACACGAGCAGGGCGCCGTTCGCGTCGGCCTGGCCACGCAGATGGGACAGGAAGCCGGCGACGGGCGCAACCAGCCCCATGTTCGCGGGATAGGGCTCGGCAAGGATCGCCGCGAACTCGTGCTCGGCCACCGCGCGCTCCACCGCCTCGCCGTCGTTCCAGGGGATGATCACGGTGGCTGCGGCCTGCGCGGCGGGCACTCCCGGGGAGTTGGGCACCCCGGCCGTCGCGAGCCCCGATCCGGCATGGGCCAGCAGCCCGTCCACATGGCCGTGGTAGGCGCCAGCGAACTTGAGCAGCTTCTCGCGGCCGGTGGCCGCCCGAGCCAGGCGGATGGCGCTCATGGACGCCTCCGTGCCCGAGTTGACCATGCGCACCATCTCGGCCGAGGGCACCCGGGCCACCACCTCCTCGGCCAGCAGCACCTCGGCCTCGGTCGAAGCGCCGAAGCTCGTACCGCGCCCCGCGGTGGCGGCCACCGCCTCGATCACAGCAGGGTGGGCGTGCCCCGCGATGAGCGGCCCCCACGAGAGCATCCAGTCCACGTAGACGTTGCCGTCCACGTCGGCGAGCTCGGCGCCCGCGCCGGAGGCGGCGAAGATCGGGTCGCGGCCGATGGAGCGCATGGCGCGCACGGGCGAGTTCACCCCGCCGGGCATGAGGTCGAGGGCGCGGGCGTACAGCTCGCGCGAGGCCGCGTCTCTCAGGCCGCGTACTCCTCTTCCCAGCGCCTGTGCTCGTCCGTGAAGTACAGGAGGCGGATCTTCTTGAACTCGGTCGAGGAGTAGAGCGTGCGACGGTCTGAGATCCCCGACTCCTCGGCGATCGAGTCGAGGATGGCGTCGCACTCCTCCTTCGAGCGCCCGTGGGCCATGGTGAACACCGAGTAGGGCCAGTCCTCGTAGGTCGGGCGCTGGTAGCAGTGCGAGATGCCTCGGAACGAGGCCATGAGCGGCGCCACCTCCGCGATGCGCTCCTCGGGAACGTTCCACACGCCCATGCCGTTGGCAGAGAAGCCGGCGCGGCGGTGGAAGAGGATGGCCGCGACCCGGCGCAGGGCCTTGCGCTCCTTCATCGTCTCGAGGTGGGCCAGCAGCGCCTCCTGCGAGATGCCAATCTCCTCCGCCGCCGGCGCGTAGGGCTCCGAGATCACCGGCATATCGCCCTGCAGGGTGCGTATGACCGCGTGGTCTGTGTCCGACAGCTCGATCACCTCCGGGTCCATCGGGTCCTGAGCCACACCGGCAGCCGCGAGGTCGCGCGTGCCCTTCTCCATCTCGAGGTCCATGCGGATCTTGAAGAGCTTGAGGGTGGGCAGCTGGCGCACCGACTCCGCGCCGGTCAGCTCCTGCAGGCGCGTGAGCGTGCCCTGCAGGCCGAGCCTCGAGTCCGGCTCGGTGGCGATCGTGAACCAGAGGTTGAACTCGTGGTTGCGCAGGTAGTTGTGCGACACCCCCGGATGCGAGTTGATGATCCTCGCCGCCCGGTGGGGGTTCTCGGGATCCACCTTGGCGGCCACGAGCATCGACTCGTAGCCGAGCACCCGCGTGTCGAAGATCGGGGTGACCTGACGGATGATGCGCTCGTCGAGCAGGCGCTGCACCCGGGTCATCACCTCGGCCTCGGGTACCTCGGCGAGCTCGGCGACACGCTCGTAAGGGCGCGGCACCAGTCCGAACTCGCCCTGCATGAGGTTGAGCAGGCGCTTGTCGAGCTCATCGAGCGGCACGGCCGCGCCGTCTTTTCGGCTACGCACCTTCGGCTGGGGTCCGGGGGCCGCCGGCCCCCGGCGGGTGGTTGCCGAGGGGGGCAGAGCCCCCTTCGGCGTGTTTACTGAAGCCATTGAGCTGCGTCCTTCGCGTGGTAGGTGATCACGATGTCGGCTCCGGCGCGACGGATCGAGGTGAGGGCCTCGAGCACGGCCGAGCGCCTGTCCAGGTATCCGGCCGCGCTTGCCGCTTCGATCATCGCGTACTCGCCGCTCACGTTGTAGGCCGCCACCGGTACGCGCGTGGCCTCCTTCACGCGCCGGATCACGTCCAGGTAGGCCAGCGCGGGCTTGACCATGACCACGTCGGCCCCCTCCTCCACGTCGAGCAGGGCCTCGCGCACGGCCTCGTCGGCGTTGGCGGGATCCATCTGGTAGGTGCGCCGGTCCCCGAAGGCGGGCGCCGAGCCGGCGGCCTCGCGGAAGGGCCCGTAGAAGGCCGAGGCGAACTTGGCGGAGTAGGCCACGATCGGCGTCTCCTTGAGATCCTCGGCGTCGAGCTGGCCGCGCAAGGCGCCCACCCGGCCGTCCATCATGTCGCTCGGGGCGACGGCGTCGGCGCCCGCTTGAGCGTGGGAGATCGCCGTCTTGCCGAGCAATTCCAGGGACACGTCGTTGTCCACCGTCCCGTCGGTGCGGACCACGCCGCAGTGTCCGTGCGAGGTGTAGGCGCACAGGCACACGTCGGTGATCACCACCAGGTCGGGGTGGGCCTCCTTGATCGCCCGGACTGCGAGTTGCACCACGCCCTCGTCGTCGTAGGCGCCCGAGGCGCGCTCATCCTTTTCCGCCGGAACGCCGAAGAGCAGCACGGCGGGAACGCCCAGCGCGTGGGCCGCGCCGGCCTCCTCCACCGCGTGGGAGATCGAAAGGCGCTCAACCCCGGGCATCGCCGCGATGGGCGTGCGGCTGTCGGTGCCCAGCTCCACGAACATCGGGAGCACGAGGTGCGAGGGAGTGAGCTCGGTCTCGCGCACCATGTCGCGTAGGAGACCGGTGGCGCGTAGCCGCCGCATGCGGGTGGCGGGGAAAGCCATACGCTTGGAGTCTAGGCCGTCATCTCAGCCGGCAAAGCGCCTGAGCGCCAGTCGGCTGATGGCCCCGAAGACCAAAAAGAGGCCGAGCAGGTGCAGCAGGTGCAGGCCGATGTCCCCGTTGTCGTTCAGGGCGGAATCGAGCGCTCCGAGCGCCGGCTTAAACGGAAAGGCCGCGGAGATCGCGCGCACCACGTCGAACAGGAAGGGCGACACCGAGCCCGATGGCACGAGGGCGAGAAAGGTGAGCGGCAGCGAGAGCATCACGCACAGCAGCGAGGCAGCCCGGACCTCTTTGGTCAGGGCCCCCACCGCCAGGCCAAGGGCGGCGAAGGCCAGCGCGCCCACCGCCACCGCGAGCACCCAGTACCCGAAGCGCCCGTAGTCGAGCTCCACGAAGAGCGACAGGCCGACAAGCATGAGCAAAGACACGAACGCCGAGCATGCCGCGGCCAGGGTCGCCTTCTCGAGCAGGAGCCCGGTGCGGGAAACCAGCCCGCGCACGAGACGCAGAAAGACGTTCTCCTCGCGCTCGAGGGCCAGGGTGCCGGCTGCCAGCAGCAGGGTGATGAACATGAGCGAGACGGTCACGGCGACCGCCACCGCGAACGAGGAGAGCGGCGTGGATCCGCCGTTGAGCCGTGTCTGCTTCACGTTGATCGGCGTGCCCACCGAGGCCAGCACGTCGTCGGAGAGCCCGAGGTTGTCGCGCGCCACCTGGGCGAAGGCGATCACCTCCTCGACCTGCGCCCGGGCGGGCGAGCCCCTGGGCAGATCGGCCTTGGCCTCCTCGAGGATCTCCTGCGAGCGCTCGAGGCCGAGCACGTTCAGCTCGCGGCCGAAGATCTCGAACTGGCCGCCGCTGCCGATGAGGTCGAGGTACTCGACGGCGGCCTTCGCCAGGCGCTTCGTCAGGGCGTTGTTGGCGTCCTGGACCTGCGACTTGATCACATCGCGCACGTACTGCGCCTTCACCGGGTCCTCGGCGTTGTAGAACACCTCGATGCCGGCGGGCTCGAGCCCGGCGGCCAGCTTGCGGGTGGTGTCCTTGGGGATGACGATCGCGGCAAGCGTCTCGCCGTTCTTCACCTTCTCGATCGCCGCCTCCTCCGAGTCCACGTTCACCTCGTCCACCGCCTCGAACAGCGGCGAGGCCTCCTTCGTGAGATCGATCGTCTGGCCGCCGAGCTCCACCGTGCGTGCCGACTCGGGCACGAGGTTGGCCACCGCCACCTGCGGCTTCTCGGGACCCCGGGAAAGCGCGAAGCCGATGAGCGTGGCGATCACCACCGGGTACAGCACGAGCAGCGCCACCAGGGACGGTGAGCGCAATAGGATCTTCAAGTCCTTTCCGAGCAGCCAGCGCAAGGGCGGTACCTAGTGGCCGTTCTGGCGCAGGAAGGCCACGAAGGCGGCCTCGAAGTCGTCGCGGCCAGTGCGATCGCGCTCCACCAGGTCCTCCAACTCGAGGGGCGAGCCGGTGAAGATCAGCTCGCCGTCGGCGATCACCAGCACGCGCTGAGCGTGGCGCTCGGCCTCCTGGATGTTGTGGGTGGAGTAGACCACCGTGGTGCCCGACTCCGCGAGGCTCAGCACGAACTCCCAAACCCGCTCGCGCTGGCGCGGGTCCAGCGCCGCGCTGGGCTCGTCGAGCAGGAGCACCGCCTGCTCGCCAAGGAGCCCGACCGCGATGTTCACCCGCTGGCGGTTGCCACCGGAGAGCTTTCCCACCTGGTCGTCCGCGCGCTCGCGCAGGCCGGTGAGGTCGAGCATGCGCTGCACCGTCTCTTCCACTTCGGCGCACTTCTCGAGCCGCGCGAACAAGCGCAGGTTCTCCTCCACCGTGAGCTTGTTGTATACCGCGGCCTGCTGGGGCACCCAGCCGATCTCGGAGGCCGGGAGGCTCACCTCGCCGCTGTCGGGGCGCTGAATGCCCGCCAGGATCGAGAGGAACGTGGTCTTGCCCGCGCCGTTGGGGCCGATCACGGCCACCAGCTCGCCACGGCCCGCCGCCAGCGAAACGCCCTTGAGGGCCTCGCGGTCGCCGTAGGACTTGCGCAGGTCGCGGGCCTCCAGCACAACCGGGCCCCCCTCCGGCGCCCCGCGCTCGGGCGCTACCACACGCTCCGCCATGGCGCAGGACGGTAGCGTCTGACCGGTGAAGCTCCTCTTCGTCGGCGACGTCGTGGGCGGCGTCGGCCGGCGCACGCTCGCGGCACTCCTCCCCGTCCTGCGCGAGCGCCACGAGCCGGACTTCATCGTGGTGAACGGCGAGAACGCCGCCGGCGGCGTCGGCATCACCGAGAAGACCGCCGAGGACATCTTCAGGTCCGGCGCGCACGCCATCACCCTCGGCAACCACGCGTACCGTCACACCGAGGCCTACGCCTACCTGGACCGCGAGGAACGGATCGTACGCCCGGCCAACTACCCCATGGGCAGCCCGGGCAAGGGAGTGACCGTGGTGGAGTCCGGGGACCTCGCGCTGGGAGTGGTGAACCTCTCGGGCACCGTCTTCCTCGATGCCGCCCGCTCACCCTTCGCGGAGGCCGACGCGGCGCTCGCGTCGCTGCGAGGACGCGCTACCCACGTGCTCGTGGACATGCACGCCGAGGCCACGAGCGAAAAGGTGGCGATGGGCTGGCACCTGGACGGCCGCGTGAGCGCCTGTCTTGGCACCCACACGCACATCCCCACCGCCGACGCCCGCGTCCTGCCGGGCGGCACGGCCTATTGCACCGACGTGGGTATGACCGGGCCCCGCGGCGGCGTGATCGGCGTCAGGCGCGAGCAGTCACTCGAGCGCTTCCTCACGATGACGAACGTGCGCTACGAGGTTGCGGACGAGGACCCGTGGCTGAACGCCGTGCTCGTGGAGGCCGGCTCCGACGGGCGCGCCACCGACATCACCCAGATCCTCGAGCCTGGGCCGTCGGCCTAGGGGCCCGGGTCCGCGCGGCCGAAGCTCCACATCTTGTTACCCACGAAGTTCAGCGGCGTGGCGGCCACGATCGACACCGCTTGGGCGGCGAGCTCCGGCGTGCCGGCGCGTGTCACGAGCAGCTCGAGCAGGACGGCGGCGAAGAGAAACGCAACAACGCTCACCGCGAAGAACCGCGTGGCCTGAAAGCCCACGGCGCCCCCGTGGGCACCAAAGGTCCAGTGGCGGTTCCACCAGAAGTTGTTGCTCACCGCCACAACGAACGCGATCGTGGCCGCCACGAGATGGTGGAGGCCACCCGCGCCGAACGCGAGCGCGAACATCGCGAGGTTCACGGCGTAGCCCGACGCTCCCACGAGACAGAACTTCGCGAGTTGGACCCAGTTGTGGCGCCGGCGCATCCCGGCGCGCACCCGGGCCTGCCCGG
>JBBJNU010000134.1:0-5358 GCA_037721005.1 Thermoleophilaceae bacterium | reverse complement strand
CTAGGAGATGCGCGGCATATCGGCGTTGATCGCCACGCCGCCGCGCCGTAGCGCCTGCCAGTAGTCCACCCAGGACGCCAGGGTCGCTGCGACCATGGCCAGCACGAGAATCTCGACCCAGGTGCTTTGCGTCGAGGGGGCGAGTAGGAGCACAACCACGGTTACGCACTGGAGGCCCATCTTCGCCTTGCCCATCGGCTGGGCGCCCAAGACGACACCGCGTTGGCGGGCCATGCTGCGCATCCAGGTGACGCCGACCTCTCTGGCGAGCACGGTGAGCACTACCCAGAAGCCCACTCGCCCGGACGCAGCCACGGCGGTGAGCGCGGAGCAGATCAGCAGCTTGTCGACGAAGGGGTCGAGCAGCGTGCCGATGTCGGTCACCACGTTCCGCGACCGGGCAACGTAGCCATCGAGGGCGTCGCTGGCCGCGGCAACAACGAAGAGCGCCGCGGCGGCCACCGAAGGGCCGTCGGCCACGACGGCGAGCCACACGATGAATGGGGCCGTAAGAGCGCGAGCCAGCGTGATCGCATTGGCGGGGTTCAACGCGGGAGCGATGGTGCGCTTCACGCGGTTCCCATCTCCGGCCCGGCCCGCCGCCTGGGCTGTGCCACGGGCACGGGCTCGAAGCCGGTGATGGCCAGAGCGATGGCCAGGGCACCGAGGCCGATTGCCACCCCCCCGAAATCGTCGATCACGTAATGCCATCCGAGGTGGATGGTCGCGGCCATAGTGAGCGCCAGGAGAGTCCACAGCGCTACCTGCAGCCGCCGGCCGAGCCCAAGCAGCCACACCGCAACCGCAGCCGTGAAGATGATCGACGTGTGTAGCGAAGCGAAGGCCGCGATGCTCTGGGCGGCGTCGGTGGCCGACGGGTCGCGCAGGTACTCCAGCCGCGACTCGAGCAGGAGGTCCTGCAGCTTGGACGCGGCCGTGGCGGGGAGCTCGGAGAAGGCGCCGGGGGCCGCGTACACCGGACCGAGCGACGGGAAGAGGAAGTAGCTCGCCGCACCGAGCACCCAGTTCATCGAGAGCGCCGTGGCGTAGAAGAGCCCACGCTGGAGGTCCTTTGAGAAGACAAGGGCCAGCGCGAGCGAGATCGGGACGAAGAGCAGGAAGAGCACGTAGACCGTGGAGAGCACGTGCGTGGCCACACCGGTGCCCACCAAGCTGTGCATCAGCTCGGCGGGGTCGTTGCCTCCGAAGAGAGTTCGATCGAACTCGGCGAGCTGGGTGTCGAACAGCTCGCCGGGCCTCAGCACCGGGAGTAGGCTCTTCAGGTTGCGGTAGGCGAGGTACGTGACGTAGAAGGAGACGAGCGCGCTGCCTACTATCGCTGCGCGATGCCGCGTCCAGCGCTCGCGCCGGACGGTCCTCATCTCCTCGCGCGGGGGTAGGAACGTCCCCGATCGCCGCGCGGCCTTGACCACGACGTCGAACACGATGAGAACGAGAACGAGACCGATAACGGCCACCAGCCGCCTGCCGACCACCTGGTCGGGATCGCGCAGCGGCACACCCGCCACCTGTGTCGCGACAAAGGCCACGAACGCGGTGACCGCCGCCACGAGCGGGCCGGCGACCACGCTCCGCCGTGGCGCGAGCTCATTTCCCGAAGAAGTCACGTCGAGTTCACGGGATGGTGACACCGAAGGTGGGATCCCGCACCGGGGCAAAGATAACAAGACCCCCCTGCTTCTGCTGGTAAACATGAGGGCCACGCGCGTGGCCCCGGGCGTGGTTGCCGCCGTTCGGACGGCCCTGGGCCGGCGATTCGCAGTGGAGGTCATAGCCACCGTCGGCAGGGGACATGCGGCCGCGCTGTGCCGCGAGGTGGGTGGCTTCGGGGCCGTGGCCGTGCTCGGCGGCGACGGCACCGTCAACGAGGCGGCTAACGGCCTCGTTGGGGGTGACGTTCCGCTGGCATGCCTACCGGGAGGCCTCACGAACGTGTTTGCCCGGGCGCTCGGGAGCCCGTCCGGGGCGGTGGCCGCTGCCGAGCGCCTCGCCGCCGGTGGTGGCCGGCCGGCCACGGTGGACGTGGGCTCTGTGGCCGGGCGCCACTTCCTCTTCGCGTCGGGGCTGGGCCTGTCAGCCACCCTCACCCGCCGGCACGAGCTGGGCCGGCGCGACACGCCGGCGCTCGCGCAGGTGAGCGCGGTGAGGGCAGCCGTGCGGGCGGTGGCCGATGAGGCAGGCCTTCGCCCCCGGCTCCGGGTGACCACGGCTGACCGGATCGTCGAGGGCACGACGGTGGTGGCGCAGAACGCCGGGCCGATCACCTTCCTCGGCTCGCACCCGATACGCGTGTGCCAGGGCGCCGGCCTCACCTCTCGATCGCTGTCGCTCGCCGTGCTCCGCGGCGCCGGCCCGCGCGATCTGGTGACCCTGCCGCCGCGGGTTCTCTCCGGCCGGGCGAGCGCTGTGGTATCGCACCCGCGCATCGCCGCCCTGCCCGCGGTGACGCTGGCCGGCGTGGAAAGCCTCGACGGAGCACCCCTGCCGCTCGACGCCGACGGGGAGTACCTCGGCGAGCATGCGAGCGTGGAGTACCGGGTACGGCCCGCCGCTTTGCGGGTGCTTGTCTGAGAACGCACGTTCGCTCCTACCCGGCCCCTAGACTCGGTTATGTGAAGTCGGATCTACGCAGCGCAGGGGACCAGATCGTGGTTTCGGGGGCCCGCGAGCACAACCTGAAGGACCTCCATCTCGCCCTGCCCCGGCACAGCCTCGTGGTGATCACGGGCCTGTCGGGCTCGGGCAAGTCGTCCCTGGCCTTCGACACCATCTACGCGGAGGGCCAGCGCCGCTACGTGGAGTCGCTGTCGGCCTACGCGCGTCAGTTCCTGGGTCAGATGGACAAGCCCGACGTGGATTCCATCGAGGGCCTCTCGCCGGCGATCTCCATCGACCAGAAGACCACCTCGCGCAACCCGCGCTCGACGGTGGGCACGGTCACCGAGATCTACGACTACCTGCGGCTCCTCTGGGCCCGGATCGGGCATCCGCACTGCTACAACTGCGGGCGCGCCATCGCCGCACAGTCCGCCGAGCAGATCGTGGACCAGGTGATGATGCGGGAGGAGGGCGCCCGTTTCATGGTGCTCGCTCCGGTCATCAGGGGCCGCAAGGGCGAGTACGGCAAGCTCTTCGAGGAGCTGCGCACGGAGGGCTTCACGCGCGTGAAGGTCGACGGCGAGCTGCGGCGCCTCGAGGAGGAGATCGTGCTCGACAAGAAGTTCAAGCACGACATCTCAGTCGTGGTCGATCGCCTCGTGATGCGCCCGGACCTACGCAAGCGCCTCGCGGACTCGATCGAGACTGCGGTCTCGCTGGCCGAGGGGATCATCGACGTGGAGGGGGTCGACACCGGCGAGATCACCACCTACTCCGAGCGTTTCGCGTGCCTGCATTGCGGCACGTCCATGCCTGAGCTCGAGCCGCGCATGTTCTCGTTCAACTCGCCCCACGGGGCCTGCTCGCGGTGCACAGGCCTCGGCTCGCAGATGGAGATCGACCCGGACCTGATCGTGCCCGACCCCTCGCTCTCACTCGCGGAGGGGGCCATCCTGCCGTGGTCCACGAGCGCGTCGAACTACTACGAGCAGATGACCCAGGCGATCGCCGAGAAGTGGGAGATCGACATGGAGACGCCGTGGGAGGAGCTCGGCGACGAGGTGCGCGACACGTTCCTGCACGGTACGAACGGCGATCGCATCTACGTTTCCTACCGCAACCGCTACGGCCGCCGGCGCTCGTACATGACGCGCTTCGAGGGAATCCTGACCAACCTCGAGCGCCGCTACCGCGAGACCGACTCCGATCACTCCCGCGAGAAGATCGAGGAGTACATGTCGGTGCGGCCCTGTCCCGACTGCGGAGGCGCGCGGCTGCGGCCGGAGAGCCTGGCGGTGAAGGTGGGTGGACTGTCCGTCCATGAGCTCACGAGCAAGTCTGCGCGGCGGTCGATCGAGTGGTTCGAGGCCCTGGACCTCACGGACACCGAGCGGGCCATCGCCCGGCTGATCCTGCGGGAGATCGACGAGCGCCTGCGCTTCCTCGACAACGTGGGCGTGGGCTACCTCTCCTTGGAGCGTGCCGCCTCCACGCTCTCCGGAGGGGAGGCCCAGCGCATACGGCTCGCCACGCAGATCGGGTCGTCGCTCGTGGGCGTGCTCTACATCCTCGACGAGCCGTCGATCGGGCTGCACCAGCGCGACAACTCCAAGCTGATCGCGACGCTCGAGCGGCTGCGGGACCTCGGCAACACGGTGATCGTCGTCGAACACGACGAGCAGACGATGCGCGCAGCCGATCACGTGATCGACATGGGCCCGGGCGCCGGCGAGCACGGCGGCGAGGTCGTCGCCGAGGGTACCGCCCAGCAGATCGAGCGCGTGGAGCGCTCGCTGACGGGCCAGTTCCTGGCCCGGACGCGTGTCATCGAGATCCCCTCCAAGCGGCGCAGGCCGTCGGGCTACGTCGAGATCCGCGGCGCCGCGCAGCACAACCTCAAGTCCGTCGACGTGCGCGTTGCGCTCGGGACGCTGACGTGCGTGACCGGCGTCTCGGGATCGGGCAAGTCGACGCTCGTCAACGAGGTGCTCTTCAAGGCCGTCGCCAACCGCCTGCATCGCGCACGCACGCGTCCGGGCAGGCACACGGCGATCCTCGGTCTCGACCAGCTCGACAAGATCATCCAGGTCGACCAGTCGCCGATCGGGCGCACGCCGCGCTCCAACCCGGCTACGTACACGGGCCTGTTCGACGTCATCCGCGACCTCTTCTCAAAGACCCAGGAGGCCCGCGCGCGCGGCTACAAGGCAGGACGCTTCTCGTTCAACGTCAAGGGCGGGCGCTGCGAGGTGTGCCGCGGCGACGGCCAGATCAAGATCGAGATGCACTTCCTGCCCGACGTGTACGTGCCGTGCGAGCAGTGCCACGGCAAGCGCTACAACCGCGAGACGCTCGAGGTGCGCTTCAAGGGCAAGACGGTCGCGGACGTGCTCGACATGACGGTCGAGGAGGCAGTCGATTTCTTTCAGCACATCCCGAAGATCAAGCGCAAGATGCAGGCGCTGCACGACGTGGGGCTCGACTACATCCGCCTCGGGCAGCCGGCCACAACGCTCTCAGGGGGAGAGGCGCAGCGGGTAAAGCTGGCGTCGGAGCTCTCGAAGGTGGCCACGGGCCGGACGCTCTACATCCTCGACGAGCCCACCACGGGCCTGCACTTCGCCGACGTGCAGCGGCTGCTCGAGATGCTCGACCGCCTGGTGGACCAGGGCAACACGGTCGTGGTGATCGAGCACAACCTCGACGTGATCAAGACGGCCGACCGGATCATCGACCTCG
>JBBJNU010000133.1:0-5380 GCA_037721005.1 Thermoleophilaceae bacterium | reverse complement strand
CCCCCGAGGGCGCAACGGCATGAAGGATTTGTCATGGACGACGAATCCTTCGGTCACTCTCCCGTGAAGGCTCTCGCGCTCAACTGCACGCTCAAGCCCTCCCCGGAGGCTTCGAACACCGAGGCCCTCCTGGGCGTGGTGCTCCAAGCCCTCCAGGGAGAGGGCGTTGAAACCGAGACCATCCGCGTCGTTGACCGTGACGTGCGGCCCGGGGTGGAGTCAGACATGGGCGACGGTGACGAGTGGCCGGCGATCCGCTCGGCCCTCCTCTCCGCTGAGATCCTGATCGTGGCCACCCCGACGTGGGTGGGCAAGCCGTCCAGCGTGACCCAGCGGGTGATCGAGCGGATGGACGCGATGCTCTCCGAGACCGATGACGAGGACCGCCCCGTGGCCTACAACCGCGTGGCCGGCGTGGTGGTGACGGGCAACGAGGACGGCGCCCACCACGTGATCTCGGAGGTGAGCGGGGCCCTCATCGACATCGGCTACACGATCCCGGGTCAGGCCTGGACCTACTGGAACAAGGGCCCCGGACCGGGCGACTCGTACAGCGAGACCGACGAGGGCAAGGAGTGGTCTCACTCGACCGGCAGGGCCGCCGCGCAGAATCTGCTGGCGGTGGCTCGGGCCCTGGCTGACAAGCCGATGTCGGCTCCTCCGGAGTAGACGCCCCGAGCTGGATTCGAACCAGCGGCCTTCCCCTTAGGAGGGGGACGCTCTATCCGGCTGAGCTATCGGGGCTCGGGAGGGAGGGTACGTCAGTCGGCTGGCTACTCATCCTCTTCGTACAAGGACTCGCTGGCCAGCTCGGCGCCCCGCGGGCCAAAGAGGTGTACCTCCACGTAGTCGCCCGTGTAGTCGTCGAGGGACACGAGCGTGAACCGGTCGTCGGTGAGGATGCACTGGTCGGTGGTGAGCGGCCCGAGCTCGGCGGTGGCCACCGCGCCGTCCGCCACGAGAGCAACTCCCCACACCAGAGTGATCACTCCGCGGCGGCCCTCGGGTCCGCGCCAGTGTGCGATCTCCTGGTCCGAAAGGTCGAGCGTCCAGCCGGGGTTGGCCTCGGCCGTCTCCTCGGTGAAGTCCACCGATGCGGTGAAGCCGGCCGCCTGCGCGCCCTCGTGCTCACGGGTGTACGAGACATAGCCAAACAGCTCGTAGCCGTTCGAGGTTGGGGCGGTCACGGGCACGTAGGTGCGCCCGTTGAAGGTGCGGTCGGGAAACCACACGATCCCTCCGGGTTCGCCCAGGTCCTCACCCCCGCTGTCCAGTTCCGAGAAGGCCTCGAGGAAGTGTGCGCCCAGCGCCTCGGCCCAGCGGCCGTAGGGGAGGGGTTCTTGAGGCGGCTCGGCGGCGCAGACCGGTAGTGGGCGCTCGAAGGGGGGCATGCGGCGCAACCTACAACAGGGCGATGGCGAGGCCTGCGGTCACCACGATCGCCGTGGACCAGGCGATCGCGGCCGCCACGAGCCCGCGGTCGAGGCCGTACTCGCCCGCCACGATGATGGCGTTGATCGCGCTCGCCATCGCGGCCTGCGCGGGATAGGACTCCGGTACTTCGTGCACGGTGGCCGCGAGTGCGAGCACGATTGCCGGCGTCACGAGCAGCTTGAGCCCCAGGGCCCATCCCACGGGTCCGTTGAGCGGCGGTGGAAAGCGTCCGGCGCCGTGGGTGGCGAGCGTTATGCCCACCACGAGGAAGCCCAGCGGCAGGATCGCGAAGACCACGCCCTGGGATATGTCCACGGCCCAGTCCGGAGCTAGCGCTGCGGGGGCGATGAACCCGGCCACGCAGGCCCACAACGCGGGGTTTCTCGAGAAGAAGGCGACCACCCTCTCCCGGGGCTTCTCAGTCACGGTTCCGAAGGCTGCTCCCACCGAGAAGCCGACGGTGACGAGAGCCATCGTCGACACCAGGATGTCGTAGGCCACCGCGTTCGGGAGCTCATCGCGCCCGAAGAGCGCTGCACTGAAGGGCAGGCCGAGGTAGCCCGTGTTGCCGAGGGCGGCGACCAGCATGAGGGCGCCGACACCAGAGGACGGCAGGTGCAGCAGATGGCGCCCGACGAGGTAGGCGCCCGCCATTGCCACGACAATCGACACGTACCCGAAGGCGAGCCCCGCCCCCACCTCCGTTGTCAGCTCGAGAGCCGCGATGTTGAAGAAGGTGATGGGCGGGAGCAGCACCCAGAGGATCACCCACGCGAGGCGCTGCGCAACGCCGTCGGCGCGCGGTCCGATGCGGCGTTCGGTGAATACCCCCGCCGCGGTGGCCAGGATCACTGTCACCGCGATCAGGATCATTGAGTGCAATTGGGCGACTCGCCGCCCGTGGCAAACCCCCTTGCTTCGATCGCGGCCCGCAGCTCTGCGGCCGCGCGCTCAGGGGCGAACGCGCACAGCTCCACCCCGGCACCCAACTCCAAGCCGGCGGGCTGGGCCAGGCGAGGCAACAGATCAATCCGCCAGCAGAAGATCTCCGCGCCGCGCGGCGCCGTGCGCAGCCAGAGGTTGAAGGGCGGCAGGCCACCCAGTGCCGCCTTGAGCCGGCCGAGCACCCCGTGCAGCAAAGCCGCGCCGGTGGGACCTTCGTCCTCGAATCGTGCCACCGGGGTCCGCGGGACTATCTGAACGTGAAAGGGACCCCGGGAGGCGAAGGGGCAGATGGCCGCGGCGTCGGGATCGACGGCCACCAAGCGCTCGCGGCGGCGCACCTCTTCCTGCAGAACGTCGGCCAGAAGGTTGCGGCCCTGGGTTCGGTCACGGTAGGCGGTGAAGCGCTCGCGCTCGCGTGCCACCGAGCTGGGCACGAAGGGAAGCGCGTAGAGCTGCGAATGGCTATGGGGTAGTGACGCGCCGGCCTCGCGGCCCTCGTTCACGATCACGTGCACGTAGGCCGCACCGTCGTGAGCGCGCATGCGCTCGCGCCAGCCGCGCATTGCCAAGTCGAGGCCTTCGGGGCCGAGATGATGTAGCGACGAGACCGACTCCGGGGTGTTCACCACCACCTCGTGGGCGCCGCTCGCCGGGCGAACGGCGAAGAGCTCGGGATCGCCGCGACCGGAGTCGAGCGGATCGGAGCCGTTGGGCGCACCGGGTTCGAGGGCCGGGTACAGATTTGGCACCGCCCGCACAGTCCAGCCCGGGGAGTCCGGTTCGCCCCCGCCCGGGCGCAGCGCCCACACCTCCGGAGGGGTGCGGTCCTCGTGCCCCTCGCGGAACGGGTCGCCCTCCGGGTCGATCGCTTCGCGCTCGGCCACCTCCGAACGCGCTCCGGGCCGTTCGCTGCGCTCCGCGGCCACGATCACCCGCAGACCCGACAGCGGATCGATCCGCAGCTCAGGCACGGAGGCGCTTCTCCATGGTCACGTGCTCGATGCCCTCCTCTACGAACACCCCTCCCTCGGCCTCGTAGCCGGCGCGGTCGTACACCGCTCGCGCTGCGATCTGCGCGTTCAGGCGGATCGCCAGCGCCCCGGCTTGCACGGCAACGCGGTCGGCTTCGCTCAGCAGCGCGGAGCCCACGCCGGCGCCGCGGCGCTCAGAGCTCACGACCATCCGACCGAGACGCGCAACGCCTGGGTCTATGAGCAGCCGGCACGTGGCGATTATCCGGCCGTGCTCGATCACCACGAGGTGCGTGGCTTGGGGGTCTCGACCGTCCCGCTCGGCCTCGAGAGTGACCCCCTGCTCCTCGCAGAACACGGCATAGCGCAACCGCAGGGCGGCCTCGACCTCGTCCTGCGTGCGCGCTTGGCGCACCTCGAAGGCGTGCTCGACGGTGATCTATCGAGCGTAACGCTCGATGTCCGTCGCCAGATCCTTTTCGTCGCGGTAGGGGCCTGCCTTCACGTGTGTCACCTCGCCGGTACGGTCGTAGAAGACGGTCTGCGGGTAGGGGCCCGCCGCCTTGATCACGCTGGCGAGCTTCTCGCCGGGGTCGGAGTAGCTGGGGAAGGAGACCGGGAACTTCTCGAGGAAACGCTTCGCCGCACCCTCGTTGTCGGCTCCGTTCACGCCGAGGAAGGCCACCTCCTTCCCCCGCTCGATCGACTGACGCTGAAACGCGGGAAACTCGCGACGGCAGGGATCGCACCAAGAACCCCACTTGTTGATCACGATCGGGTGGCCCTTCAGATCCGCGATACGCCGCGTCAGCGCGTCCGCGCCTCCGGGCAGCAGGTCGTTGCTCTGCGCGTGGATGGCGGCCAGCGGAGCGGGCGCGCCGGCCAGCGCCTTCTTGGCCTTCTCCGCCGAGGGCGCCGCACTCTTCGGCTCGTCGCTGTTGCAGCCCGCAACCAAGGTTGCGCAGAGGGCGATCGTGGCCAGAAGTCGCATTCACCGCAGGGTGGCAGACGCCGGCGCTGGCGTGTGCTGTAATACACGCAGACGCGGGGGCACCCGATGCCCCGCGACCGTGCCGCTCACGCGAAAGCAGGTGGGCGCCCCTACGACGCGCAGAGACGCTGCGTCCGCGAAGTACCCCCCTCACCGGTGCGGAAGCAGACCGAGGCGCATCGCTCCTGAAAGAACCACAGGCCGCATATGGCTGAAAGCACTTCCTTGGTTGAACCCACGCCGGTTTCCGGCGCCGATCTCAAACGTGCGGAGAAGTTCGCGCGCGAGCCGTTCGTCCTCGAAGGAGAGGACGCCGCGATTGCCCTCGCCGAGGGCACGGTTCGCCGTCGCGCGCTCGAGGCCGCCCTCGTCGAGATCGATGCGGGCCACGACCTGCCCTCGGTCGACTGGCGCAACGCCTACTCGCTCATTCTCGGCCTCGAGCGGGTGCTCTCCTACGACGAGCCGCAGCTCGTGGACGGCACCACGTTGTCCGCCCATCAGGTCGATGCGCTGTCGGGCACCCTCATCGCCCTCACGGCCGACACCCTCTCCTCGGCGCCGGCCAACGGCAACGGCAAGCCGAGCTCTGTGGAGGAGCTGCCCTCGGGCGAGGTGGAGATCGAGGGCGACGACGAGATAACCGAGGAGGACGAGCCCCTCGACTGGGACGAAGCCGAGGCTCAGGAGGAGGACGACGCAGCCGCGGTGCTGGCTTCGGACAAGGGCGCCGACCGGCGCTTCTGGTTCGAGCACGCCACGGGCGCCGGCAAGACCGTGGCCGCCCTTGGGTTCGTGGAGGCCTCGCGTACGGGCGGCGTTCTCATCCTCACCCACCGCCGTAACCTCGTTGACCAGTTCAACGGCGAGCTGAACGATCGCGGCTATCGCAAGCGCGTGTGCGCGCCCCTCCTGGGCGACAAGAAGCCCACGGTGGAGGGCCCGGTCACGGTGGAGACCTACCAGTGGTTCGTGCGCAACGCCGGCAAGATCTCCGACGCCTACACGATCGTGATCTGCGACGAGGCCCACACGGCCC
>JBBJNU010000132.1:0-5384 GCA_037721005.1 Thermoleophilaceae bacterium | reverse complement strand
CACGTCGGCACCATGCGCTTCTCCGAGCGCCCGGGCGGGGGGTCGCACCTCGACTACAAGATCCGCCTCTCCTCCCCGGTGCCCGGTCTGACGCTCGCGGTGAAGGCCTCGCTCACGAAGTCGATCGAGCAGAGCCTGCCAAAGGTCGACGCGGCGGCGTAGGCCAAGGCGGGCTTGTAGGACATGGACCGGGTGACGCCCCGGTCCTAGGTTGGCCTGGATGCCTCTCCTGCTCGGGTTCATCGGCGTGCTCGGCTTCAGCGGCTCGCTGCCCGCGACTCGCGTGGCGGTGGAGGAGCTCGATGCCGCGTTCGTGGGCCTCGGGAGGGCGGTGGTGGCCGCCACGCTTGGAGCGGCCCTACTATTGCTTTTACGCCAGCCCCGCCCTCGGCGGGACCAGCTCGGCCGCCTCGCTCTGGTTGCGCTGGGTGTGGTGATCGGCTTTCCGCTGTTCACCGCCCTCGCCCTGCGCGAGCTGTCCTCCGCCCACGGGGCGGTGATCGTCGGTCTGCTGCCGGCCGCGACGGCCGGGATGGCCGTGGCCCGGGCCGGGGAGCGCCCGTCGCGCGGCTTCTGGCTGGCCTCGGGGGCCGGGCTCGTGGCCGTGCTCGTCTTCGCCGCCACGCAGGGGGCCGGCCTGCCCCAGGCGGCCGATGGACTCGTGCTCGCCGCCGTCGGGCTCGGCGCGCTCGGGTACGCGGAGGGAGGGGCGCTTGCCCGCGAGCTCGGCGGCTGGCAGACCATCTGTTGGGCGCTGGTCATCTCGATGCCCGTGGTCGCGCCGCTGGCGGTCCTTGCCGCCCTTCGGGGGGACCTGAGCGCCGGCGCCGGCGCCTGGACCGGGTTCGCCTACGTGTCGCTCATAAGTATGTTCCTCGGCTTCTTCGTCTGGTACGCCGCCCTCGCGCGTGGGGGCGTGGCGAAGATCGGCCAGGTGCAGCTCGCCCAGCCAGTGCTCACGCTCGTGTGGTCGGCTTCCCTGCTCGGAGAGGAGGTGGGCCTTGCCACCGTGGCCGCTGCGCTCTTCGTGCTGGCGAGCGTGGCCGCGGTGCAGCGCACACGGGTCGAGCCGGCACCGGACCGGGCAGCGGCGGGGAGCGCAGCATCCGCCTGACCCGCTGTTAGCCTCAGATCCTTGGCCGATTCCGCCACCCTCGAGGGCCTCGACCTGCTCGCCCAGGGCAAGGTGCGCGACATCTACGCGGCGGGTGAGGACCGCCTGCTGCTGGTGGCCTCGGACCGCATCTCCACCTACGACGCGGTGCATCCCACCCCCATCCCGGGCAAGGGCCAGGTGCTCTCGGGGTTGTCGGTGTTCTGGTTCGAGCGCACGCAGGAGATCTGCCCCAACCACCTCGTCTCCTTCGAGGAGGTGCCAGACCAAGCGCGGGGTCGCGGGCTGCTCGTGGAGCGCCTCGAGATGGCGCCGGTGGAGTGCGTGGTGCGCGGCTACCTCACCGGCTCGGGCTTCAAGGACTACCAGGCCACCGGCGCGGTGTGTGGCATCGAGCTGCCCGGCGGCCTGAGGGAGTCAGAGCAGCTTCCCGAGCCCATCTTCACCCCCGCCACCAAGGCCGAAGTGGGGGACCACGATGAGAACGTGGACTTCGAGCGCGCTGTCGAGATGGTGGGCGATCGCCCTTTGCTCGAGGAGCTGCGCCGCCTCTCGCTGGAGCTCTACACCTACGCGTCCGAGCATGCCCGTGAGCGCGGCATCATCCTCGCCGACACCAAGTTCGAGTTCGGCAAGCGTCCCGACGGCACGATCGTGCTCGGCGACGAGGTGCTCACTCCCGACTCGTCGCGCTTCTGGCCGGCTGACGGCTACGAGCCCGGCCGCTCCCAGCCGAGCTTCGACAAGCAGTATGTGCGTGACTGGGCGTCGGGCTCGGGGTGGGACAAGGCCCCGCCCGCGCCACCCCTGCCCGATGAGGTGGTAGAGGGAACACGCGAGCGCTACGCCGACGCCTACGAGCGCATCTCCGGCCAGCCGTTCTCGTCCTGGCTCGAGCGCAGCGGCGCCTCCCCAGCGCCCGATTCTGCGGTGAGGAGCGCAGCCCGGGCGCCGGCCGGGCGTGCACCGGAGCCTGACTCTCCATGAAAGCTCGCGTGCTCATCCGGCCGAAGGAGGGCATCCTCGATCCCCAGGGTCAGGCCGTGGAGCGCGCGTTGCCCGCGCTGGGCTTCGGGGGGGTGAGCGAGGTGCGCGTCGGGCGCTTGGTCGAGCTCGAGGTGGAGGACCCGAGCCGGATCGCTGAGCTGTGCGAGCGCCTGCTGGCCAACACGCTCATCGAGGACTTCGAGATCGAGGTAGCGGACGAGGTCACGCCGTGAAGTTCGGGGTGGTCCGCTTTCCCGGCAGCTGTGACGAGATGGACGCGCTGCTCGCCTGTCGGCGCTACGCCGACGCGGAGCTGCTGTGGCACGGCGACCAAGACCTCAAGGGGGTGGACGTCGTAGTCATCCCCGGCGGGTTCTCCTACGGCGACTACCTGCGGGTGGGAGCTATCGCCCGCTTCTCACCGGTCATGGGCGCCGTGCAGGAGCACGCCCGCGCCGGCGGTCTCGTGTTCGGCATCTGCAACGGCTTCCAGGTGCTCTGTGAGGCCGGTCTCCTCCCAGGGGCCCTGTTGCCCAACAACGGACTGCGGTTCCTCTGTCGTCAGGTAGAAGTCGAGGTGGTCAACGCCGACACTCCCTTCACGCACGGGTCTGACGCCGGCCAGGTCCTCTCCGTCCCCGTCAAGCACATGTCGGGGCGCTACTACGCGCCAGAGGAGATGCTCGGCGAGATGGATGCACATGGGCAGATCATCCTCCGCTACCGCGCGGGGTTCAACCCCAACGGCTCCGTGGCGGACATCGCCGGCGTGGCCAACGAGGCGAAGAACGTGATGGGCCTCATGCCCCACCCCGAGCACGCGGTGGACCCCCTCACGGGATCCACCGACGGCGGCTTGCTCTTCGAGTCGCTGGCACGGCACGCCGACGCACTCGCTGCAGCGTGAGCGCGAACGCCACGGTCCCCGCCCATCAGGCCCTGGGCCTCACGGACTCCGAGTTCGAGCTGATCGGCGAGAAGCTCGGCCGCGAGCCCAACGGGCTCGAGCTTGCCGTGTTCAGCCTCATGTGGTCCGAGCACTGCGCGTACAAGCATTCGAAGAAGCTGCTGGGACAGCTGCCCACCGAGGGCAAGCACCTCCTGCTCGGCCCGGGGGAGAACGCCGGCGCGGTCACGGTGGGCGGCGGCAAGGCGATCGCCTTCAAGGTGGAGTCGCACAACCATCCGAGCGCGGTCGAGCCCTTCCAGGGAGCGGCCACCGGCGTCGGCGGCATCCTGCGCGACGTGTTCGCCGTGGGTGCCCGGCCGATCGCCATCCTCGACTCGCTGCGCTTCGGCGAGCTGTCCTCTGGGCGCTCGCGGTACCTGCTCGATGGCGCGGTGTCGGGCATCGGGCACTACGGCAACTCGATCGGCGTCCCGACCGTGGGCGGCGAGGTCTACTTCGAAGGGCCCTACGAACAGAACTGCCTCGTGAACGCTATGTGCCTCGGCATCGCCGATGAGGATCGCCTCATCCGCAGCGCCGCTGCCGGTGTGGGCAACCTGCTCGTGCTGATGGGTGCGCGTACCGGGCGCGACGGCATCGGCGGAGCGTCGGTGCTGGCGAGCGCTGAGCTCGACTCCGAGGACGCCTCCAAGCGCCCCACCGTGCAGATCGGCGATCCCTTCGAGGAGAAGCGCGTGATGGAGGCCTGCCTCGAGCTGCTCGATCGCGGGACGCTCGCCTCGCTGCAGGACCTTGGTGCCGCCGGCCTGGCGTCCTCTTCCTCGGAGATGGCCTCGAAGGGCGAGGTCGGCCTCGATATCGACGTCGGCAAGGTCCCGCTGCGCGAAGAGGACATGGAGCCGTTCGAGATCATGGTGTCCGAATCACAGGAGCGGATGCTCTGCGTGATCGAGCCCGCGAAGCTCGGTGAGCTGGAGGAGATCTGCGAGCGCTGGGAGGTGCGCTCGGCGGTGATCGGCGAGGTCACCGACTCGCGCCGGCTGCGCATCCTCCGCGGCGACGAGGTGGTGGGCGACATGCCAGTGGAAGCGCTCGTGGACGACTGCCCGCTGTACGACCTCGAGCCCACAGCGCCCACTGAGCAGATCTACCCGGCGCCGCCACGGGTACTCGACTCCGAGGATCCGGCCGAGGTTCTGCTCGCGCTGCTCTCATCGCACAACATCGCTTCCCGTCGTCCGCTCTTCGAGCAGTACGACTGCCTCGTGGGCTCACGCACCGTGCGCCGCCCCCAGGAGGCGGATGCCGCGGTGCTGATATTGGACCCGGAGGAGGGGAACGGGGCAATTGCGGTGTCGATCGACGGCAACGGACGCCGCGTGGCCTGCGATCCCTACGCCGGGACCGTGGAGGCCGTGCTCGAGTGCGCTGCCAACCTGGCGTGTGTTGGGGCCGAGCCGCTAGGGCTCACCAACTGCCTGAACTTCGGCAACCCCGAGAAGCCCCATGTGGCCTGGCAGCTATCGGAGTCGACAAGAGGACTCGCCGACGCATGCCGCGCGCTCGATGTGCCGGTCGTCGGGGGCAACGTCTCGCTCTACAACGAGTCGGGTGACGGGCCGATCTATCCCACGCCCGTGGTGGGCATGGTGGGCTCACTGACCGACGCGGCGCTGGCCGCGCCTACGGGCTTTCGGCGAAAGGGTGACGTGGTTGCCTTCTGCGGGGAGCCCATGCCCCACCTGCCGGGGAGCGAGCTGGCCAAGCTGCAGGGCGAGCCGCTGCCGACCGAGCTCCCCGCGGTTGACCTGGCCGCCGTGCGTGGTTGGCAGGAGGCCATCCGCGAGGCGGTGCGCGGGGGCGAGCTCTCGAGCGCGCACGACATGGCCGACGGCGGCTTCCTCGTGGCCATCGCGGAGTGCTGCCTGGCCGGCGGCATCGGCGCGAGTCTCGACTTGGGTGACACGCCGCCGGCTGCATGGCTCGGTTGGCTGTTCGGGGAGTCACCTGGCGGCTTCGTGGTGTCGGGGCCGACCGAGGCGATAGAAGATCTCGCCGAGAGCATCCCGCTCGACAGGTTCGGCACCGTGGGAGGTGAGGCCCTGGTGATCGAGCGGCCGATCGAACTGTCGGTAAGCCTCGAAAGGATGCGCGAGGCGAGTGGCGCACTGGCTGAGGCGTTTCTCTAGCCCCCGGCCACCAGCACCGCGAGCCGCTTCGGGGCGACGAGCCGGTAGCTCGGTAGGGGCAGCTCTGGCGGTGCGAGCCGCCCGCAGGCGCTGGTACGCTCAGAGCACGGCAACGGGCGCCCTTTCGGCCGACCTCACCGGGCACCACCACCTTGATTGACTCGCTGGACCCCCGCGATGGACC
>JBBJNU010000012.1:0-18826 GCA_037721005.1 Thermoleophilaceae bacterium | reverse complement strand
GGCAAGATCTCCGACGCCTACACGATCGTGATCTGCGACGAGGCCCACACGGCCCTCGGCGAGAAGACCTCGGCCTCGATTCGCAAGTGGCAGGAGCCCGTGTTCGTGGGCATGACCGCCACCGGAGCGCTCATCGCGCGCCACGTGACCGACCTCTTTCCCACGCAGACCTCGCGCTTCGACCTCGCCCAGGCGGCCCGCCGTGGGGTTATCGCGCCGCTGCGCTGCGTTCGCATCCCGCCGGGTGTGGGCGTGCGCTCGATCTCCAAGGTGCCGTTGCGCAAGGGCGAGGTCGACCAAGACTTCGATCAGGAGGAGCTGGCCAAGCTGCTCGACCAAACGCCCTTCAACGTGGCCATCGCGGACCTCTACAAGGTGCGCTTCAAGGATCTCCCCGGGGTGGTCTACACCGCCGGCGTGCGCCACGCGCACAACGTGGCCGCCGCCTTTCGCGACGCGGGCATCAAGGCCACCGCGGTGTCGGGCGAGACTCCCAAGCGCGAGCTCACCCGTGTGCTCAGCGCCTACGAACGCGGCGAGATCGACGTTCTCTGCAACGCCCAGCTGCTCGCCGAGGGCTGGAACTCACCGCGCGCCACCGTGTGCATGCACCTGGCGCCCACCGCGTCGCGGCGCATCTACCAGCAGCGGGTGGGCCGCGTGACCCGCCGGCGACCGGGCAAGGAGGCCGGCATCGTGGTGGACCTGGTGCATCCCGCCACCACCAACGACGACCCTGTGGTGACCCTGCACGGCCTGCTCGACCGTGACGTGTACCGCGGCGGCGCCATCGTGGTCGGACCGGTTCGCCGCGGTCGCGGGCGGCGCTTGCGGGTGGAGCGCCGCGTGCTGCCGGTGACAGCGAACCACGAGCGGCGTGCTCAGGTGTTCGAGCGCGAGCTGTGGCGGATAGCCGTGGAGCACCTCTCGTGGGCCGAGCAGGGCGCCTGGGCTCAGCTGGCCGGGGCTCGCGTGGCGCCGAACAACTGGCGCCGGGCGAAAGCCATGCTGCACTTCGACGACACGGGCGAGCTGCGGCGCAAGTACCTCGTTACCTGCCTGCAGCGAAACCGCAACACCCAGCTACGTGTGCGCGCCCTGCAGGAGGTCGGCGCGCTGCGCGATCCCGAGGCCTTCGACGAGGCCGTGGAGATCGTGGGCGGCTGGTCGCGCGACGAGCGGCGCGAGGGCGTGAAGGTGCTTCTGCAGTCCATGGCGGAGCACACGATCGGCCGCCGCGACCAGGCCTCGCGCTGGATCTGGCATCTGGCCGAGTACAGCCGTGAGGTGCACGAGGAGTACGCCGTGTCCCGCTGGCCTGAGACCAAGCGCCTGCTGGGACTGCTGGTGAACTCTTCGGGCGGGGCGCACGCCCGCAACGCCCGGCGCCTCGTTCAGGCCACCAAGAAGCAGGACCGCCGCCTGTCAGCCGCCCTGCTGGCCGCCGCGCTCGGCCACACGCCCGAGGCGCAGCAGGTGCTCGACGGCGCGCGAATGCGCCTGGCCCGCAAACCGAGCGCACTCGCCCGCGAGCTCCTGCGCAACTTCCCGAAGGGCCGCCGCCGGCGCGGCGGGCGCCGCCGGCGTGGTCGCGGCGCGGGTGGGGGCGAAAAGGACGAGAGCCAGAACGGCGCGACCGTGGACATGCAGACCGACGGCAGCGACGCCGACGCGGTCGAGCGCACCGAGGACGCCGCTTAGGCCCGCAGATGAACCTCGCCGGCGCTCAGGCCGATCTCGCCTGCGGCCGTCTGCACCAGCAGGGCCCCTGACTCGTCGACGCCGGCGGCGGTGCCTTCGCCATCCTCCCAGCGCACGTTTCGCCCGAGCAGCGCGTCGCGCTCGCGCCAGGCGCTCAGGGTCTCGGCAGGCTGTGAGTCCAGCTGATTCTCCAGGGCGCTCAGCACCTCCTTCAGCACCGGTTCGATCGCCCCCTCGAGCGCCAGAGCGATGGCACTCTCGGCCAGCTCGCCCGGAAACTCCTGCTCGGCCACGTTCAGCCCGATGCCCAGCACGGCCCAGCCTTCGTGCGGGTTGGCCTCGACGAGGATGCCGGCCACCTTGCGGCCGCTGATCCACACGTCGTTCGGCCACTTCACCCGGCATTCCACGGGCGCGCAGGCCTCGACCGCCTTGCAAACGGCCACGGCGGCGGCCAGCGGCAGCACGGCATGGCGCCGATCGAGCCCGCGCAGCACCAGCGACATCAACAGCGCGCTGCCCGGCGCGGCGGTCCACACGCGGCCCTGGCGCCCGCGGCCGGCGCTCTGCGCGCCTGCGGTCACGAGGGTGCCGTGCGGCGCTCCGCCCACGGCAAGCGCGCGGGCTCGGTGGTTGGTGGAGTCCGTGTGCCGGTGATGCACGCGAGGGCACCCCAATCCGCGGACCAGGAGAGCGTCACCGCCTGCGGGCGTGGCTGGGCCCCGTCTTGAGGTCGATGAGAGCTCGATCCACGCTCGCCACCAGGCTGTTGACCTCCTGGCCCTCGGCCATGGAGGTGGTGGCGCACACAAGCTTGATCGGCAGACCATCCGGTGCGGTGCATTCCCGTCGTACCAGGTTGCAGACGCGATCGAGCGCTTGACGAGCCTCGTCGGAGGACGCCCCGGGCAGCAGCACGGCAAACTCGTCGCCTCCCCAGCGAAAGCACTCCTCCCCCCGGCGGGCGGCCGCGGCGATCGTCATGGCCACGGCGCGAAGGCACTCGTCCCCGCGCACGTGCCCGAAGGTGTCGTTGATGCGCTTGAAATCTTCGAGATCGCCGAGCACGACGCTCAGGCCGGTGTTCGACCTCTGCGCGCGCGCGACCTCGCGAGCCACGGACTCCTGGAACGCGAGCCGGTTGCCAAGGTCCGTGAGCGGGTCCCGCCGCGCGCGCTGCTCCGCTTCCTCGCGGGCGCGGAGCAGATGGCCCCGTTGGGTGCGGACGGTCTTGAACAGGGCGCGCGAGGTCAGGGCGAGCGCCAGCAGCATGAGCAGCTGGGCCCCCACGTCTACCGCGGCCTCGCCTGAGAACGGGCCGTCGTAGAGGAGGGGAAGACACAGGGCAAGTGCAACCCCCACGAGAAAAGCCATCGAGCGCCGGGTGCCGTGGATCGCAGCGGCGTAGAGGGTGGGCAACACGAAGAGGTGGTGGTAGGGCGCCGAGCGTCCACCGGCGAGCCATTCGAGCAGCACGAGAAAGGCGAGGGCGACCCACCCCGACCAGTAGATCTCGTTGAGGTCGGGGATGCTCTTGTCGTCGAAGCGCCGCCGCACGATCAGGGCCGCCCCGGCGAGCCCCAGTGCTACGACCACCCAGCCGGGCCAGCCGATCTCGTCGGGGGGGGCGAACGGCAGCAACACGAGCACGCTGAGGGCGCCGAAGAGCCAGAAGACGCCACCCATCCGCTGCGCGCGGCGCACGTCGAGCGTGGCATCGGGATCGTCGCCCTCTCCAAGGAGGTCGCGGATCGCTCTCGGATGAAGGTCAGCGCGCTCGACCATCACGGGGCCTGAGGCTAGGTTCCCACGGACGCGCAGGGCGTGCGTCGCTCGCGGCGGCCCATCCCTCCTTTTCTCATCGCGGGCGTAGCCGCACCTCGGCGTCAAGCTCGAGGCCCATGAGGGCCCATGCGTCGCCCCGGTTCACCGCGATGGCGAGCGTCCGGTAGGCATCCTCGTACACGAGCAGCTCGCCCACCTGTACGTCGGCGAACGTCCCCGCATAGGTGGCCACCCGCCTTTCGCCCCCGCTCTGGACCTCCACCTGCGAACCAAGCGTGAGACCGGTACCGGCGAGCGCATCGTGGGTCACGTCGAGCGATGCGTTGCCGAACACGTCCCGCGCGAGCACGTGCGCCACCAGGGTGTCCCCCTCGCTGCGGGGCTCCGGGAGCTCCAGGCCCACCAGCGTCTCGGGTTCCACCGGCTCGCCGGCGTCGGCCACCTCGGCTCCCAGGGCGAGATGCGCGGCCACCGGGGCGAACACGTCACGCCCGTGGAAGGTTGCCGAGACCGGCTCGAGGCGGTGCGCGGATCGGGTCACGTCCACGGCGAGGTCAACCCCTCCGGCCGCCTCCCAAGCCAGCGAGAGCAGGCCGTTGTCCGGACCCACCAGCAGCCGTCCGTCGATGCAGCGCACGGCAAGCGCCCGGCGCTCGGTGCCCACCTGAGGGTCCACCACGGCCAGGTGCACGCCTGCGGGCATGTAGGGCAGGGTGTTGCGCAGCACGAGCGCGCCGTGGCGCACGGCGTGACGGGGGATGCCGTGCGTGATGTCGATGATCGACACGTCGGGACCAATCGCGCGAATCACCCCGTGGCACACGCCGGCGAACTCATCGTCACTGCCGTAGTCGGTGAGGAGCGTGACGATCACGACGCGTCTTGGATGATCGCCGCTACCAGGCCGTCGATGTCGTGGTGCGTGGCCTCCGCGTGCACGGTGAGCCCGTGATCTCGCGCCGTGGCGCTGGTGATGGGGCCGATGGACACGATGCGGCCGCTCGGCAGGGCGGCGGGAGACCCGAGCGCCTCGAGCAGGAACCGCACGGTGGAAGAGGAGGTGAACGTCACGTAGTCGGCGGCGGCCAGGGCCTCTCGGGCCGCGGCGTCGAGCGGCTCGGTCACGGTGTCGTACAGAGCGACGATGTCCACCTGAGCGCCCCTGTCGCTCAGCGCGTCGGGCAGCACGTCGCGGGCCTCGGCGGCCCGAGCCACGAGTACGCGCTTGCCCTTCACCGGCACGCCCGCCAGAGCCTCGACGAGGGCCTCGGCCACCGAACGCTCCGGCACCACGTCGGCGTGAATCCCGGCACCCGCGAGCTCCGCGGCGGTGCCGGGCCCGATTGCGGCCACCGTGGCACCGTGCAGGACCCGCGCATCCCGCCCGCGAGCCCGGAGCGCGTCCATCAGCAGCGAGGCCCCGTTCGGGCTGGTGAGGCACACGAGCGCGTACTCGGCGATCTCCTCGACGGCGCGCTCGAGCTCACCGTCCACCGGGCGGGGCTCGATGCGGATCGCCGGGGTTTCCGCCACCTCGGCTCCCAGAGCGCGCAGGCGCTCGGCGAGCCCACTCGCCTGCGCTCGCGCCCGGGTCACGGCCACGCTCTTCCCGTGCAGGGGGCGGCGCTCCATCCACGCCAGGGTTTCGCGCAGACCGGCGGCTGGGCCGATCACAGTTATGGCGGGTGGCCGCACGCCGGCTTCTGTCACGCGCGCGGCGATGTCGGCGAGCGTGGCGCCCACCGAGCGCTGGCCCGGCAGGGTGCCGTGCTGAACTACGACCGCTGCCTCTCCGGGGTCTCGCCCGGCCTCCATCAGCCGCTCCGCGATCAGCTGCAGGTTCTTCATACCCATGTAGAACACGAGCGTTCCCGGGAAGCGCGCGAGCGCCTCCCAGTCGAGGGCCTTCCCCGTCTTTTCCGGGTCCTCGTGGCCGGTCACGAACGCCACGGCCGAGGCGAGGTCGCGGTGGGTGACCGGCACGCCGGCGTAGGCCGGCGCCGCCACGCCTGAAGTCACGCCCGGTACGACCTCGAACGGCACGCCGGCCTTCGCGAGGGCCTCGGCCTCCTCGCCCCCGCGACCGAACACGAAGGGATCGCCGCCCTTCAGGCGCACCACCCGCAGGCCGCGCGAGCCCAGCTCAACTAGGAGCGAGTCGATCTCCCCCTGCTCCATGGCCGGGTTGCCGGGCTCCTTGCCCACGTAGCGCATGTCACAGTCCGACCGAGCTCCGTCGAGCGCCCCGGCAGGGATCAGGCGGTCGTAGAGGATCGCGTCGGCGCCGGCGATCAGCTCGAGCGAGCGGCGGGTCATCAGCCCGGGGTCCCCGGGGCCGGCCCCTACGAGATGCACGATGCCGAAAGCCACCTCAGGGCACGCTATTGGAGGGCGTGCTCCGCGGCCTCGAGCAGCTCACCGGCCCCCGCCAGGAGCAGACGCTCGGTGACGGCCCGTCCCAGGGCGACGGGATCGCCGGCCTCGCCCATGAGCGAGTCCCGGACCCAGGTGCTGCCGTCGGGCATGCCTGCGAACACTTCGAGGCAGAGCCCCGCGCCACCCTCGAGGTGCGCGAGGGCGCCCACGGGCGTCCGGCACGTTGCGCCAAGGCCCTGTACCACCGCCCGCTCCGCGGTAAGGCACACGAGCGAGTCGTGGTGTGTGAGGCGCTCGGCGAGCTGGGAGGTGTGCTCGTCTCCCGTGCGTGCCTCGAGCGCCAGGCATCCCTGCCCCGGGGCGGGCGTCATGGTGGCCGTCGGGATGGGCTCGCCCTCGTCGCGGCCCAGCCGGGCGAGTCCGGCGGCGGCCAGCACGATCGCCGCGAAGCCATCCTCATCCAGCCGGCGGAGGCGAGTGTCCACGTTGCCGCGGAGGTCGCGTACGTCGAGGTCGGGGCGAGCAGCCAGGAGCTGGGCGCGACGGCGCAGGCTCGCGGTGCCCACCACCGCGCCTTCGGGCAGAGCGTCGAGCTCCGGCGCTCCGCAGAGTGAGTCACGCGGGTCGGCTCGCTCGGGCACTCCCACGATCGCCAGGCCCTCAGGCAGTTCGCCCGGCACGTCCTTTGCCGAGTGCACCGCCAGATCGATCTCCTCGCGCAGCAGCGCGTCCTCGATCTCCTTCACGAACCGTGATTTGTCGGAGATCTCGGGGGCGGCAGCGCCGCCCGGTCGCTCGTCACCTGAGGTCTGGATTACCACCAACTCGACGTGCTCACCGAAGGTCTCGAGCTGCTCGCGCACGAGCCCCGCCTGGGCCAGCGCCAGCGCACTGCCGCGGCTTCCGAGCCGTAGCGCGGCCACCTCTACGTCTCAGCGGTGGCGGCGACGCCGCGCGGCGAGGTCGGTGACCTCCGCCGTCTCGCGCACGCCCTCGAGCGTGGGAGCGGATGCGTCGAGCGAGAACAGCTCCCGCAGGGCCTGCACGTAGAGGTAGGAGGAGTCGTCGCCCGCAGCGCTCTTGAGCCGCAGCGTGGGCTCGTGGAGCATCCGCTTGACCACGGCGAGAGCCATGGTGCGCAGCCGCTCGCGGTCGGCGTCCGACAGGGATTCCCAGCGGGCCTCGTTCTCCGCCAGCACCGCGTCCACGACCTCCTGGCCACGCTCGCGCAGCGCCGCGATGGTGGGCACCACGTCGAGGCTCGCGAGCCAGGCATCGAAGCGCTCGACCTCCTGCTCGACCACCACTCGCGCCCGGGCTGCCTCGTTCTCGCGAACGCTGCGCCGCTGGGCCACCGCGCGCTGGAGGTCGTCCATGTCGTAGAGGGCGATGCCGGGCAGGTCGCGCACGCGCGGATCGATGTCGCGCGGCACGGCGATGTCGATAAGCACGAGGGGGCGCTCGCCGCGCTCGCGGTGCATCTCCTCCAGCTCCTCGCGGCCCACGATCTGGTGGGGCGAGGCGGTGCAGCAAACCACGATGTCGGCCTGAGCAAGCTGGGCGGGCAGGTCGTCGAAGCGCACGGCCGATCCGCCGAAGCGCTGCGCCAGGCCGATCGCCCGGTCGTAGTGGCGGTTGGCCACGAACACGGTGTCCACGCCTCGGTCGCGTAGGGCCTTGGCGGTGAGCTCACCGTTCTCCCCGGCGCCCACCACGAGCACGCGGCGGGCGGCAAGGTCCCCGAGCATCCCCGCGGCGAGCTCCACGGCTACCGAGGAAACCGAGAGGCGCGAGCGCCCCACCGAGGTCTCGGTGCGCACGCGCTTGCCGGCCCCAAGCGCCTCACGAAAGAGACGGTTGGTGATCGGGCCGGTGGCTCCCTCCACGAGGGCCAGCTCGTACGCGCGCTTGACCTGCCCCTGGATCTCCGCCTCGCCCACGATCATCGAGTCGAGGCCGGCGGCCACGCCGAAGAGGTGGCGCACAGCCTCGCGCTCGCGGAACGAGTAGAGCCAGTCGGTGAGCTCAGTGGGCCGGATACCGGCCTCACGCGCAAGGACGGTCAGTGCGGCACTCTCAGCAGCCACCGCGTCTGACGCCACGAGGTACAGCTCGGTGCGGTTGCACGTGGAGATGGCAACGGCCTCGGCCACCGACTCCTCGGCCCCGAACTCGGAGAGGATGGCCGTGCAGCGCCCCTCGGGCAGGGCGAGCCGCTCGCGCAGGGCCAGCGGAGCTGTCTTGTGAGAGACCCCCAGGGCGATTAGCTCATAGCTCATGGCGCCCCGCCTTCTCCTCGTCGGTGAGCTCCACCAGCTCTCCGAGCTCGCGATCGATTCGGCTGACCTTCGCGCCAATGATCGCCACGTAGATCACGATCAGGGTGAGAAAAACGAGGTACGCCCCGGCCACGTACTTCCCGGCCTCGTCGAGCGGGAGGGCCGGCATGGCCTCAGGCCGTGGTTCGGACGGGTGCGGCGGGCGCGCTCTCGTCGGCGCGCAGCTCGAGGCGCCTGCGCAGGCTCTTGAGCTGCATCGAAGCGTTCTTGGCCGTGAGCTCGAGCTTCCAGAGCGTCACGAACAGCAGAGTCATCGCCACGATCGACACGAGGAAGGTGAGGCGCATCTCGCCGGGCAGGTTGCCTCCGGTCTGCGAGAGCACACGGGGGTGGGTGACCGCTTCGGCCAGCCGCACGGCCGCGAAGTTGATCGGCACGAAGGCACCGGCGGCGATGGCAAACACCGACGAGTACCGGGCCTGACGGTCGGGGTCCTCGATCGAGAAGCGCAGGGGGTAGTACACGCAGTAGAGGAGGAAGACGATCAGAAAGGACACGAGCACCGGCTCGTCCCAGAGCCACCAGTGACCCCACGAGGCCTTGGCCCAGATGGCGCCCGTGATCAGAACGCCGGTGCCGAGAATGATCGACAGGTGGATGGCCACGTAGGAGCGCATGTCCCACGAGCGGTCCCCGGTGCGCAGGTGCTTTATGGCCATGATTCCGCCGGCCACAAAGCCGCACAGGGCCACGATGGCCATGGGCACGTGCACGTAGAAGATCTTCTGAACGAAGCCCTGATCGGCGTCGAGCGGGGCGTAGAAGAACACAAGGGCGAAGGAGGCGGCGATCGCCACCACGGTGGCGATGGCGAGCGGCTTGAAGCCCTTTGAGTACACAGTCACATCCTAGTCATCGAGCAGGTAGTCGAATACGCCCAGCGCTATGAGTACGAACACCAGGTCATAGCCGCCCAAGAGCGCCAGGTACCGCCCGAGGTCCTCAGACTGGCCGCCCTCGCGAAGCAGGGGCTCGGTGGCCGAGGCGGCGCCGATCAGCAAAGGCACCACGAGCGGTAGCAGCAGCAGGGGAACGATCAGCTCCCGCGCCCTCGTTTCCGCGGCGAGGGCGGACACCAGGGCGCCCACCGCGGCCAGTCCCACGTCGGCCAGGAGCAGGATCAGCGCCAGCTCGGGCAGCGCGTCGAACAGGTCAGGCCCGAGCAGGAGGAGACCGAACACCGGCACGGCCACGACCTCGAGCAGGAGCAGGTAGAGAAAGAGCGCGGCCGCCTTGGCCACGAACAGCGCCGTGCGGTCCACCGGAGCCAGCAGGAGGGAGTCGATCCCGCCCTGCTCGCGCTCGGTCGCGAAGAGGCGGGTGACCCCGATCACCGCGGCCAGGAGCAGCGTGACCCACAGGACTCCGGAGGCCAGCTCGCCGTCGAGGGAGTCGCGGTCGAGACCGAAGTGAAAGAGCACGTAGACCGTGACCGTGAACAGGGTCATCGCCGGCACGGTCTCCTTTGTCCGCAGCTCGATCCTGAGGTCCTTGCGCAGGATCGCGCTCGCCGTGCGGATCACGTGTAGAGCTCCCGCGTGCGTTGACGGTTCAGCTCGGCGACGGGCAACGCGAACGCCTGGCGCCCCCCGCGCAGGCCAAGTACCACGTCGGTCTCCGCCAGCGCGGCGTCCACGTCGTGCGTCACGAGTACACGTGCGCGTCCTGACGCCCGTCCGATGAGCGGCTCCAGGCGTTCGGCCGCCGCCGGGTCGAGGTTGGCCCGCGGCTCGTCGAGCAGCAGCAGGTCGGGTGCGTGCAGGGTGGCTCGGGCGGCGGCGAGGCGCTGCACCATGCCCTTCGAGAGATCGCGAACGGGCTCGCCGGAGCGGCGCTCGAGGCCCACCTCGGCCAGGGCCTCGTCCACCCGCTCGATCGGCAACCCGTAGAGCCGCGACTGATAGACCAGGTTCTCCCGCCCGCTCAGCTCGCGGTAGAGCAGCGGGTCGTGACCGAGGTAGCCGATCCGGGCGCGCACGCGCCAGGTCTCGCCGGGCAACTGCGCCCCGAGGACCCGGGCGGAGCCCGAGTGCGGCCGCAGCAGGCCGGCCAGCACACGCAGGAGAGTCGACTTGCCGGCGCCGTTGGCGCCGATCACCGCGAGGGTCTGCCCGGGCTCGAGGCGCAGGGTCACGCCGCTGAGGGCGATTCGCTCTCCGTAACGGCGCTCGAGCCCCTCGAGCTCGAGCGCGGGTGGCTCACTCACGTTCGAGCGTCTGTGCCGCGTGGTCCAGCGTCTGCTCCACGATCTCCCAGGACTCGCCGATGGCTTTGGGATTGCCCGGGAAGTTCACGATCAGGGTGCGGCCACGGATGCCGGACACGCCGCGGGTGAGGATCCCGAGCCCCTTGGTGTAGGGGATCGAGTTCGCGCGGATCGTCTCCGCGTAGCCCGGCGCCTCGCGGTCGATCACGTCGAGCGTGGCCTCGGGGGTCACGTCGTCGGGGGTCAGCCCCGTGCCGCCCGTGGTGAAGATGAAGCGCACAGCGTCCTCGTCGGCCAGCCGGCGCAGCGCCGCCGCGATGGCCTGGCGGTCGTCGGGCAGCACATGCGCCTGGACCTTCAGACCGGCCTCCTCACAGCGCTTGGCCAGCTCGGGCCCCGACCTGTCCTCGCCCTCCCCGCGCGCGAGCGAGGAGGAGATTGTGAGCACGGCTGCTCTGTCCGGCGGGCTCACGCGCGCCAGTCCTCCTTACCACCGGTCTTCTCGAGCAGCGTGACCGGCCCTACCTCCACGCCCCGCTCGATGCCCTTGACCATGTCGTACACGGTGAGAGCGGCCACTGCGCACGCGGTCATGGCCTCCATCTCCACGCCCGTCTGCCCGTTCGCGCGAGCCTCGGCGGTGAGGGTGACCTCACCGAGCGATGGGTCGATCGCGATGGCCACGTCCACGTAGGAGAGAGGCAGTGGGTGACACAGCGGGATCAGGTCCGCCGTGCGCTTGGCGCCCTGGATGCCTGCGATGCGCGCGATTGAGAACACGTCGCCCTTCGGAGCGTCGCCGCGCTCGACGACGGCTGCCGTCTCGACCGTCATGCGCACCACCGCGCGGGCCACCGCCCGCCGGTCGGTCGCCTCTTTCGCGCTTACATCGACCATCCGCGCGTTGCCCGCGTCGTCGAGATGTGAGAGGTGGCTGGGCACCGGCTGAGTGTAGGTCGCGGAGGGGGGCGAATAACTCACGCTGATGCCCTTTGGGGTACATGAGCCTGTGCGAGGAGGATTACGATGACCGCCATGCCCGTTGCCTACCGCATGACTGCCCTGGAGTTCATAGACATGCCCGTGCCCGACTTCGGGCGACCCTGGAACCTCGTGGACGGTGAGGTGATCGTGAACGAGGCGCGGCGATCTCACGAAGCGGTACAGAGCGACCTGCACTTTGCGCTCACGCTATGGGTACGCGAACAGGCTGGCCGGGGTCTGTGCACCTTCCCGCTCGACGTGGGCATCGATGACCGGAACGTCTTTGTCCCCGATGTCCTTTGGTATCGCGAGGGCGCGGCGCCGGCACGCCAGGACCATCCTCCGTACCCCATGCCCGCCATCGCCGTGGAGGTGCGCTCGCCCTCCACCTGGCGCTACGACATCGGCGCGAAGAAGGCGGGCTACGAGCGCCACGGCCTTCCGGAGCTCTGGCTTATGGACACCGCGGCCGAGGCGGTGCTCGTGTACAGGCGCTCCACCCCGAAGGCGCCGACCTTCGATGTCGCTCTGGAGCTCACGCGCGAGAACGTCCTCACCTCGCCGTTGCTGCCCGACTTTGCGTTCTCGGTGGCCGCGCTGTTCCCCGCACCGAGCTAGCCGGCGAAGAGCCCTCAGGCAGGGCTGGGCTGAGATCCTCGTTCGGTGCTCGCGCGATGAGCGGTGCGGTGCTCGCCCAATGAGGCGGTGCGGCGCTCGCCCGATCACCGATCGGGCTGCGACTCCTCCCGGATCGGGCTGCGCTCCTAGCGGATCGCGCTGCGCGCCTCCCGCTGATGCGTGCGTTGCGCGGCCGTGATGAGGTCGCGCACGGCGCCCTCGTCACCCCTGCGCAACAGCTCGACCGGATCGGGCTCGCCGTTGACGATCGACTCGAAAAAGGCCTTGCGATCCCCGTAGGTGGGCAGCGTGCTCTTGGCCCAGCCGCGGACGTCGTTGAGCAGGATGGCCAGCCGGGCGTAGGGCTCGCCGTACTCCTCGGCGATCTGGCGCTTCATGCGCTTGGCGAGCGCCGGGCTCGCGCCCGCAGTCGAAATGGCTATGGCGAGCGGCCCGGTGCGCACGATCGCCGGAAGGATGAAGTTGCACAGCGGCGGCACGTCTACCACGTTCACGAGCATCGCGCGCTTCTCGGCGTCGTCGTAAACAGCGATGTTCACGTCCGTGTCATCGGTGGCGGCGATCACCATGAAGGTGCCCTCGAGGTCGGCGGCCTCGTACTCGCGCTTCTCCCAGTGGATCGAGCCCTCCGCGGCCAGCAGGCGCAGGGCGTCAAGGGCCTCGGGGGCCACCAGCGTGACCTCTCCCTCGCAGGCCAACAGGCCCTCGACCTTGTCCAGGCCGATCTCGCCGCCGCCCACCACCACGCACTTGCGCCCCGAGAGCTTCAGGCACGCGATGTAGAAGGGAATGTCGAGCATCCCCTGCACGCAGCTCTGGTCGCAGATCCCCTTGCGGAGCTGGCAGACGCATTCTTTTCCGGCGTAGGCCTGGGCGGGCATGGTCTCCTCAATCCTACGCGCCGTACCCTCCTTGGCGATGACGGAGAGCTTCTTTACCGACGATTCGATGATCCGCCGCGTGCACCGCGAGTGGGCCATTGCCCTCAGCGGCCCGCGGGCACTTCTGATGCAGGCCGCTCACCCGCTCGCCGTGTCGGGCCTGCTCGCCCACTCCTCCGCGATGGACGAGCCTTACGACCGCCTTCAGCGCACCGCGGAGACGATGAGCGCAATCACCTTCGGGCCTCGCGACGAGGCGGAACGGATCACGACCATGATCCGCGGCATGCACAAGAAGGTGCGCGGGCGGCTACGTGAGCCCACGGGCATCTTTCCCGCCGGCACGCCCTACCGCGCCGACCAGCCCGACCTCCTCCTGTGGGTGCTCTTCACGCTCGTGGACTCCGGCGTGGTGGTTTACCGCAAGTACGTGGGCGCGATGACCAGCGCCGAGGAGGCCGCCTACTGGGATGACTACAAGGTGGTGGGAGAGCTCTTCGGCCTGACGCGTGCCGACATGCCCGACACGCTGGGCGACCTCCACGACTACAAGCGCGAGATGCTGGAGGGCGACGTGCTCCTGGTAACCGACTGGGCCCGCAAGCGCGCGCGGGAGATCGTGATGGAGCCGCCCGTTCCGTGGGTTGCCCAGCCTCTTCTCCAGACGGCCAACTTCATCACCATTGGCCTCCTTCCCGACCGGATCCGCAGGCAGTACGGCTTCGCGCCGCTGCCTCCGACACCGGTTCGCAAGGCCCTCGTGGCCGGCGGTGCGGAGTACGTGAAGCGTGCCGTGGTCCCCTTCCTGCCCGAACGGCTTCGCTTCGTGCCCTCAGCGCGGGCTGGCGCCTAGCGGCGGAGCATCTTCTGGGCCAGCCGGGCGTAGGAGCGCACCCCGCGCCGTAGAGCCTCGGGCTTGTCCGCGTCGCGCCCGTAGAGCAGCTTGGCCGAAGCATCCATCGCTCGGCCGAGCGAGCCGTCGTAGGGGTGCCACCAGAAGTTCTTCGTTCGCGAGGGCTCCCAGGACACGTGCTTGATGTTCACGCACTCGTAGAAACCGAACTTCGAATGCGAGCGGCCGAGCCCTGAGTCCTTCACGCCGCCCCACGAGCACGAGCACGCGCCGTGGGAGTACATGTGGTCGTTGATCCAGACCATTCCCGACTGGATCCGGCGCGCGATCCGGTCGCCGCGCCCGGGGTCGAGCGTCCAAATCGACGCGCCCAGCCCGAACTGGGAGTCGTTGGCAAGCTCGATCGCCTCGTCCTCGCCGTGGGTGGTCATCACGCACAGAACGGGTCCGAAGATCTCCTCGCGCATGATCCGCATCTCGTGGGTGACGCCAGTGAGCACGGTGGGCGCGAACCACGAGCCCTCCGAAGACCCGGCGGGCTCGTGTGGCCCTCCGCATCGCAGCTCGGCGCCGGCCGCCACAGCATCCTCCACCAGCTCGCGCACGAGCTCGAACTGCTCTCGCGACACCATCGGGCCGATCTCCGTGGCCGGGTCCATCGGGTCACCCACCCGCAGGGCGCGCGCGCCCTCCACGAGCTCGTCCACGAAGCGCTCGGCCACCTCGCGGGCCACGTACACGCGCTCGATCCCGGAGCAGGTCTGACCTGAGTTGGCAAAGCCGCCCCACAGCGCCCCCGACACGGCGTTGGGCACATTGGCGTCGGCCAGGACCAGCATCGGGTCCTTGCCGCCCAGCTCGAGCACCGAGCCCTTCATCCGCTCGGCGCAGGCTGTGCCCACCTCGCGCCCCACCTCGACCGACCCGGTGAAGAAGATCTTGGAAACGCTCGACTCCACCAGGGCCTGTCCCACGGCGCCGCCGCCGTGCACGGTGCGCACCAAACCCTCGGGCAGCCCGGCACGCTCGAACACGCCCTGGATGCGCTGGCCGATCAGCGGCGTGAGTGAAGCGGGCTTGACCACCACGCCGTTGCCGCACATGAGGGCGATGGCCACCTCGCCGAAGGGGATCGACCAGGGGTAGTTCCATGGGGCGATCACCCCGACCACACCCAAGGGCTCGTAGGTGAACTTGGCCTTCTTCTGCTTGAGGAAGATCGGGAGGGACACGGCTTCGTCCTCGAGGATCCCCGGCCCGGAGTTGGCGATCCAATGCAGGGAGTCGATCGTGGGCAGCAGCTCCATCACGTAGGACTCGTTTCGAGGCTTGCCCTGCTCGCGGGTGAGGAGCTCGGTGAGATCGTCGAGCGAGTCGATCACCACCTGGGCGGCCCTGCGCATGTAACGAGCCCGGTCCGACACGGGAAGGGCAGCCCAGAAGGGCTGTATCTCGGCCACCTCGTCCACCACGCCCTGCACCTCGTCGGGCGTGAAGGTGGGTACGGCTCCGAGCCGCTGCCCGTCGATCGGGCTGTACGAGTCGAGCCGACTGGCGGTGCGCGCCTCCATGGCGCCACCATCATGCCCGAGAAAGCTCTAGGCGGCGCGGCGGCGCATCGCGGGGAGCGTGGTGTAGGCCACGGAAACGCCGTCCTCCACCGTGCTCACCGTCGGCCCAAGGCGCTCGAGCAGCGAAAGCATGGGAGCGTTTCGCTCGAGCAGATCGCTCTTGAGGCGGGCGGCGCCCTGCTGGATGGCGAGCGAGGCGATCACCTCGGTCAGGAGCTTCCCGACGCCGAGGCCCTGCTGGTCGTCGTCGACCACCACGCCGAGCTCGGCCAGACCGGCGCCGAGGCCGGCCACATCCGCCACGCCGGCGATCTCCTCGCGGCCCTCGTAGATCCCCATGGCCACCACCACGAGGCGCTCCCGCGGGTTGAAGAACGTGAAGTGGCGCACCACGTGGTCGGGGATGACCGGCATCGCGTGCCCGAAGCGCCGTTGGCGGGTCTCGAGCGAGAGGCTCGCGAGGAAGGCCCGCATGCGCGGGGCGTCGCTGGGGCGCCCCAGGCGCAGCCGCACGCGCAGGCCGCCTCCGACCTCATGGAGGGTGGCGAGGAGGGTGCCGGGGTCGGCGAGGCGGGGGCTCGATCGGATTGCCGTGGCCATGCTTGTTATACGTAAGCACCTGCCCCCCGGTTGAGGCCAATGTCGCATAACGAAAACGCAACAGGGCTTGCAGTGGGAAAGGGGTCAGACCCCTACGTATCAACTCACCAAAGGCCCAGCATCAAGGGGTCTGACCCCTCGCGGTGCGGATCCGCTCCAGTCGCTCGGCCATCTCCGGCTCATCGCCGTGCTCTGACAGCTCCAGGAAGCGCTCGCCCTCGGCCTCGGCGGGCATCAGCTCCTGGGAGGACACACCCGCGGGATGCGAGTGCGGGTAGTCGTATCCCTGGCCGCGCCCCAGCGCCTTCGCCCCGGGGTAGGCGGCGCTGCGCATGGGCCCCGGAGGGTCCGGGGCGCCGTGGTCGCGCACCCACTGCCGGGCCCGGTTGAGGGCCTCGTAGGATGCGTTGGACTTGGGCGCCAGCGCCAGGTACACCGTGGCCTGGGCCAGGTTGTGGGCGCACTCGGGCAGCCCCACGTGCTCGACGGCGTGGGCCGTGGCCACGGCCACCTGAATCGCCTGCGGATCGGCGTTGCCGATGTCCTCGCTGGCGAGGATGACCATTCGCCGGGCGATGAAGCGCGGGTCCTCACCTCCCTCGAGCATGATCGCCAGGTAGAGCAGCGAGGCGTCGGGGTCCGAGCCTCGCGTGGCCTTGATCCAGGCCGAGATCGTGTCGTAATGGCGGTCGCCGCCCTTGTCGTAGAGCACCGCCCGGCGCTGCAGGGCGTCCTCGGCCACCTCGAGGGTCACCCCCGAGTCCCCGGCGGTCTCGGCGGCGAGCTCGAGCGCGGCGAGTGCCGTGCGGGCGTCGCCCCCCGCCCGCGCGGCCAGGAACTCGATCGCGTCGTCGGCCACCTCGGGCGGGTCGGGCAGTCCGCGCTCGTCGCCGAGCGCCCGGCGGATGAGCCCCGCCACCTCCCCGTCGTCGAGCGACCGGAGCTCGTACACGCGGCAGCGCGAGAGCAGCGCCGAGTTCACCTCGAAGTACGGGTTCTCCGTGGTCGCGCCCACGAGCGTTACGAGGCCCTCCTCCACGGCCGGCAGCAGCACGTCCTGCTGCGCCTTGTTGAAGCGGTGGATCTCGTCCAGGAACAGGATCGTGGGCTCGCCCGAGTTCGATCGCCGATGCCCAGCCCGCTCGAGCACCTCGCGAACCTCGGCCCGGCCGGCGTTCACGGCCGATAGCTCCTCGAACGCGGCGCTGGAGTTCACCGCCATGAGGCGTGCGATCGTCGTCTTCCCTGTGCCGGGGGGCCCGAAGAGCACCATGGAGTGGGGGTTGCCCTCCTCGAGGGCGGTGCGCAGAGCGGAGCCGGGTTCGAGGAGGTGGCCCTGCCCGGCGAGCTCGTCGAGGGTGGCCGGCCGCATCCGGGCGGCCAGAGGCTGGTCGCTCACCGGTACGCGCGTCTGGCCCCCCCGTGGGCCGTCGGCCTCCTCCTCGAAGAGCGTCTCCACGACTGGGAGTCTCGCAAGCCGCGTCAGCCGCCGGCGACGCCGCTCAAGAAGCGCTCCAGCTCAGCTCCGTAGCGCTCGGGATCGTCCTCGACCACGAAGTGCCCGGCCCCGTCGATCACAACGAGCTCGCTGTCCGGGATCTCGTCGTGCAGCCGGCGCGCACCGGCCACAGGGGCGAAGGGATCGTTCTCACCCCAGAGCACCAGGGTCGGGACCCCGAGGGAGGCTAGGCGGCCCTCGTAGGGCTGCAGCTTCTCGAAGTCGCCCGAGCGGTAGAGCTCGAGCTGGCCGCGACGGTTGTCGGGATCGGAGAAGGCCTTCCAGTACTCGTCCACGGATTCGTCGTCCATGGACGGACTCGCCTGGCGCAGCACCTCGCCGAGCGCCCCGCGGCTCATGTTGGCCAGCAGCTCCTCGCCGGTGCCCTCCGTGCGCAGCGCCCGGGCCATGCCGTGCCACTTGCCGTCGGGGAAGAAGCCCGTGGAGGAGATCACCAGGGCCGCCACCTTCTCGGGGTGGTCGCAGGCCCAGCGCAGGCCGATGAGCCCGCCCCAGTCGTGCACGATGAGGGCGACCGGGCCTAGGCCCAGCCCCGAGTGCAGCCGGTCGACCGCCTCAACCTGTCGCTCCCACGTGCCGGGCCCGTCTGCCGGAGAGTCGCCAAAGCCGGGAAGGTCCGGGGCCAGCGCACGCCAACCCGCCGCCGCCACGGAGGAGATTACGCCTCGCCACATGTGTGAGGACTCCGGATAGCCGTGCAGCAAGAGGGCTACGGGGGCGTCCGGCTGGCCCGCCTCGCGATACGCGATCCCCCCGTGGTGCCTCATCCGAGTGACCCTATCCGCGCCCACGCAACCGGGTTATGCTCGCGCTGTGAGGCTGCTGCGGGGACTCCTCAAGCTGCTGGTGTTCCTGGCGGTGCTGGCCGGACTGGTCTACGTGATCGTGTTCGTGATCGGCGCGCAGTACACGTTCAACGACGTGAAGGCCGGCAGCTTCCAGGAGGGACCATTCGTGCGGGGGAAGGGCGACTCGCGCAAGTTCGAGGTGCGCGTGGCAGTAGCCAACCGTGGCGATCGGAAGGTCGAGATCCGCAAGGTGGGGGGTATCGAGGGCAACGCCTTGGCTCGCGTGAAGGCGCGCATGGCGCGGCGTGAGATGCGCAAACCGGCGCGCCGGCTCGTGCCCTTCAAGGCCTTCGAGCTGAAGCCTGGGCGCCAGCGCGAGGTTGGCCTGCTCGCCCGCTTCAAGTGCTCCGAGCTCGGGAAGCGCGAGACCATCCTGATCGATGCCGTGGAGGTCCGGTACAAGGTCGGCCTCTTCGAAAAGAACAAGAACATTGCGCTCAAGCGTCGCGTCCGGGTGGGTCGCAAGGGCGCTCGATGCTAGCCGGCCATCACCTCTGAGGGCTCGTGGTCGCGACTCGCGAGGC
>JBBJNU010000131.1:0-5389 GCA_037721005.1 Thermoleophilaceae bacterium | reverse complement strand
ACGGCGGCTACGGCTTCATCAAGGAGTACCCGGTCGAGAAGCTGATGCGCGACGCGAAGATCATGCAGCTGTATGAGGGCACGTCGCAGATCCAGCGGCTCGTGATCGCCCGTGAGGTGCTCATGCCCCGCCGGGTGGAGGAGCCCGCCACCGCCGCGGCCTGAGAGCCTGACCCGCCGCGTTCGCGGTGAGGCCGCCCCCGGGGTGGCCTCACCGCGTTCTGGACCTTGATCGCCTTGCTCATGTCAGGATCCCGGCGATGGCGCAGGACTCGAGCTCGAAGCGCGACCGAAGCCGCGAGGCGGCGCGCAAGGCTGTCGCCCAGGCCGGTGGCGTGGCCGAGCCGGCGGTCGTCCCGGCGCCCCGCGGACGAGGGAGCGATCCGTTCAGTGGCGAGATGCGCCGGCGGCGGGTGCTTCCGCTGCTCGTGCTGCACCTGATCGAGGCCGGCCCCTCGTACGGGAACCAGATGATGGAGCGCATCGCGGGCATGACCGAGGGCGTGCTCTCCGTGAACCCGAACACGATGTACCCGCTGCTGCGCCGTTTGGAAGACGAGGGGCTGATCGAGGGCCAGTGGGAGCACCCCGAGCGCCGCACCCGGCGCTTCTACTCGCTCACCGAGGAGGGGAGGGCGGAGTACCGCCGCTTGGAGACCGAGGTGCGGCCCTTCCTCGAGTCGGTGCAACGCTCGATCGATGAGATCGTGAGCGAGGTGTACGGCAGCTGATGTCCCGCCGGGTAGACACGAGCACGCGCGTGCCGATCTCGCCCGAGGCGGCGGTCGAGTTGTGGCGCGATGTCCGCCGCTGGCCGAGCTTCGTGGAGGGCTTCGCGCGGGTGCTCGACAGCTCGGGCGCGTGGCCCGAGCCCGGCGCCAAGGTGGTCTGGGAGTCCGGTCCCGTAGGCCGGGGGCGGGTGACCGAGAAAGTGGTGGGCGCCTCGGCGCGGAGCTTCTCCACGAGGGTCGCCGAGGAGCGGCTGCTCGGAACGCAGACCTTCCGCGCCGAGCCGGCCGAGGACGGCGCGACGGTGGCCATCGAGCTCGAGTACGAGCTCACCTCCGAGAGCCCACTCCGCGGGGTCACGGACGTTCTCTTCATACGCCGGGCGCTGCGCGACGCCCTCGGACGCACGCTCGGGCGCTTCAGGGTTGAGGCCGAGGAGGACGCCGGCCTTCGTTAGACGGGTGCACCTCCGGTAGCCTCCCGGGCCGCTCCTCGGCAATTCGCCTCTTCGCTCTCGAATAAAGGGACCTATGTACGTATTCAAAGCCGCCGTCGTCGGCGCCGGCACGATGGGCGGCGAGATCGCCCAGGTGATCGCCTCGTCGGGCGTCGGAGTAGTGCTCAAGGACATCGACCAGAAGTTCGTGGACACCGGCCTCGAGAAGGCCCGCGAGGTCACCCAAGCGCAGCTGGGCGGCCTCGTGGCCAAGGAGAAGATCACCCAGGAGGACGCCGACCTGAAGCTCACCGAGATCACAGGCCGGATCACCGGCGCCACCGACTATGAGGCTTTCGGCGACGTTGACTTCGTGGTCGAGGCCGTGCCTGAGCGAATGCAGATCAAGCAGGCCGTGTTCGAGGAGCTCGACGCCGTCACCCCCGGGCACGCGATCCTCTCCTCCAACACCTCCTCGCTCTCCATCTCGGAGATGGCCGAGGCCACCGGCCGGCCCGACAAGGTGGTGGGTTTTCACTTCTTCTACCCGGCCTCGATGATGCGCCTGATCGAGGTGGTCGAGGGCGAGGAGACCTCGGAGGAGACCCTCCAGGCCACCACGAACTTCGCCCAGCAGATCCGCAAGACCGCCATCCGCTGTGGCGAGGGCCCCGGCTTCGTGGTCAACCGAATACTCAACTCCGCGGTGTCCGAGATCTGGAAGGTCACGCACGAGGAGGGCCTCGACGTGACGGAGGTCGACAAGGTGATCCAGGAGTCAAAGGCCGCGCCGATGGGTCCCTTCTTCCTCACCGACCTCCTCGGCCTCGACACGGTCCTGCACGTGGCCGAGCACCTCAACGACTCCTACGGCGACCGCTTCTTCGTCTCCCCGGCCATGAAGGACCTCGTGGCGGCCGGCAACCTCGGTCAGAAGACCGGAAAGGGCTTCTACGACCATGGCTGATGTCGATGTGAAGGACACGCTGGTCGAGCGCTTCTCCCTCAAGGCGATCGTGGAGGCCTGTCTCGTGCTCGAGGAGGGCGAGGCCTCGGCAAAGGACATCGAGATCGGGATGATGATGGGCGCCGGCATCCTGCCCGGTCCCTTCACCCGCGCCGACGAGCAGGGTCTCGACAGCGTGCTCGAGGCCCTCGAGCGGGCACAGGCGGAGTGGGGGGAGGGCTTCGAGCCGCCGCTCGTGCTCCAGCGCCTGGTGACCCAGGGGCGCCTGGGCAAGAAGGCAGGCCAGGGCTTCTTCCCCTATCCGAACCCCGACGATGGTCAGGCGCGGGAGACGATCACCCTGGAGACCCGGGGCGACGTGGGCATCGTGTGGCTCAACCGCCCGCCGGCCAACCCGCTGTCGCCGGCCGTGATCTCAGAGCTCACCGACCTCTGGGGTGAGATCGACGGCAAGCTGCGCGCCGTGGTGTTCGCCTCGTCGAACATCTTCACGTTCTCTGCGGGGGCGGATATCAAGGAGTTCACCAAGATGTCGCCCGACAAGGAGGGCAAGGAGCTGATCGATTCGGCTCACGGCTTCATGCGCGCGATGGAGCGCTCGCGGACCGTGACCATCGCGGCGGTGAACTCGATCGCGTTCGGCGGCGGCTGCGAGCTCGCGATGGCCTGCGACATCCGCCTGGCGGCCGAGTCGGCCTCGTTCGGACAGCCCGAAATCAACCTCGGAATCATCCCGGGATTCGGCGGCACCCAGCGCCTGGCGCGACTCGTGGGCGAGGCCAAGGCCCTCGAGCTCAACCTCGTGGGCGATCCGATCGGCGCGTACGAGGCGCTGCGCCTCGGGCTCGTGAATCGGGTGGTGCCCGACCACGAGCTGTTCGACACCGCCCTGTCCTGGGCCCACAAGCTGGCCGGCCAGGCGCCGGTGGCGGTCGAGCAGATCAAGCAGGTGTCGGCGGCGGGCGATCTCGACGAGGGCATCGAGGCCGAGAAGAAGGGCTTTGCCACGGCCTTTGGCTCCGAGGACGCGAAGGAGGGCATCGCCGCGTTCCTCGGCAAGCGCCAGGCCAAGTTCACCGGCAGGTGAGCGCGCAGCAGACCGCTGTGGGCGCGGAGGTTCTCGCCGAGCTGCTGAGCGCCAGCTCGTCCGCGATCGTGCTCACGGGTGCGGGAATCTCGGTGCCCTCGGGCATTCCCGACTTCCGCTCCCCGGGCACGGGCCTGTGGGCCAACGTGGATCCGATGGAGGTAGCCCACATCGACGCCTGGCGCCGCGACCCCGACCGCTTCTGGCGCTTCTACGGCGACCGTTTCACCTCGTTGAAGGACACCCTCCCCAACCGCGCCCATGGCGTGGTGGCCGAGCTCGAGCGCCGCGGAATCGTGCGCGGGGTGATCACTCAGAACGTAGACCGCCTGCACGGCATGGCGGGCAGCGAGCGCCTGGTGGAGGTTCACGGCTCGATCGAGTGGAGCCGCTGCATGACCTGCGGTGGCCGGGTAGCCCTGGACGAGGTGGTCGCGCTGCTGGAGCAGGCGGACGGGGCTCCGGAGTGTGTGGCCTGCGTTGCCCCACTCAAACCCGATGTGGTTCTCTTCGGCGAGCTTCTGCCCGACAGGGCGATGGCCGAGGCCCAGGAGCTGGCCGCCGAGGCCGACCTGATGATCTGCGTGGGCTCATCGCTCACCGTCTACCCCGTGGCGGGGCTACCCGAGCTGACCCTGGCCGGTGGCGGCAAGCTTGCGATCGTGACCGAGGGCGCCACCCCCTATGACTCGCAGGCCCAGGTCAAACTGGGCGGCGACGTGGTGCTCGAGCTCGAGGCGGCGCTGGCCGCGCTCGATCGCCTCTAGTCGTTCGAGGTCTCCAGGTGGGCATAGCGCGGGTCGGTACCGCCCACCTCGCGACCGTTGATCCACGCCCGGCCGCCACCCCGGGGAGAGTTGAGGCGGCGGCGGGCATGGATCACCCGTGACAACCGTTGTTCACGATCTCTGCCGCGAGGGATGTTGATCACGGACTGCTTCACGTAAGGGATGCTGCCGTCTTTGGTCACGTGCTTCTACCGCCAAGTGTCGAAAGTACCGGCCCGACTGTTCGACCCGATGTCGAGGGCACGCTAGGGGCCCAGCCCCAGCGCGCGGTGAAAAGGGGGTGAACCCGAGAGGCCCGTCAGGCCGCGCTGCCGAGGCGGCGCACCCGCAGGGCGGCTTCCATCCGGGCCACTGCGTCACGCAGCTCCTCGGCGGCCGCGGGCGAGAGATCGCCCCGAAGGGCGGCGTTCGCCGCTTCCCCCACGGGTCCCCGACCGGCCTCGAGGCCCCCACGGCGGTCGTCACGGATCTCCCCTCCCATCTCCGCCAGGAGGCTCTCGAGGGCTACGCGTGCCTGCAGGGCGGCCTGGCGCTCGCGGCCCGCGTCGAGGTCGGCACGGGCGCGCAGCACCAGGTCCTCGCACGCGAGCACGGTCTCCCGGGCACCCAGGAGGGCCGCGAAGCGCTCTTCCGGGGCCTCCATGGAGCGCTTCGCGCGCTCGCGGCTGCGGGGCAGCTCCAGGGCGTCGGCGTACTGGCCTTCGGCCAGGGCCTCTCCGGACCCATAGCCCACGCGGGAAACCAGTGCGGCATCGGGGGGCAGGTCCCAGGCGTAGGGATCCGCGTGTGCGGCGCGGTGGGCGTGAAGCGCCCGCGAGAGAACCATCAGGGCGTCGCTCACCCTTACGCGCATGCGTTCGGGTTCGTCGCGCGACGCCTCGAGCCAGGACTCCGCCGCCCCTGCATCGGGGAAGGGCTCGGGGTCGATCAGGGTGACCCGGGAGGTGGGTACGGGCTCGGCGTCGGACTCCGCTAGCCGGCGTGCGCGGCGACGGTTCAGGAGACGGCGCTGAGGCGCCCCGAGGGTACGTAGCACGAGGATGCGTTCAGGATCTGCCTCGGGCCGTGAACGTACGATGAGGCGCCCGTCTGCGGGCCCTAGGAGGAAACCGAACTCGAACTGTACGAACCCGAACAGCGGCGCGATGGGAATCTCGTTCGGTGCTATTCGCCCTTGTGGGCGTCCGACGAGCGCTTCTCAGCGGGGATGGCGTACTTGGAAGGCTTCGTGGGCACTACCGGGTTCTCGATCTTCTTCAGCTGGTCGAGCAGATCCGACCACTGTCCGGGCTTGAGCACCGCGAGGGCCTGCTTGCCGAGCTTGGCGTTGTTGCCGAAGAGCGGCTGGAAGCCCACATGGATGTGGTCTGCGTGGTCGCCCAT
>JBBJNU010000130.1:0-5529 GCA_037721005.1 Thermoleophilaceae bacterium | reverse complement strand
CCCCGCCCTCGAGACCGAGATTGGCGAGGGCGAGGTCCGGCTCGGCGAGCTGCAGGCCGACCGTACCTTCCTGAAAGAGGAGGTCGACGCCGAGGACGTTGCCGAGGTCGTGGCCCGGTGGACCCAGATTCCCGTCTCGCGCCTGATGGAGTCGGAGATGTCCAAGCTCGTGAAGATGGAGGAGCGCCTGCACGACCGCGTGATCGGCCAGCACGAGGCGGTCGAGGCGGTCTCGAATGCGCTTCGCCGTTCGCGCGCGGGGCTGTCAGACCCCGGTCGCCCGATCGGGGCCTTTCTGTTCGTGGGCCCCACCGGCGTCGGCAAGACCGAGCTGGCTCGTGCGCTCGCGGAGTTCATGTTCGACTCCGAGGAGGCGATGGTGCGCATCGACATGTCGGAGTACATGGAGAAGCACTCGGTGTCGCGCCTCGTCGGAGCGCCCCCCGGGTATGTGGGCTACGACGAGGGTGGCCAGCTCACCGAGGCGGTGCGCCGGCGCCCTTACACGGTCGTGCTCCTCGACGAGATCGAGAAGGCCCACTCCGACGTGTTCAACGTGCTGCTCCAGGTGATGGACGACGGCCGGCTCACCGACGGCCAGGGGCGCACGGTGGACTTCAAGAACGCGGTGCTGATCATGACCTCGAATGTGGCCGGCGGGATCGATGGGGTCGAGGCCACGTTCAAGCCGGAGTTCGTGAACCGTCTCGACGAGATCGTGCAGTTCGCCTCGCTCTCGCGTGACGAGATCGGCCACATCGTGGAGCTGCAGGCGGCACAGCTCGCCGGGCGCGTGCGAGAGCGCGGGGTGGAGATCGAGCTCTCCGAGGACGCAAAGACACTCATCGGCAACCTCGGATACGACCCCACCTACGGCGCGCGCCCACTGCGCCGGGTGATCCAGAAGCAACTGGTGGACAAGCTCGCGCTACGGCTGCTCGAGGGCGAGTTCGTGCCCGGCGACCGCGTGCGCGTGGACGCCGGCGATGGTGAGCTCACCTTCCAGCGCGCGTCCGCGGTGGCCGAGCCCGCTGCGGCGTAGCCTTCCGCGGGTGGGCAAGCGGGCGCGCAGGCGCAACAGGGGTGGCGAGCCGGCCGAGCGGGGCGCGGCATCCTCCTCCGCCTACCCGGTGGGCGACGGCGTGCTCACCCTTCGCGACGAGCTGAGCCCCGGCACCCTGCGCGAGATGGAGCGCCTGGACGCCAAGCCCGCGGCCAACTCCGAGGACCGCTGGCAGCGGCGCTCGGAGCTTCTCTTCGAACGCCTGACGGTGCGCTGGGAGATCGCCGGCCTCCCCCTCCATGGGCAGAAGGAGCTACTCGGGCGCTACCGGATGGCCTCGCCCGAGGAGCGCAGCGCCGTGCGCGCGGCCGTGGCCGAGCACCTGAGCGCGCGGCATCCCGAGCTCGGGGTCTAGCGCGCTGCGCCGAACCCCGAGTCGCCCACGACGGCGGCCCCGGACCCAGAGCTGGTGGCCGAAGCTGACGCCGGCCGGAAGGTCCGGACCACGCGCAGCCGCAAGACTACCTTCTGCACCCGCGTGCGCCGGTAGCGGCGGAAGGTGTCGAACTGCAGGCGGTACTGGCCGGTCCGGAAGTTGCGGCGGAAGAAGCGCCGCCTGGCCGTGACGGCCTTGCAGGCACCCTTGAGACGCCCCACGCGCACGTTGCGGCTGCGACCCCCACGGACCACGTGCATGTAGAGGGTCTTGCCGGTGGTGAAGCCGTTGGCGCGGATACGCCGCAGGGCCGTTGGGGCGGCGTTGGCCGGGCGAACGCGAATCGTGGTCGCGCTCACGCGAAGAAAGGCCGAGTTGGCGGTGATCGCGGCGTTTGCGGTGTCGGTGGCCGAGAACACCGTCTGCGTCGTGCCCTCGCGGATGGTCGAGAGTCTCGCGAGGATGGAGAACCCGCCCGCCGCGTCGGCCGGGACCAGCTTGGGGAAGGCCACACCGTCGCGAGCCAGGCGCACAGAAGAGCCGGGCGTGTACCCCGCACCCCGGAGAGGCACAGCGTCTGCGGTCCCGTAGCACGGCTTCTTGACGCTCGCCGTGAGTGTGGCCCCGTGCGCGGACACGGGAGCGGCGAGGGCGCTGGCCGCGATGGCAGCGGCGACGAGACGAAGCTTCACGGGGCTCCTCCGGAAGGTGGTTGGCGCGGCCAGCGTAGCGCGGCCAAGCTCGCTGACAAAGCGCTAGCCGGTGGCTCGCGCCGATCCTTGGACCGTCGGCCGCACGAGGGGCACCGCCTTGGGCAGCTCGCCGCTCTCGAAGCGCTCGAGAACGAGCGGAGACTGCTCGATGGCCGCGAGCGCGTCGCGGTTGCAGTTACAGCCGTTGCCGAACAGTCGCCACGGCGTGGCGAGCCGGTCCTGCCACCGGGCCAGCGCGGGGTCGGGTGAGCGCACGTGCTCGAGGAAGAGAAAGCGCCCGCCTGGCTCGAGCACCCGGCCGATCTCGCGCAGCACGGCGGGCGCGTCCGGCGCCGTGCAGAGCACCATGGTCAGGGTCACGGTGTCGAAGCTTCGGTCGGGGAAGGGCAAGCGCTCGCCGGGCGCCTGGACCACCTCGATGGCCCGGTCGGCGCGGGCCACCTTGGCCCGCAGCTGGTCCGCCATCGGGCCGGACGGTTCGCTCAGCACCAGCTCCGTCACGGCGCCGGGGTAGAGGTCGTGGTTGAGGCCCGTTCCGGCGCCGATCTCGAGCGTGCGCCCCCGCGCGTCGGCCAGCAGTTCGCGCCGCATGTCCCGCAGGCCGTTCTCCTCCATCTTCTTGAAGAAGAGGTCATATCCGCGCGCGAAGACCCGTCCCCAGGTCGCGTCGTAGGTCTTCTCCAACACGGCGGCGAGCCTACGCCCTTGCGCTCGCCCGGGAAAAGTGGGAGAAACATGAGCCCCGGCCGAAAGGATCGCCGTGCCCACCTTCGTACTGCTGAGCACCCTGAATCCCGAGGGGGTCCAGACGATCAAGAACAACCCCCAGCGCATCCGCGAGGTGAACAAGGAGATCGAGCAGCTCGGCGCGGAGGTCAAGGCCCAGTGGGCAGTGCTGGGCCGGTATGACTTCGTGAACATCGTCGAGGCGCCCGACGAGGTAACGATGGCTCGCGTCTCGCTCGAGCTGGGCTCACGCGGCACCGCCCGCTACGAGTCGCTTGTGGCCATACCGGTCGACGACTTCATCGCCTCCCTCTGAGGGGCCCATGCCGACGGTGCTCGTAGTCGGCGCAGGAGGCCGCGAGCACGCGCTCGTGCGCTGTCTGCTGCGTAGCCGCCAGAATCCGGAGATCCTGTGCGCACCGGGTAACGCCGGCATCGCCCGGGACCGGATCGAGTGCGTGCCCGTGCCGGTCGAGGATGTGCAGGGCATCGTGGACCTCGCGCGCGAGCGCGAGGTGGACCTTGTCGTAATCGGGCCCGAGGCCCCGCTGGTCGCGGGCGTGGTGGACGCGCTGACCGAGGCTGGCATCCCTGCCTTCGGCCCCACGAGGGAGGCCGCCCGGCTCGAGGGCTCCAAGCGCTACGCAAAGGAGTTGATGGCCGAGCTCTCCATCCCCACAGCCGCCTACACCGTCCTGCGCTCGCGAGAGGAGGCGCTCGGCCAGCTGCCCTGCGCGTCCTACCCGGCCGTACTGAAGGCCGACGCCCTGGCCGCCGGAAAGGGAGTGGTCATCTGTCAGGACGAGGCATCCGCCCGCGAGGCGGTCGAGGAGTTCTTCACCGAACGCCGCTTCGGGGACACCGAGGTGGTGCTCGAGGAGTTCCTCGAGGGCGAGGAGCTCTCCCTTCTCGCCCTGTGCGACGGCGAGCGGGCCGTGCCCATGGCGCCGGCCCAGGACTACAAGCGCATCGGCGACGGCGACGAGGGGCCGAACACCGGGGGCATGGGCAGCTACTCGCCCGTGCCCGGGATAGGCCCCGAGCACGCGGAGGCGCTGGCGAAGGCCGTGCACCAGCCCGTTGTGGACGAGATGCGGCGCCGGAGCACGCCCTACCACGGGGTCCTGTACGCGGGCCTGATGATGACCTCGGACGGGCCCAAGGTGCTCGAGTACAACTGCCGCTTCGGCGATCCGGAGACCCAGGCCGTTCTGCCGCGGCTGCGCTCGGACGTGCTCGAGCTGCTCGAGGGCGCCGCGCGCCCGGGCGGCCTGCGCGACGTGCGCGTCGAGTGGTCGAGCGAATGGGCGGTCACGGTGGTGCTCGCCTCGGCCGGCTACCCGGTGTCCTCCTCGAGTGGAGATGAGATACATGGACTGCGGTCCATCGACTCCCTCGAGGTCGAGCTGCTGCACGCAGGCACGGCCGAGCGGGAGGGCCGGCTGGTGACCGCCGGCGGCCGGGTGCTCAACGTGACGGGCATCGGGGCGACGCCTGGGCAGGCGCGCGATCGGGCCTACGCCGCCGCCGACCGGGTGCAGTTCGACGGCAAGCAGATGCGCCGAGATATCGCCGCCCGCGCCGTGGATAGGGTCGAGGCATGAGCGAATCAGATCCGACCCTGCCCGCCGTCGAGCTCGTGCCCGAGACCGAGACCGAAGTGGAGCACGAATTCGACGACCTCGCCGTGGACGCTCCGCTGGTGGGCATCGTGATGGGCTCGAAGTCCGACATGCCGGTGATGGAGAAGGCCGGCAAGGAGCTCGAGGAGCGGGGCGTGCTGCACGAGATCCGGGTGATGAGCGCCCACCGCGATCCCGAGGTCGTGGCCGAGTACGCGAAGAATGCCCAGATGCGCGGCCTGAAAGTGATCATCGCCGGCGCCGGCCTGGCCGCCGCCCTGCCGGGCGTGGTGGCGGCCCACACCGAACTGCCGGTGATCGGAGTTCCTCTCACCTCCAAGACGTCGGTGGCCGGCGGGCTCGACGCGCTGCTGGCCATCGCCCAGATGCCGCCGGGCGTGCCGGTGGCGTGCGTGGGCATCGACGCCGCGAAGAACGCCGCGGTGCTGGCCGCGAAGATCCTCGACACGTGATCGCCCGCTACACACGGCCCGAGATCGGCGCCGTCTGGTCCGACCAGCGAAGGTTCGAGACCTGGCTCGAAGTGGAGCTCGCTGTGACCGACGCGCTCGCCGGACAGGGGGTGGTGCCGGCCGAGGACGCCGAAGCCATCCGCGCCCGGGCCGCCTTCACGGTGAAGGAGGTGGCCGAGCGCGAGAAGGTGACCGACCACGACGTGGCCGCCTTCGTGGACGTGGTGGCCGCTTCGGTGGGTGCTGAGGGGCGCTGGCTCCACCACGGCCTGACCTCCTCGGATGTGCTCGACACCGCCCTGGCGCTTCAGGTGGCGGACGCCGGGGACGTGGTGTTGCGGGGCGCGCGCGAGTACCGCGATGCGCTGATCGTGCGGGCCCGTGAGCACGCGGGCACTCCCTGCGTGGGCCGCACCCACGGGGTGCACGCCGAGCCCACCACCTTCGGGGTCAAGCTCGCGGGCTTCGCCTTCGAGGCGCATCGCAACCTCCTGCGTCTCGAGCGCGCGATCGAGGGGTGCCAGGTGGGGGCCCTCTCGGGCGCCGTGGGCACCTA
>JBBJNU010000129.1:0-5557 GCA_037721005.1 Thermoleophilaceae bacterium | reverse complement strand
CGCTTCATCAACCTCTGCGACGCCTTCAATATCCCGCTTCTGTTCCTGCAGGACGTGCCGGGGTTCATGGTGGGCACGAAGACCGAGCAGGCCGGCATCATCCGTCACGGCGCGAAGATGCTCTACGCGGTGTCGCGCGCCACGGTGCCGAAGATCACCGTGGTGGTGCGAAAGGCCTACGGCGCCGGCTACTACGTGATGTGCGGCAAGGCCTACGAGCCCGATCTGATCGTGGCCTGGCCGAGCGCCGAGATCTCGGTGATGGGCCCGGAGGGCGCGGTGAACATCATCTTCCGCAAGCAGATCGAGGAGGCCGAGGACCCCGACGCCACGCGCGCGGAGATGATCGAAGGCATCCGCAAGATCATCGATCCCTACATCGCGGCCGGCAACGCGATGATCGACGACGTGATCGACCCGCGTGAGACCCGGCCGGTGGTGATCAAAGCCCTGGAGATGTCAGCGACGAAGCGTGTCGAGAGGCCCTGGAAGAAGCACGGCGTGATGCCGGTCTAATGTAAGGACTAGAACGTCCTACTTCCCAGGAGGGTCATGAGCCGCTTCGAGGACCCCGTCGTGATCACGTGCTCGATCTCAGGTGCGGTCGCCAACCGCGAGCAGTGCCCCGCGATCCCCTACACGCCCGAGGAGTACGCCGCCGAGGCGCGGCGGATCGTGGACGAGGGCGGGGCAATGATCCACATCCACGCGCGCACTCCAGACGGCGTGCCGAGCTACGAGGTGCAGGACTTCCGGGCCATCACCGAGACCATCCGCGCCGAGACCGACGACGTGATCATCAACTACTCCACGGGGGCGATCGGCGTCCCGATCGAGAAGCGCCTCACGTACCTGCGCGAGCTACGGCCCGACGTGGCCGCTCTGAACATGAGCTCGATGAACTACGCGAAGTACTCGCCGCGGCGCAAGGACTTCGTGTTCAAGGCCGTGTTCGAGAACTCGTTCGACACGATCATCGCCTTTCTCACCGAGATGAATGAGCTCGGGATAAAGGCCGAGCACGAGTGCTTCGACACCGGTCACGTGGCCAACCTCGATCCGCTGATCGACATGGGCTTGCTCAGGGAGCCCCTGCAGATCTCGTGCGTGATGGGGGTGACGGGCGGCATCAGGCCCACCGCGCGCAACCTCGCCCATATGGCGGAGCAGGTGCCGGGCGGACCGGAGGGGCCGAACAACTGGGGGGTGATCGCCGTCAGCCGCAAGCAGTGGATGCTCGTTGCCACCGCCCTCACGCTCGGCGGCAACATCCGGGTGGGGCTCGAGGACAACCTCTACCTGCCCGACGGGGAGATGGCCCGCTCGAACGGCGACCTGATCGCTAAGGCCCGCCAGATGACCGAGGACGTGGGCCGGCGCCCGGCCACCGTTGCCGAGGCCCGTGAGATGCTGGGCGTGCCCAGGCGCGAACCAATCGCGGCATGAGCGCCGGCGCGCTGTCCGGCGTGAAGGTCCTTGACCTCTCCCGTCTCCTGCCGGGCGGCTTCGCGTCGCTCCTCCTGGCCGACTTCGGTGCCGACGTCCTCAAAGTCGAGGACACCGGCATGGGTGACTACGTGCGCTGGGCGCCTCCCTACCACGAGGGCGCGGAGAAGTCCGCCGCCTCGGCGCTCTTCCTGTCGCTCAACCGTGGCAAGCGCTCGATTCGCGTGAACCTCAAGCACGAACGCGGCCGCGAGGTGCTCCTCAAGCTCGTCAAGGAGTACGACGTGGTGCTCGAGTCCTTCCGGCCCGGCGTCATGGACCGCCTGGGCGTGGGCTACGACCGCCTGCGCGAGGAGAATCCCGGGCTCGTGTACTGCGCGATCACCGGATACGGGCAGGACGGCCCCTACCGCGGCCGCTCGGGGCACGACATGAACTATCTCGGCCTGGTGGGTCTGCTCGGCCTCACGGGCGATGCGGACGGGCCGCCGGTACAGGCCGCGGGTCAGATCGCCGACCTGGGCGGCGGCGCGTTGATGGCCGCCTTCGGCATCCTCGCCGCGCTGCGCGAGCGCGACAGCTCGGGCCAGGGCCAGATGGTGGACATCTCGATGGCCGATGGCGCCCTCTCCTGGCTGGCCATGGTGGCGGCTCGCCACTTCGCGGACGGCACGGTGCCCAAGCGCGGCGGGCTCGAGCTGGCCGGCGCGTATGTGTGTTACCGGCCCTACCCGTGCAAGGACGGGTGGGTGACCCTTGGCGCCCTCGAGCCCAAGTTCTGGCAGGCCTGGTGCAACGGAGTTGGTCGCGAGGATCTGATGGAGCACCAGTTCGACGGGCCGGAGTCCCCGACCCGCTCCGAGGTGGAAGCCATCTTCGAGAGGCGGACGCGTGACGAGTGGCAGAGCTTCGCGTCCGAGCACGACTGCTGCCTCGAGCCGATCCTGGAGCTCGACGAGGCGCTCGACTCCGAGCTGGTTCGGGCGCGGGAGATGGTGGTGGAGCTCGACCAGCCGGGGGCTGACGCCCCCGTTCGGGTGCTCGGTTCGCCCGTGAAGATGGGCCGCACGCCCGCCGACCCTCGCCGTGCCGGGCCTGGCCTCGGCGAGCATACGGCCGAGGTGCTGGGGGCTCTCGGTTACTCCGCGGACGAGGTGGCAGCGCTGGAGCAGGCTGGGGCGGTGGCGGGCCCCGCCGCCGAGCCCCAGGGCTCGTTTCTGGCATGAGCGAAAACGGCGCCAGCGGGCTGTTGCGGATGCGCGAGCTGGCCGAGGCCAGCGGTGTAAGCGCGGGCACGATCAAGCACTACCTGCGCGAGGGGCTGTTGCCCGACCCCGTGCGCACGTCGCGCAACATGGCCTGGTATCCGCCAGAGTTCGTCGAGCGCATCCGGCTGATCAAGCAGCTCCAGGAAGAGCGCTTCATGCCGCTGCGGGCGATCAAGAGCGTGCTCGGCGACGATCCCGAGCGGGCTCGGGCGCTGGTGGAGCTCGAGGACCGCATCCTCGAACGCGCCAACCAGACCGAGCAGAGCCGCGTGTCCCCGGCCGAGGTCAAGCGCCGCTACGACATGCCGGGCGAGGTGCTCGACCGGCTGGCCGAGATCGGCTTGCTCACGCCCACCAGTCGCGGCTACTCGGAGCTCGACGTACGTGTGATCGAGGCCATCTCGCGCTTCCGGGCCGGCGGGTATGACGAGCAGATCGGATTCACCGTCTACGACACGCTGCGCTACAAGCGCGCACTCGAGGAGCTGGTGAAGGAAGAGGTGGAGGTGGTGCTCGAGCGTCTGGCCGGCGAGGTCGCGCCCGACAGGGCTGTCGAGCTGATGGAGGCTGGCGCGGAGCCGCTACGCGACTTCATAGCCGCCCTGCATTCGAAGCTGATGGTGGAGGAGCTCAAGCGCCAGCGCGACGGCCGGCGCTAGTCACCAGCGAACGTCGTGGCGTTCCATCACGCCGTAGCCCTCCGTGAGCCGGATGCCGCCCACCTCACCCTCGAAGGTGCCGAAGGGCTGGCGGTAGTCGGAGCGCAACACGAGCAGGTTCGTGTGGTCCTCTCGGGCCGACCACTCGGTGAAACGGAGTCCTCCACCCTCGGTGAACGACACGTGCGAGAGGTCATCCGCGAAGGTGGTCGGGCCAAGCTCGCGCGGCTCCCCGTCGATCCAGATCGAGCGCTCGCTCGCTCCCTCGGCGTCGTGCACGCCGTCCACCAGGTTCCAGCCGATTGCGTGGCCGCCATCGGTGCGCCCCACGCCCGCCGACCACCTCCAGCTCGTGCGGTGCGGGTGGTAGCCGGCGGAGTCGTCGATCACGCCCGCCGGACCGTCGATGCGCCGCTCGCGCCCCCCGAGGGTCACGCTGCCGCGCACCGGAACGCCCGCCTGCTTGCGCGTCCACGTGTAGCTCGCGCCGGCGGCGCTGGCGGTTTGCACCCCTTCTCGTTCCTCCAGCTCGAGTCCAATTCGCACGTGCTCGGCGTTCACGCTCACGCGCGAGCCCTCCATCCGCACACCGCCGCGGGAGTTGGTGGTTCGCTCGAACAGGCTGCCGTCGGGCAGCGCCACTGCCCACCATCGCAACGGCAGAGGGCCAACCCGCGCCTCGCCCACGCACAGCATCACTTCGTCGGTGTACACGCCCACGTAGCGCCAGCGCTTCAGCGGCCGTGTGCCCGCGCGCAGGGGCATACGTTGCGGAGGCAGTGCGAGTCCGAGGCGGCGCACCTCGGACCCGCGCGCGGGAAGTGACGGCATGCGGGCACCGTATCCTCGGGGAATGTCCGGCGCAGGCGCTCCCGCAGCCCTGTCTCACAACGAGCGCGCGCAACGCGAGGTCGAGGGCGGAAGCTCCGGCGGGCGCCAGGGCGGTAGTGACCCGTCGGCGGCTCCTACCGGGCCACCTAACCCAACACGAGAAGAGGGGAAACACAATGGCGAGCGATCCGTTCGAAGGGCGCCTGGTGCGCGACTCGGAGGGCAACAAGATCGGAAAGGTCCTCGAGGTGTACCGCGACGAGAAGACCGATCAGCCCACCTGGGGCGTCGTGAAGACGGGTCTATCCGGGAAGCGCAGGTTCGTGCCGCTGTCGAACGCCGGCAGTGGTGCGAGCCGCGACCTTACGATTCCGGTCACCGAGGACCGGGTCGAGGAAGCTCCCGATGTGGAGGAGCACGAGCGCCTCTCGCCAGACCTGGAGTCTCGATTGCACGATCATTACAGCTCGAGGGGTCACTCCGGGGGCGGTCGCTCGGCGGGCGCCGCGGGCGCCGGCACCGCCGCGGTGGCTGCCGCCGGTGCCTCCCAGGGTCGAGACCGCGACATCGATCGCGGCCGGGATTCTGATCGTGGACGTGACCGTGGCCCCGATCTGGACCGCGACCGGTCCCAGGAGGCGTCAGGTGTGACCAAGAGCACCATGGAGACGGCCCGGGGCCGCCAGCGGGACGAGTTCGGCGGCTTCAACCTGGGCGCGGCCCTGCTCGGCTGGCTCGTAGCGGCGGGCATCGCCATTCTCCTCACCGCCATCGTGAGCGCGGCTGGAGCCGCCATCGGCTTCACCGAGGTCAGCGAGTCCGACGCCCGTTCAAGCGCCGGCACCATCTCGATCGTGGGCGGCGCAATCCTGCTGCTCATCCTCGGCCTCGCCTATTTCACGGGCGGCTACAACGCGGGGCGCCTCTCGCGTTTCGACGGCGGCCGGCAGGGCATCGGCGTGTGGATCATCGGCCTGCTCGTGACGCTGCTGCTGGCGGCGGCCGGAGCGATCTTCGGCAGCGAGTACAACGTGCTGCAGCGGCTCGACCTCCCGCGCATACCGATCGATGAGGGCTCACTCGCCACCGGCGGCATCATCGCTCTGGTGGCCATCATCCTGGGCACGCTCCTCGCTGCTTTCCTGGGCGGGAAGGTGGGGGAGCGCTACCACAAGAAGGTCGACCGGGTGGCCTACGAAGGTTCGTGACCACTGAGCCGGCAGCGGCACAACATCGCTGCGTTCGAGGCGTAACTTCTGAACGGTGTCTCGTGTCGAAGACCGAGCCGGTTTACTCGGGCTCCGAAGGGGATAACTTAAGCGCCATGGCTCAACAGAACTTGAACGACCGACC
>JBBJNU010000001.1:0-69568 GCA_037721005.1 Thermoleophilaceae bacterium | reverse complement strand
CGGGCAGGGGTAGCGCCAGCGCGCTCAGCGCCGCTACCGCCAGACCGACCCTAAGCGGCAGCAGGCGTCCCCGGCGGTCCGTGAAACGCCCGAGGAAGGGGCTCAGCACGGCTTCGATGGCCGCCGCCGCCAGGAAGACCGCGCCGATGGTGAGCCCGCTGGCGCCCAGATCGTCCAGGCGCAGAGGTACCAGCACGTCGATCGTTCCGGTGAACAGTGCCGGCAGCGTCACGAGCCAGGCGGCAAGGAGCACGGGCCGGCGCCTGAATGCGCCGGCGAGCTCGCCCCACGAAGCGGCGGGCCCGGGCGCCCCCGCCGGCGTTGCGAGCGCGACGCCGGCCAGCAGGAGGGCAATGACGCTCACGGCGGAGAAAACCAGCTCGGGGCTGGTCTCCGTGGCCGCGCCTCCGAGTACCGGTCCGAGGAGCACTCCCACGACGGCGGCGCCCAGGGCCGAGCCGATCAGCTCGCCACGGCGTTCGCGCGGCGCAGCGGACATCAGCCACGCGAAGCCGCCCGCCCAGGTGCACGCTCCACCCACACCCTGCACGAACCGTGCGCCGTCGAGCACCACGAGGTCCTTGCCGAAGCCGAAGGCCAGGCTCGAGGCAGCGAGTAGGCCCAGGCCCACCAGCATGGTGGGCTTGCCACCGACCCGTCCGGCGAGGCGGCCCGCGGGGATCGAGGCGATGAGAGTGCCCGCCGCGTACGCCGCGGTCAGCCCGCCCGCGGCCGACTTCGAGAGACCGAGATCGTCCTGATACTGGGGGAGGAGGGGAGCTATCGCCGCATAGAAGGTCATGTCCACGAGGACGACAGCCGAGACGAGCAGGAGCAGAGGGCGCACGGGTCCAACGATGCCAGGGGGGCGAGAAGGAGCGCGCCCGAGCCTTAAGGGGCCATGGGACCGATGGACGAGTTCGCGGAGGCGCTGCGCGGCCGCCTGATCGAGCAGGCGCGGGCCGGCGTCGGGGTAGGCGACGTTCGTGGCCAGGTGAGCGCTCTAGTGGAACGCGAGGCGGCGGCTCTCTCCGAGGCCGAGCGCGAGGTGCTGTGCGACCGCGTGCTACTGCTCACGACGGGCCTCGGCCCGCTCGAACCGCTGATGGCGGATCCCGCGGTGGACGAGGTGATGGTGAACGGCCCCGACTCGGTCTGGGTCGAGCGAGGCGGCAGGATCGAGCGCGCTGGCGCGGCCTTCGAGTCCGAGGAGGCGCTCCTGCACGCGATCGAGCGCATCCTCGCCCCGCTCGGGCGCCGTGTGGACGAGGCTTCGCCCCTCTGCGACGCCCGCCTCGCGGACGGCTCGAGGGTGAACGTGATCGTGCCGCCCCTGTCTCTCTCAGGGCCGTGCCTGACGATTCGCCGCTTCCGGCGTGAGGGCTTCTCACTCCGGGATCTCGTGAGCAACGGCACCCTGCCGGGGCCAGGGGCCGAACTGCTGGCGCTGGCCGTGGCGGCGCGGGCCTCCATCCTCGTGAGCGGCGGTACGGGGTCGGGGAAGACCACGACGCTCAACGCACTCTCCGGCGCGATACCCGGGGGGGAGCGGATCGTGACCATCGAGGATGCCGCCGAGCTGCGCCTTCGCCAGGCGCACGTGGTGCGCCTGGAGGCGCGACCGGCGAGCCTGGAAGGGCGGGGCGAGGTGACCATCCGCCAGCTCGTGCGCAACGCACTGCGGATGCGTCCCGACCGCATAGTGGTCGGGGAGGTGCGAGGCGGCGAGGCTCTCGACCTGCTCCAGGCGCTGAACACGGGTCACGACGGGTCGCTCTCCACGGTGCACGCCAACTCGCCGGAGGACGCGCTGCGGCGCCTCGAGACCCTTGCCCTCATGGCCGAGGTCGCTCTGCCGCACTCGGCCGTGCGCGAGCAGGTGGCCGGCGCCGTGGACCTCGTGGTGCACCAGGCGCGCAATCCCGACGGCTCGCGTGCGGTGCGCTCGATCGCCGAGGTGGTGCGGGTCGCGGGCGGCGCGGGCACTCGCGAGCTGCTCCGCGATCACCGCGTCACCGCACCTCGTGACAGCCGGCTCGCCGAGCGGCTCGCGGCGGCGGGGGAGGTGGCGTGATCTCCGCGGAGGCGGGACTGGCGTTCGCCGCCGTCGTGTTGGGTGTGCTCGCAGCGGCTCAGCTTGCCGCCGCCCCAGAGGGCCTCGCTCGGGCGCCGAAGGTGGCGCGCCTGGTGGCGGCGCTCGTGGACGCCCTCGTGCGCGTCGGGAGCGAGGGTCACGACCCGGGCGCCGTCGATCGCCGGAGGCTCCTCCTGGCAGGCGCTGTCCTGGGCGTGGCCGGCGGGCTGCTGCTCGCCGGGCCCCACGCCGGACTCGCCCTGGGCGCCGGCGGCCCCTTCGCGGCCTCGCGGGTGCTGCGCGCGCGCCGCGAGCACTACCGGCGGGCCGTGGAGCGCGACGCCGCGGCCGTGGCCGTGGCGATGGCAGACGCGCTGGGGGCGGGAAGGTCGCTCCGGGGGGCTGTCACCGAGGCGGGCCGGGGCCTCGGCGGAGCGGCCGGACACGAGCTGCGCCGGGTGGCGGGTGAGCTGGCGGCCGGGGCTCCCACCGATGACGCTCTGGAGGCCATGCGGGTTCGGGTTCGCTCGGCTCGACTCGACACCGTGGTGGCGGCGTGCCTCGTGCAGCGGCGTGCCGGTGGCGACCTGGCAACCCTGCTCCGCGAGATCGCCGAGGCCTTCGGCGACCAGGCACGGCTGGAGGACGAGGTACGCAGTGCCACGGCGCAGGCTCGCTTCACCGGCTTGGTCGTGGTCCTCATGCCTGTCGGCGGGGCAGGGCTCTCCGAGCTCGCGAGCCCAGGGTTCCTGATCGGGTTGTGGTCGTCCTTTCTCACCGCTTGGCTCGTGGGCATCGCTCTCGTGCTCCAGCTCGGGGCTGCGGTGCTGATTCGGCGCTTGGGCCGGGTGAGGTGGTGAGCGTTGCCGCGCTGTCCTTTGCGTGCGCCGCGCTCACCGCGCTCGGGGTGGCGCACCTGCTTCCCCGAGGCGCCACGCGGCCGCGTGGGGCCGGCGGCTACCGCCTGGTGCGGGTGCTGGCGGCCGCCGGCTCCCGGGGCGCGGCCCGCCGCGTCACCCCGCGCGACCTCGAGCTGCGCATAGCCGCCGCGGGAAACCCCGGTGGGCTCAGCGCCCGCGACGTGATGGCGGCCAAGCTCGCAGCGGCGGCGCTCGCCGGAGCGGGCGGCACGCTGCCGGCCGCGGTCGCTCCGGGGCGCTTGGGTGTTCTCGTGACGCTGGCTGTGCCCGTGGCGGGCTTTCTCGCGCCCGACATGTGGCTGGCTCGCCGAGCTGCCGCACGAGCACGGGCGGTGCGACGGGTGCTGCCGGAGATGCTCGATCTGCTGCGGGTCACGGTGGACGCTGGAGCTTCGCTGTCGACTGCCCTGGGGGAGGTGGGAGCCAGAGCATCGGGTCCGCTCGCCGTTGAATGGGGGGCCGTGGCCACCGAGGTCACCTTCGGGGTGCCGCTCGAGCGAGCGCTGGCGGGGATGGCCCGGCGCCTGCCCCAACCCGAGGTGCAGGCGCTCTGCGCCGCCCTCGAACGCTCCAGGCGCCATGGCGCTCCTCTCGGGCGCACGCTTGCGGGCCAGGCGCGCGACACCAGGGTGGCCCTGCGGCGCCACCTGCAGGAGGAGGCGGCGAAGGCCGGGCCGAAGATCCAACTCGTGGTGGCTCTGATGCTCGTGCCCTCGGTGCTGTTGATGGTGGCGGCCGCCCTGGCGGCTGCCCTGCTCGGCTCGGGCGATCTGCCAGAAGTCTGAGGGGTCGGCTGGGTGCTGCAACCCCTGTTGCAGCGCCACGCCGCGGCTGCAACTTTTCGCCCGCGGCAGCCCCGTGCAAGCCCCTGCCCGGGTCGGTGTGCTTGGCGCTCCCACCCTGTTCGCGCGCTCCGGCCCGCCCGCAGAGCGAAATACGGTGCGCTCCTTTGGCGCCCAGGGCGATTCCTTGCAGGAAGTGGGGTGATGTGTTGCAGGGTGGGAGAAAGTGGGGTACAGTGGCGCCAGCTCATGAAGACCGGAGTGGCGGGGCTCCTCCCACTCCGCCACTCCGGTCCGAAGGGCCACCTCGACGGACACGGCACGAACGATTCGGCGTCCGTGCCAAATCCTTCAAGGAAATCTCATGGCATTCAGAGGTCACTTCGAACATTCGCTGGACGCAAAGCACCGGCTGAGCATCCCCGCCCGGTACAGAACGGCGTTCGGTTCAGGACTCGTTCTCTCCAAAGACTCCGACGCCTGCATAACCGTGTCCACTCCCGAGGCCCACGAGCAGAAGGTGGAGCGCGCGGTCATCGGGCTGAACCCACTCGGGCCGGAGTACAAGCGCATCCAGCGCTACTTCCAGGGCAACTCCTTCGATCTCGACCTCGACTCCGCGGGACGGGTAACGCTTCCCGTGAAGCTCCTTGCCCACGCCGGCGTGGACAAGGAGGTGGTCGTGGCCGGGGTGGGGGAGCACCTCGAGGTCTGGAGCCGCGAAGGCTGGCAGGCCGAGCAGGAGGCGCTCGACGCCGGCATCGAGGAGGTGACGAACTCTCTTGGCGATGCTTCTTGACATGACGAGCGCGCACGTACCCGTTCTGGCCGGGGAGCTCATCGAGCTCGGTCACCCCGGTCCGGGAGACCGCGTGGTGGACTGCACGTTCGGGGCGGGCGGTCACGCGCGCCTCGTGGCCGACCGCATCGGCGCCACGGGCACCCTCGTGTGCGTGGATCGCGACCCGGCCGCCGAGGAGCGCTTCGAAGAGCTCTCCGCCGAGGTGGCCTGCGACACCCGCTTCCTGCGCATGGACTACGCCGACGCTCTCGAGCTCCTCGTCGCGGAGGGCTTCCGGGCCGACCTCGTGTATCTCGACCTGGGCGTCTCCTCAATGCAGATCGACGCCCGCGAGCGCGGCTTCTCCTACTCCTATGACGCTCCGCTCGACATGCGGATGGACCCGAGCCAGGACCTCGACGCGCGCGAGATCGTGAACGACTGGGACGAGCGGCGCCTCGCGCAGCTCTTTCGCTCCTACGGAGAAGATCCGAACGCCCGGATCATCGCCCGTGAGTTGGTCAGGCGGCGCGCAAAGGCTCCGCTTGACACCACCGCCGAGCTGGTGGACGCGATCGAGGGAGCCCTTCCCGCCGCGGTGCGGCGGCGTTTCGGGGGCAGCAGCCCCGCCAAGCGGGTGTTCCAGGCGGTTCGCATCGCAGTGAACTCGGAGCTTGAATCGCTCGACCGCGCCCTGCCCGCCGCGTGGAGCGTGCTGGCGGCCGGCGGCCGTCTGGCTGCGATCTCCTTCCACTCGCTCGAGGATCGTCGCGTGAAGCGCTTCCTGGCCGAGCGCGCCGTGGGCTGCATCTGCCCGCCGGACCTGCCGGTGTGCGGCTGCGGGCGCACCCCCGAAGCCGAGCTCGTGACCCGCCGCGCCGTTGGCCCGAGCCCCGGCGAGGTGGCCGATAACCCGCGTTCGCGCTCCGGGCGCCTGCGCGCCGCCCGGCGCCTGCAGGAGGAGCCGGCCTGATGCCCGTAGCGCCGGCTCGCCACGCTCCTGCCCGTAGAACCCCGCCCGCCCGGCGTCCCGCCCCGGTTCGCAGGCGCGGCACAGCGGCAAAGCCGGCGCCGAAGCCCGCGCCCAAGCGCACCCTGCCGCGCGGCGCCGCCGTGCTCGACGCCCTCCTTCATGGGCGCGCGTGGATCGCCCTCGTGTTCGTGCTGCTGGCGGGAATCGTGTTCTTCAACGTGGATCTCCTGCGCATGAACAACGAGATAGCCGCCACGACCACAGCCGCAGGGGAGATGAAGCGCGACAACGCGCGCCTTCGCGCACTCACCGCGCGGCTCGGGTCGAGTGAGCGCATTCAGGCGGTCGCCGCCCAGGCAGGCCTCGTGCTGCCCGCCCCGGGCGAGGTGCGCTACCTGAGGTCGAACCCCTCCGTGGACGGTGACAGCGCCGCGCGGAGGCTCGAGGAGGACCCGGGCGTGGCCGCGGCGCCAGGGATACCCGAGCCGGTGCCGACCGATGCGGGGTCCGAGCCCGTGGCCGACGAGGTGGCGCCCACGATCGATCCCGTGACCGGCGCCCCGGTGGCGCCCTCGGCCAGTGCCCCCGTGGTGACGCCCGTTCAAGCCGCGCCCGTGGATCCCACCACCGGCGTTTCAATCGACCCCGCGACCGGCGCCCCCATAGATCCGGCCACCGGCGCTCCGGCGGGCTAGCCGCTCCGTGGTCCTGCTCGACCGCCGGATCGGTCTCCTCTTCGCCCTCTTTCTCGTCCTGCTCCTGGCCGCGGGGGGCAAGGCGGCCTGGCTAGGCACGGTGAAGGCCGGAGGCCTGAAGGAGCGTGCTCTCGGCCAGCAGACCGAGGACATCGAGGTGACCGCCCGCCGAGGCACCATCACCGATCGCAACGGCTTGGAGCTGGCCGTGTCCGAGGACGCGATCACGGTGTTCGCCAATCCGATGCAGGTGAAGGATCCGGCGGGCGCCGCCGGGAAGCTCGCGCCGCTGCTCGGCCGGCCCCGCGAGGCCGTCCTCGAAGAGCTCGCGGACTCCGAGAAGGGCTTCGTTTACCTCGCCCGCAAGCTCGGACCCGTGCGTGGAGCCAAGGTGGAGAAGCTCGAGATCGAGGGGGTGGGCACGGTGACCGAAGCCAAGCGCACCTACCCCCAGGGCCGCATGGCCGCCCAGCTCGTGGGATCGGTGGGCACCGACAACTACGGGCTGTCGGGTATCGAGCAGCAGTACGAGGACGAGCTCGGGGGAGAGGACGGCAAGCGCCGCCTCGTGAAGGACGCGATGGGCAAGCCGGTGAGCATCATCGACTCCAGGCGCGCGGAGGCGGGCGAGGACATGCGGCTCACGATCGACTCCGTGCTCCAGGAGCGCGTGGAAGCCGTGATGGGCGAGCTGGGACAGAAGCACCTGCCCCGCGCGGCCACGGCCGTCGTGATGGACCCGCGCAGCGGCGAGCTGCTGGCCCTGGCCAACTGGCCCCGGGTGGACGCCAACGACTTCGGCGCGGCGCCCGAGTACGCCCGGCAGAACCGGGCGGTCACGTCCAGCTACGAGCCTGGATCGACCTTCAAGGCCTTCACGGTGGCGGGCGCGATCGAGGAACGGCTCATCCGCCCCGGGACCTCATTCGACGTGCCGTCCGAGATCCTCGTGGCCGACCGCAGGATCGGCGAGGCCCACGACCTGGGCCCCCGGACGCTCACCACAGCGGACATCCTCGCCCAGTCCTCCAACGTGGGATCGGTGATGATCGGCCTGAAGATGGGCAAGACCCGCTTTGACAAGTGGGTGCGACGGTTCGGCTTCGGCGAGTCCACCGGAATCGGGCTTCCCGGCGAAGCCGGCGGCATCGTGCCGCGGCCCGCCGACTACTCGGGCTCGTCGTTGGGCAACATGCCGATCGGCCAGGGCCTGGCGGTCACGCCCATGCAGATGGCGGCCGGTTACGGGGCGCTCGCCAACGGCGGCGTGCTCCACCAGCCGCACGTGGTCGCAGGCGAGCGCGACCCGGGTCGGCGCGTGCTCTCCGAGCGCACGGCGGGGCAGGTGTCGAAGATGCTCGAGGGTGTGCTGGGCGCCGGTGGAACCGCCCAGGAGGCGTCGATCGAGGGCTACGAGCTGGCCGGCAAGACAGGCACGGCGGAGAAGCCCGACCCGGAGACCGGCGGCTACTCGGACTTCAAGTTCTTCTCGTCGTTCATCGGCTATGCCCCGGCCCGCGATCCAAAGCTCCTCGTGGCCGTGATGGTCGACGAGCCTCAGAACGGCTACTACGGCGCCGAGGTGGCCGCCCCGGCGTTCGAGAAGATCGTCTCCTTCGCCCTGCCATACATGCGCATACCGCCGGACTGAGCCGTGGGTGAGCGGTCGCCGAGCGCCGCCTTAGGATTCCGGACGATGACCCTTCGCGAGCTGATGGGCGCGGAGGCGCCCGAGGTGGAGATCTCCGGGCTCGCGCTTTCGAGCCGCCGGGTAGTGCCTGGCACCCTCTTCTTCTGCGTGCCGGGGTTCACCTCCGACGGTCACGACTTCGCGCCCGACGCCGTCAAGCGCGGTGCGGTTGCGCTGGTATGTGATCGTCCCTTGGGACTCGGGGTGCCGGAGGTGGTGGTGGATGACGTTCGCGCCGCAATGGGTCCCGTCGCCGCCGGCTTCTACGGGGATCCCACGGCCCAGCTTCGCGTGGTGGGCATCACGGGCACCAACGGCAAGACCACCACGGCTTTCCTGGTGCGCGACGTGCTCGAGGCGGCCGGGATCTCCACCGGCCTGCTGGGCACGGTCAAACGGGTGGTGGGGGGCGTGGAGCACGACGTGGAGCGCACAACGCCCGAGGCGATCGACCTCCAGGCCGGCTTTCGGGCGATGCTCGCGGCGGGTGATAGCGCCTGCGCGATGGAGGTGTCCTCCCACGCCCTCGAGCTCGGCCGCGCGGCCGGTATCCACTTCGCCTGCAAGGTGTTCACCAACCTCACGCAGGACCACCTGGACTTCCACCCGACCATGGAGGCCTACTACCTGGCCAAGCGGCGGCTCTTCCACGAGCCGGGCCCGGCTGTGGTGAACGCCGACGATCCCTACGGGGCCCGCTTGGCCGCCGAGCTCGACGATGTGGTCACCTACGGCATTGAGGGCGGCGAGTACCGAGCCCGCGACATCACGTTCGATGTCACGGGTGCCACCTTCATCGCCGACACTCCGGATGGTCCGCTCGAGCTGAGCACTCGCCTCCCCGGCCTGTTCAACGTGCAGAACGCCCTGGCGGCCCTGGCGAGCGCCCGCACGCTGGGAGTGGAGGCCGAGACCGCCGCCGCGGCGCTCGCCGAGGCGGACCGCGTGCCGGGCCGCCTCGAACCCGTCGAGGAAGGCCAGGCGTTCGGCGTGCTCGTGGACTACGCCCACACCCCCGACTCGCTCGAGAACGTGCTCCGCGCCGCGCGCGAGCTGACAGCGGGCCGCCTCCACTTGGTGTTCGGGGCCGGGGGTGACCGCGATCGTGGCAAGCGGCCGCTCATGGGCGATGTTGCCACCAGCTTGGCCGACCGGACGATCGTGACATCTGACAACCCGCGGTCCGAGGATCCCGAGGCGATCGTGGCCGAGATCCTGGAGGGCGCCGGCCCGGCCGCGGAGCGCTGCACGGACCGCCGCCGCGCGATCGTCCTTGCCATCGGCGAAGCACGGGAGGGCGACGTGGTGGTGATCGCCGGCAAGGGCCACGAACAGGGCCAAGAGTTCGAGGGCGGTCGCAAGGAGCCCTTCGACGACGTTTCCGTGGCACGTGAGGCCCTGCGCGCTCGGTCCGGGGCCCCGAGGTGAAAGGGCGGACTGCGGCGTGGGTGGCCGGGGCCGCCCGGGCTTCCCTGCGCAAGGGTGATCTGGGGACGCCGGGCCCGCGGCGGGCCGTGATGGATACCCGGGAGGTGCGCGAGGGTGACCTCTTCGTAGGGGTGCGCGGCACGCGAGCCGACGGCGGGGCCTTCGCGGCCGAAGCCCTCGGGGCCGGCGCCTGGGGCGTGATGGTGTCCCGTGAGCACGTTGAGGCGGCCGTCACGGCCGCGCCGGAGGGGACGCAGGTGCTCGAGGTGGAGGATCCGCTGGCGTCGCTCGGGACGCTGGCCCGGGAATGGCGGCGCGAGCTCGGCGCCAAGGTGATCGGGGTGACCGGGTCGACGGGAAAGACCTCGACAAAGGACATACTCGCGGCCGTGCTCGCCCCTCAGATGTCCACCCACGCGAGCCGCGAGAACTTCAACACCGAGATCGGCCTGCCGCTGGCCATCCTCGAGGCCGAGGAGGCCACGGAGGCGCTCGTACTGGAGATGGCCATGCGCGGTGAGGGCCAGATCGCCGAGCTCACGGAGATCGCCGAGCCCGACGTGGGAGTGATCGTGAACGTGGGGCCCGTGCACCTCGAGCTGCTGGGCACGGTGGAGCGAGTGGCGGCGGCCAAGGCCGAGCTGATCCGCGACCTGCGCCCGGGAGCGGTCTGCGTCGTACCGGCCGGTGAGGCGCTGCTCGAGGAACACCTGCGAGATGACATCGAGACGGTCACGTTCGGGCCCGGCGGCCACGTGATGCTTCTGGCCTTTGAGCGCACGTCCGCGCGCGGAGGGTCCGCCGAGATCGAGGCCATGGGTAAGCGTGTTGCGCTCGACCTCGCCTTCGACGAGCCCTACAACCTGCTTAACACCCTTGCCGCCGTGGGGGCCGCGGTGGCAGTGGGCGCCAAGCCCGGGGGCAGGGTGGCCGTGCAGTTTTCCTCCCTGCGGGGAGAGGTGGTCGATCTGCCGGGCGGGGTGACCGTGGTCAACGACTGCTACAACGCCAACCCGATGTCGATGCGGGCAGCCCTCCAACACCTCGCCGAGACGCCGGCCCAACGGCGCCTGGCGGTGCTCGGCACGATGGCGGAGCTCGGCGAAGGCTCCGCTGTCTTCCACCACGAGATCGGCGACGAGGCCAAGGCGCTCGGCATCGACGTGCTGGTGACCGTGGGGGAGGAGGCCACCGCCTACCTCGAAGGCTTCGCTGGCGAGACCTATGCCGCGGCCACCCCTGAAGAGGCCGGGGCCCTGCTCGAGGAGATCGCCCAGCCGGGCGATCGCGTGCTCGTGAAGGGCTCGCGCTCTGTGGGCCTCGAACGGGTCCTGGCGTAACCCATGGGAGAGATGCTCATAGGGGGCATGGCCTCCCTGCTCATCTGCATCTTCCTCGGGCCGAAGTTCATCGAGGCCCTGCGCAAGCGCGAGTTCGGCCAGCACATCCGCGAGGACGGGCCCCAAGGCCACCACGAGAAGGCCGGAACGCCCACGATGGGCGGGCTGATGATGTTCGCCGCGGTCGCGGCTCCGTTTCTCATCCTCAACGACTACCGGGCGGCCAGCATCGGGGTCTTCGGCACCGCCATCGCCGCCGCCGCCCTCGGCTTCGCCGACGACTGGACGAAGATCTCCAAGCGCCGGTCGCTCGGCCTCAGCGGCAAGACGAAGCTAGCCGTGCAGGCCCTGATCGCGATCGGCCTCTGGCAGGCGGCCGAGTACGCGGGGATCAGCAATTCGGTGCCGTTGTACGTGGTCGACCGCTCGGTGTCGCTGGGCTACTTCTACCCGGTGCTGATCCTGCTCGTGCTGCTGGGGACCACCAACGGGGTCAATCTCACCGACGGCCTCGACGGCCTCGCCGCGGGCTGCTGCGCCATCGTGCTGCTGGCCTTCACCGCGATCACGTTCACCACCACCGGACAGGAGGAGCTGGCGCTGCTCTCGGCGTGCCTGGTGGGAGCCTGCGTGGGCTTCCTCTGGTTCAACTCGTTTCCCGCGGGAATCTTCATGGGGGACACCGGAGCGCTGGGGATGGGCGGAGCCATCGCCGGGCTCGCCGTGATGACCAAGACAGAGGTCCTGCTGGTGATCATCGGCGGCATTTTCGTGATCGAGGCCCTATCGGTGCTCATCCAGGTCTTCGCCTTCCAGCGCTTCCGCCGGCGGGTGCTGCTCATGGCTCCGATCCACCACCACTTCGAGATGCTCGGGTGGTCAGAGACGAAGATCATCCTGCGCTTCTGGATCGTCGCGGGCATCTGCTCGGCGATCGGCTTCACGCTGTATCAGCAGACCACAGCCGCGTGAGGGGGATTCCAGGCGCGGGTGTCGAACGGGTAGCCGATGGCGTCCGTCGCGAGCACCGCCCGCCCCGGCCGAGCCAAGGGGGTGGCGCGCTCACGGGGCGCCAAGCGGCCGGTCGAATACTCGATCCTCTTCACCGCCACGCTGTGCCTGCTGGCCACCGGCGCCGTGATGGTCTACTCGGCGTCCTCGGCGGAGGCCGTGCTGGGCGGGTCGGGCGACCCGTCCTTCTACCTGAAGCGCTACGTGCTGTTCGCACTGGCCGGCATGGCCGGGCTGCATCTGCTCGTGCGCGGCGATCTCGCCCTGGTGTACCGGGTCACGCCGCCCCTGCTCGTCACAGGCTTTGCGCTGACGATTGCGGTGATGGTCCCCGGTGTGGGCGTGACCGTGAACGGGGCGACCCGCTGGTTGGGGGCGGGCCCTCTGCAGTTCCAGCCCTCCGAGCTCCTGAAGCTCGCGCTCGTGCTCTACGCGGTGCGACTGCTCTGCGAACGCCCGGACTCGGTCCAGACGCTGAAGGGCCTCGCCCGGCCCCTCCTGCTCGTGGTGGGCGCGGCGTGCGCGCTGCTCATGAAGCAGCCGGACATGGGCACGGCGCTCGTGATCTGTTCCGCCATAGGCGCCCTGCTAATCGCCGCCGGCACGCCGATCCGCCACCTCGGGGTGATGGGGACGGTTCTCGCCGTGCTGGCTCTTTTCCTGGCAGTGATCGAGCCCTACCGCATGGCCCGGCTCACGGCCTTCATCGACCCCTTCTCGGACCCGGGCGACACCGGCTTTCAGGCCGTGCAGGCCCTCACGGCGATCGGTTCGGGTGGCCTGTTCGGCGTCGGTCTGGGAGAGTCGGTGCAGAAGATCTTCTACCTGCCCGAGGCCCATACCGACATGATTCTGGCCATCATCGGCGAGGAGCTCGGGCTGGCCGGCATCCTTGGCGTGGCTGCTCTCTACGCCATGATCGGCTACGCCGGGCTGCGGGCCGCCAAGGCCGCAAAGGATCGCTACTCGAAGCTCCTGGCCGCGGGCATCACCTCGCTCATCCTGGCTCAGGCCACCCTGAACTTCTTCGCGGTGCTCGGGATGGCGCCGCTCACCGGTGTGCCGCTGCCCTTCATCTCTTACGGCAGCACCAACCTGATCGTGCTGCTGGCCGGCATGGGGCTGCTGCTGAACGTGGCGGCCACGGGTGGGCGAAAGGCGAAAGCCACGAGCCGCGTGGCGGAGCCCCTCCTGCGGGGGATCGACGGAGGGCGCGATGGCCAAGATCGCGATAGCCGCAGGCGGCACGGCCGGGCACGTGGTGCCGGCGCTGGCCGTGGCGGACGCGCTGCGAGCTGAGGGCGCCGAGGTCGAGTTTCTCGGAGGCGAGCGGGCCGAGGCCGAGCTCGTGCCCGCCGCCGGATATCCCTTTCATCCGCTGCGCGTGGCGGGGATCGATAGGCGCAACGTCCTGAGGGCCGCCCGGGCAACCGGCCTCGCGGCGCGGTCGGTCGGGCGGGCGCGGAAGATCCTGAAGGCGATCGGCGCCGACGCCGTGCTGGGTGGCGGGGGGTACGTGGCGGGTCCGGTGGGGCTGGCCGGGCGCTCACTCGGACTGCCCCTGGTGCTCACCGAGGCCGACAGCCACCTGGGCGTGGCCAACCGGCTGCTGGCTCCGCTGGCCTCGAGGGTGTTCCTCGCGTTCCCGATCGAGGGGCGCGAGGGCGAAAAGTACGTGGTGAGCGGCCGTCCGCTGCCCGCGGGCACCGGCTCGGCGGATCGCGACGCCGCCCGGAGGCGCTTCGGCATCTCGGGCGACCTACCCTGCCTGCTCGTGTTCGGCGGTTCGCTGGGAGCCCGGCGGCTGAACGATGCTTCGCTCGACGCCTTTGGCGGCGCGGCTCCATGCACGGTGCTGCACGCGTGCGGGCGCCGCGATCACCCCGACCTCGCCGGACGGCTGACGGCCCTCGGCGACCCACCGCACTACCGGCTCTTCGACTACATCACGCCCTTCGCCGACGCGCTGGCGGCCGCCGATCTCGTGGCCGCACGCTCGGGGGGATCGGTGCTGGAGCTGGCCGCCGCGGGCCTTCCCTCGATCCTGGTGCCCTACCCACACGCCACTGCCGATCACCAGACGGCCAACGCGCGTCATATCGAGGCAGCCGGAGCCGCTGTGGTGGTGCCTGATACAGAGCTCGACGGTCCGCGCCTGGCGCGCGAGGTGGGTGTCCTGCTGGGACACCCCGAGCGCATGCGGGCGATGGCCCGCGCGGCCGCGGAGGTGGCCCGGCCAGGCGCGGCGGTGCAGATCGCTCAGGAAACCCTGGCGTTGGCGAAGAACCGCTAGGGGCAGGCGCTCGGCTTGCGGGCGCCCGGCCTGAGGCACGAATCGGTGCGCGCGGGGGCGCCGCGGGCCCTGAACCTCAGCCGGGTGAACTTGCCGATGCGCTCGGCGTCCTCGTCGATCACCCGGATCTCCAGCACCGCGCCGGCCGCGTAGGTGCCCTGCGCCCGTCGCAGGCGCAGCCGCCTGCGAGCACCGATGGTGGTGGACAGCCGCCGAACCGGGCAGCGCGTGCCACTGCAGCGCAGCCGCACGATCGCCCCGGCCGGGCCGCGCACCGAGAGCACGTCCACGAATGTCAGGCGCCCGCGGCGAAGGCCGGCGATCACCACCACCGGGCGCGGCGTCAGAAACGAAGGCTTGGGCGCCGGCGGCGCCGGGGGGGCCGGAAAGAGGCGCTCCTCGACCACACCTGTGGGCTCGGACGCCGATTTGGCGGCGCCGGCCTCATTGGAGGCTGTGACACGGGAGCGGATGCGAGAGCCGAGGTCCGCGCGGCTGATCACGTAGGTGGGTTGCGTCGCGCCGGCGATCGGGTTGCAGGATTCGAGGCTGAGGGTCGCGCAGCGCAGCCACTCGTAAGTGAAGGGCTGCGTCTGGCCGTCCCACGACCCGTCGGTGGTCGAGAGGTTGCGCTCCGATTGGGTGACTTGCGGGGCCGCGCGGTTCACCGGCTCGCCGGCCGCCGGGGCCGATGAGGGGACGAGCGACAGCGCGCCGGTTACGACGAGTGCCGCGCACAGGGTGCGGGGAAGCGACATATACCTGTGATAACAAGCCACAGGCCCCAGAGTAGTGGCGCTCGAAGCGGTCGGATGCCGGGTCTATGGTCCCCGCGATGGCCGCCCTCCCCTTCCAGAACCGCGTTCTGCACTTCGTGGGCGTCGGCGGTGCTGGCATGAGCGGCTTGGCCCTCGTGAGCCGCACGTTGGGGGCGCGTGTGAGTGGATCCGACCGCGCGGTATCCGCGTACACCGCACAGCTGCGTGAGGCCGGAATAGAGCCCGCCATCGGCCACGACGCATCCAACCTGCCGCCCGGCGCCGAGATCGTGATCTCGACGGCGATCCCCGACGCCAATCCCGAGCTGGCGGCGGCCCGGGCGGCGCGCTCGCCGGTTCTCCACAGGTCAGAGCTGCTGGGGGAGATCGCGCGGCTCAAACGGGCGATCGCCGTGAGCGGCACCCACGGCAAGACCAGCACCACGGGCATGATCGTGCAGGCCCTGGCCTCGGCCGGACGGGATCCCGCCTACCTGGTCGGCGCCCAGATGCGCTCCACACGCACCAATGCGGGTTGGGGGGAGGGGGAGTGGATCGTGATCGAGGCCGACGAGTCGGACCGATCGATGCTCAGCCTGCCCCGTGAGGTGGCGGTGGTGCTCAATGCCGAGCTGGACCACCACGCCACCTACCGCTCCCTGTCGGACCTCGAGGAGGCTTTCGAGGCCTTTGCCGCGCCGGCCGGGACGCGGATCGCCGGCCCGGGGGTGAAGCTCGACCGAGCCGTCTCCTTCGGGATCGACTCGGGCGATCTGCGCGCGGAGGGGATCGAGCTTCGCCCTCTCGGCTCGCGCTTCTTCGTCGAGGGGGTCGAGATCGAGCTGGCCGTGCCCGGGCGCCATAACGTGCTCAACGCGCTGGCCGCGCTGGCCGCCTGCCGGGCGGCGGGCGTCGAGCCGGCCGAGGCGGCGCCGGGACTGGCTGCCTTCGAGGGGGCCGGACGGCGCTTCGAGGAACGAGGGCGCACACCGCAGGGCGCCCGGGTCTTCGACGATTACGCCCATCACCCCACCGAGGTGCGAGCCACGCTCGAGGCTGCCCGCACCCTCGGGGCAGAGCGGGTGGTGGCCTGCTTTCAGCCCCATCTCTACTCCCGGACCCGCGGTTTGGCACGGGAGTTCGGGCTGGCGCTGGCTCTCGCCGACCTCGTGGTGGTGCTCGACGTGTATCCGGCGCGCGAGAGCGCCGAGGACTTCCCGGGCGTGAGCGGGCTCACGGTGGCCCGCAAGGCGGCCGACGCCGCCGGCGGAAGGGCGGTCTGGTGGCTTCCCACCATCGCGCAGGCGGCGCAGCGGCTGCGGGGCGAGCTGAGCGCCGGCGATGTCGTGCTCACCCTCGGCGCCGGCGATGTCGACGGGCTGGCCCTCGCCCTGATCGAGGGGGGCTCGGCGCCTTGACTCGACCCGACGGAGTGCAGGCGGACTTTCCGCTGGCCCGGCTCACCACGGTGCGCACGGGCGGACCGGCCGACTTCTACGCCCGTCCCGACTCCCAGGAGCGCCTCACCGAACTGCTGAGCTGGGCCGGGAAGGAAGGCGTCGAGGTAGGAGTGGTGGGCTCGGGATCGAACCTCCTCGTAGCGGATGACGGATTCCGAGGACTTGTGCTGAAGCTCGACGGATCGCTCGCCTCCATCGAGCGTGAGGGATCGCGCATGCGCTGCGGCGGCGGCGCCCGGCTGCCCCAAGCCGCCGCTCGAGCCGCACGGGAGGGCCTCACGGGGCTCGAGTTCGGCGTGAACATCCCCGGCACGGTCGGAGGGGCGGTGAAGATGAACGCCAACGCCTACGGTGGCGACCTCTCCCGGGTGCTCGAGTGGGTGGAGATCGCATCGCCCGAGGGCACCGATCGCCGGGGCCCCGAGGAGCTCGGCTTCTCCTACCGGCGCTCGAACCTGGAGAGGCACGAGATCGTGGCGCGCGCCTCGTTTGGCCTGGAGCCCACCGACCCGGCGCAGGTGAAGGCCACCCTGGCCTCGATGCGCGAGCGCCGGCGGGCCGCCCAGCCCTCGGGCATCAAGACGTTTGGCTCGACCTTCAAGAATCCCGACGATCCGCGCGCGGAGGGCCGCAGCGCCGGGGTGCTGCTCGACGAGGCGGGCTGCCGGGGCCTCGCGAACGGTGGGGCGCGGTTCTCGGACAAGCACGCAAACTTCGTGGAGAACACCGGCGCGGCCACCACGGCCGAGGTGATGGCCCTTATGGCCGAGGGCAAGCGCCGTGTACGTGAGCGCTTCGGGGTCGAGCTCGACGCCGAGGTGCAGCTTCTCGGTGAGGTAGACGGGTCAGGGCTCCTCGGCTGGTGAGCATCCGCGCCCGCCTTCCTGAGCTGCTGCGCAGCCGGTCCGACCTCGCGCGCCTATGGACCACCCTCGGCCTGGGGCTGCGGGGCAATCGCACCATCGTGGCGGCGCTCGCGGCCGCGGTCCTGATCTTCGCCGGCTGCTTCCTCTGGCTGCGCGACTCCGGGCTCGTCGCCGTGGACGAGGTGTCGGTGAGCGGGCTCACCTCCAAGGACGCCGGGAAGATTCGCTCTGCCCTGGTGCGCGCCGGGCGCAGGATGACTTCGCTTCACGTGGACCAGGAGGCTCTCGAGCGGGCCGTCTCGGGCTTTCCCGAGGTGCGCGCCCTCGAGGCCCGGGGGGACTTCCCGAGTGGTTTGAGGATCACCGTGGTCGAACGGCGTCCGGCCGCCGTCGTGGTGGCCGGAGAGAGCCGTGTCGCGGTAGCTGGGGACGGCACGGTGCTCCCCGGCCTCGAGTACCTGGATGGGCTGCCGGAGGTGCGCGAAGAAGGCCCCGCGCCGGTCGGGCGCCTGGAGGGCGGGGACGCGCTGAACGTGGTCTCGGTACTCGGCAAGGCGCCGGTCGCGTTGGAGGAGAAGCTGGAGAAGGGCGCCCTCGATGGGCAGCGGGGCGTGGTGTTGCAACTCAGGGACGGCCCGGAGCTCGTGTTCGGAACCGGGGCGCGACTCGGCGCGAAGTGGGCGGCCGCCGCTCGCGTGCTTGCTCATGAGGACTCGACCGGCGCTGAGTACATCGACCTCACCATCCCCGAGCGCCCCGCGGCCGGTGGCTTGCCCGTGCAAACGGTGGCGCCGGTCGCGCCCGCGGGTGAGGAGACGGCTCCCCCTCCGACCGTCGACCCGGCCCTCGGGGAGCCTCAACCTTGAGTCGAGACTACGGACAACACTTAACGTAAAGTTGAGGGTTATTAGGCACGATTTCTTGCAGGGTTGGTTGACACTTCTGTCGAATCACGCCTAAGGTCCGGGTTTCTGGCGAGGTGTGTGGCTTGGGGAAACCCTCAAGTATCGCTTGACCTTCGGACAGAATCCCCGAGACGACAGAGGTTAGGATTTCCGCAATGGACACGGGCAGCTATCTCGCAGTCATAAAGGTCGTGGGCGTCGGCGGCGGCGGGACGAACGCGGTGAACCGCATGGTCGACGCCGGCCTGAAGGGCGTCGAGTTCATCGCGGTGAACACCGACGCCCAGGCCCTCGCCATGTGCGACGCCGACGTGAAGCTGCAGATCGGCAACCAGCTAACGCGCGGCCTCGGCGCCGGTGCGGACCCTGAGGTGGGCTACGGCGCAGCCAACGAGAGCCGCGACGAGCTGAAGGAGTCTCTCAAGGGCGCGGACATGGTCTTCGTCACGGCCGGTGAGGGCGGCGGCACCGGTACCGGCTCCGCCCCGGTGATCGCCGAGGTGGCCAAGCAGGAGATCGGCGCGCTCACGGTCGGTGTGGTGACCCGCCCCTTCGACTTCGAGGGCTCGCAGCGTCGCCGCCAGTCCGACGAGGGGATCAGCCGCCTGCGTGAACAGGTGGACACCCTCATCGTGATCCCCAACGAGAAGCTGCTCGCCGTGGTTGAGCGGCGCACGAGCATCCTCGAGGCCTTCCGCGAGGCCGACAACGTGCTGCGCCAGGGCGTACAGGGCATCACCGACCTGATCACGATCCCCGGCCTGATCAACCTCGACTTCGCCGACGTGCGCACGATCATGCAGGACGCCGGCTCGGCGCTGATGGGCATCGGCGAGGCCAGCGGGGAGCAGCGTGCGTCCGAGGCGGCCAAGAACGCGATCTCGAGCCCGCTGCTGGAGCAGTCGGTGGAGGGCGCCACGGGCATCCTGCTCAACATCACCGGAGGCTCGGACCTCGGCCTGTTCGAGGTGAACGAGGCGGCCGAGATCATCCAGAGCGCCACCGACCAGAACTCCAACATCATCTTCGGAGCGGTGGTGGACGACGGGATGGAGGACGGCGTGCGGGTCACGGTGATCGCCACCGGCTTCGACGGCCGCAGTGGAGGTCCGATGTTCACCGAGGACACGACCGGCCGCAGGCGCGAGCCGCGCCGGCGCGACGTGGAGATGGACGACCGCCAGCGCTCCTCGCTGGAGATATCGGATGACGACATCGACATTCCGTCGTTCCTGAAGGACTGATGAAATGGTCCGGTGCTCGCCCGATGACTCGGTGCGGTGCTCGCCCGATCGACGATCGTGCTGCGCTCCTCCCGGATCGGGCTGCGCTCCTCCCAGATCGGGCTGCGCCCCCTCCCGTGTCGGTCTGCGCGCCTAAGAACGCTTAGCCGCTCGAACCTCGCCGACCCAGTCGTCGAGGGCCTGCCAGCACTCGTACAGCCAGGCCGCGCGCTCGCCCTCATCGGTGGGCACCTCGTCGGCTGAATAACGCCAGAAGCGCACCCGCACGGTCGTGCCCACCAGGCCGCCCGCCCAGATGTCCGAGATGTACTCGAAGCCGTCGAGGCCCACGTGGCCGCACACCACCACGTCGGCCCCGCGGCTCTCCTCGAGCAGCGCGAGTGGCCCGCCGAGCCGTGGCGGGAGCACGTTGCGCAGGCGGGCGGCCAGCGGAGCGATCGCGGGCTGGCGCTCGGTGATGAGCTCCTGGGCCTTGGCGAGCTTCTCAGCGGTGTAGCGGGTGCCCTCGGGGTAGATGAGGATGCCCTCGCTGTCCCCGAGATCGTTCGCGAGCCGCCGCAGGCGCCGTACCTCCCCGGCCGTGTCGGTGGAGCCGCGCCGTACGAAGTTCGTGGGCACCATGCGGCCCCCAACGTCGATGGTCGGGATCATCTGCAGCTCGCGCTTGAGCACGAAGCGCAGGCCGAGCCCGTGGGTGTGCCCGATCACGGCGTCGGGAAGCGTGTTGTCGATGATGCTCGCGTGACGTATGAGGATGAGCACGGGTCCGGGCCCGGCGTTCTCGAGGCCCTCGAACTCGAAGGTGAGGCCGAACAGCACGCGCACCCCTTCCAGGTGGCTCCGCGCCCAGTGGATGCGAAGGTCATAGACCAGGCGCCGGCGCTTGAGCGAGCGGGCGCCGAGGGGTCCACCGGTGATCAGCCAGATGCCCGCGAGGCCCGTGATGCCCCTCAGCTCGCCGAACAGGAACCACCACGCCATGCAGGTGAGGCGCACGGCCATCCACGGCTTGCGGCGGATGAGCCACAACGCGAGATCCACCAGCGCCGCGGCGGCGAGCACCAACGGAAAGGCCACCGTCAGGATCGCGAGTGCGCCGGCCTCGATCGCGATGCCCTTGGCCCGGCGTTGAACCCGGGCAGTGCGCGGCCCGTCGTCGGCGAACAGCGGGCCGCGGGTCACCCGCTTCACTCGCACGGCGCCAGCGTAACCCCAGCAGGCGGCGCCGCGCCATCATCTAGCCTCCCAGGCGCCATCACGCCGCCCACGGAGACCCTTCTCACCACGCCGCTGCACGACCGCCACGCGGCCGCCGGAGCGCGGCTCGTGCCCTTTGCCGGCTGGGAGATGCCGGTGCAGTACGAAGGGGTGGGTCCGGAGCACGTGGCCGTGCGCTCGAGCGCGGGGGTGTTCGACGTGTCGCACATGGGCCAGATCGAGACGACCGGGCCCCAGGCGGAGGCCTTCCTACAGTCGATCCTCTCCAACGACGTGACGAAGATCGCCGAGCGCGGCGCGCAGTACTCGGTGCTGTGCGCCGAGGACGGCGGCGTGCTCGACGACCTGTTCACCTACCGGCTCAGCGAGACGCGCGCAGGCCGCCGTCGGTCGGCCGAGCACCGAACGGCTACTTCCCCCGACCGCTACCTCACGGTCACCAACGCCTCGAACCACGAGGCTGACCTCGCCTGGTTCACGGAGCAGGCCGGGTCCTTCGAGGTCACCCTCACCGATGCGCGCGATGGCTGGGCGATGCTCGCTGTGCAGGGTCCCGAGGCTCGGGCCGCGGTTGACCGCCTCAGCGCCGGCGAGCTGCCCAAGCGCATGCGGACGGCGGACCTGGAGGTGGCCGGCGTGCGATGCCTCGTGTGCGGCACGGGCTACACGGGCGAGGACGGCGTGGAGATCCTGGCTCCCCCGGAAGGGGCGACCACCTTGTGGGATGCCTTGGTGGGAGAGGGTGTCACTCCGGCCGGGCTCGGCGCGCGCGACACGCTGCGCCTCGAAGCTTGCTTTCACCTCTACGGCAACGACCTCTCGGCCGAGCGCAACCCGATCGAGGCGGGCCTCGGGTGGTGCTGCAAGCTCGACACCGACTTCATCGGCTCGCGAGCGCTTCGGGGCGCCGAGCCCACCGACGCGCTGGTGCCCTTTGCCTTCACCGGGCCCGGCATTCCGCGCCAGGGCAACGCCGTGACCACGGAGGCCGGCGACGGCGTGGTCACGAGCGGGTCGATGTCTCCCTGCCTCGGGCTGGGGATCGGCATGGCCTACGTGCCGGTAGCGGCGGCGCGGCAGGGCACGGCCATCGAGGTCGACGTGCGCGGCAAGCCACGCGCCGCCGAGGTTCGCGAGAAGCCCCTGTACCCACCCAGCGGGAGGAGCGCAGCTCGATCCGGGAGGAGCGCAGCCGGATCGATGATCCGGCGAGCACCGCACCGAGACATCGAGCGAGCACCGAACGAGAACATCCAACGCGAGGAGTAGGCGAGAGTGGCCGATGAGAGCTACCCCGAGGACCTGAAGTACCACGCCGAGCACGACTGGGCGCGCATCGAGGGCGAGGAGGCCGTGTTCGGGGTCACCTGGTACGCCCAGGACGCGTTGGGTGAGGTCGTGTTCTACGACCCGCCGGAGGTGGGCGAGACGTTGTCCAGGGACCAGCCCTACGCCGAGGTCGAGTCCGTGAAGGCCGTCTCGGACGTGTTCGCGCCCCTGTCGGGCGAGATCATCGAGGTGAACGGGGCGCTCGCGGAGTCGCCCGAGCAGATCAACGAGGACCCCTACGGCGAGGGTTGGCTCGTAAAGGTCAAGCTCTCCGACACCTCGGAGCTCGAATCTCTCCTCGACGTGGGCGCGTACAAGAACCTGCTGCAGTCATGAGCACCTATACCTCCGCAACCGACGCCGACCGCAAGGCCATGCTCGACGCCATAGGCGTCGGCTCTCTCGAAGAGCTCTTCGACGAGATCCCCGCGGCGGTGCGGCTCGACCGGCCGCTGGATCTTCCGGCCGGCATGTCCGAGAGCGAGGTCTTCGACCACTTGTCGGGTCTCGCGGCGCGCAACCGCCACGCCGACTCCGAGGTCACCTTCCTGGGCGCGGGGATGTACGACCACTACGTGCCCGCGCTGATCGACTCGATCCTCTCCCGTTCGGAGTTCCTCACTCCCTACACGCCCTACCAGCCCGAGATCTCCCAGGGCGGCCTCCAGGTCATGTTCGAGTTCCAGACGGCCATCTCAGAGCTCACCGGACTGCCGATCTCGAACGCCTCGGTGTACGAGGGACCGTCGGCGGTGGCCGCCGCCGGGTACCTGGCCAAGCAGGAGACCAAGCGCTCGAAGCTCGTGGTTTCGCGTGGCCTGCACCCCCACTCGCGCGAGACGCTCGCCACCCACGCGGCCGGGTATCGGATGACCGTCGAGGAGGGGGGCCTTGACGCTGAGGGCGCCACCGACATCGAGGCCTTGGCCGATCTGGTGGACGACGACACGGCCGCGGTGTTCGTACAGCAGCCCAACTTCCTCGGCACCGTGGAGGAGTTGGGCGCCCTTGGGGAGGCCGCCAAGCGCACCGGCGCGCTCTTCGTGGTGGCCGCCGACCCGCTTCCCCTCGGCATCCTGAAGGCTCCCGGCGAGCTTGGCGCCGACATCTGCGTCGGCGAGGGCCAGACGCTGGGCAACCGGCTCGATTTCGGTGGCCCTTCCTTTGGCTTCTTCTCCGCCGCCGAGCGCTTCATCCGCAAGATGCCGGGACGGATCGCCGGCGAGACCCGCGACGTGGACGGCAAGCGCGGATTCGTGCTCACGTTGCAGACTCGCGAGCAACACATCCGCCGCGAGAAGGCCACGCACAACATCTGCACGGCCCAGGCGCTCAACGCGCTGGCCGGGGTGATCTACCTCTCCTGGCTCGGCAAGCGGGGTCTGGTGGAGATGGGCGAGCTGATGGCCCGGCGCACCCATTACGCGCGGGAGGCCCTGGGGCTCGAGGCCATCAACGCCGGCCCCGTGGTGCGCGAGTTCGCCGTGCGGGTGCCCGATCTCGACACGCTGTTCGAGCGGGCGCGAGCCGAGGGCGTGAACCCCGGGTACCGGCTGCGAGACACCTACCCGGAGTACGAGGACGGCCTGCTTGTGGCCATCACCGAACGGCGCACGAAGGCCGACATCGACCAGCTGGCGCACCTGGTGGGCGCGGTACGCGAGGGCGTGGCTGCATGATCGACGCGAAGCTCGACCCTCGCGGCGATGAGGACACGCTCACGATTTACGAACGCTCGGTCGAAGGCCGACGCGCTTTCACGCCGCCCGTTGAGGAGGTGCCCGAGGCTCCCCTCGAGGACCTGCTGCCCGGGTGGGCGCGGCGCACCGAACCCGCAGTGCTGCCCGAGGTCTCCGAGCCCGAGATCGTGCGCCACTACAACGGGCTCTCGAAGAAGAACTTCGACCTCGACGCCGGCTTCTACCCGCTCGGCTCGTGCACGATGAAGCACAACCCCAAGCTCCACGAGCGGGTGGCGGCGCTGCCCGGTCACGCGCGCCTGCATCCGTTGCAGGACCCGGAGTACGCGCAGGGGGCCCTCGAGCTCATGTACCGCCTGCAGGGCGCCCTCGGTGAGATCGCCGGCTTACCCCACGTCTCGTTGCAGCCGAGCGCCGGCTCGCATGGGGAGCTGGCCGGCCTGCTGCTCACTCACGCCTACCACGAAGATCGCGGCGAGCACCGCCACAAGGTGCTCACCCCCGACACGGCCCACGGCACCAACCCCGCCACCGTCACGATGGCGGGCTATGAGGTGGTGAAGGTGGGCACCGACGAGCACGGCGGCGTGGACATCGCCGACCTTCGCGCCAAGGCGACCGAAGACGTTGCCTGCCTCATGCTCACCAACCCCAACACGCTCGGGCTCTTCGACCGCAACATCTCAGAGATCGCCGAGGTGGTGCACGGGGTGGGAGCCACCCTCTACTACGACGGCGCGAACCTGAACGCCGTAATGGGCATCTCCCGGCCCGGCGACATGGGCTTCGACATCGTGCACTACAACCTGCACAAGTCCTTCACCCAGCCCCACGGGGGCGGTGGTCCGGGAGCGGGGCCGATCGCGGTGTCCGACCGTATCGAGCCCTACCTGCCGCGGCCGCAGGTCGTGCGCACGGAAGCAGAGGGCAACGGCGCCGGGCCTCGCTATGACCTCGACCACGACCGTCCGAAGTCGATCGGCAAGATGCGCGGCTTCCAGGGCAACTTCGGCGTGTTCGTGCGCTCCTACGCCTACATCTGCTCGCTGGGAGCCGAGGGTCTGCGCGAGGCGTCCGAGCTGGCCGTGCTCAACGCCAACTACCTCCGCGCACGGCTGGCCGCGCCCGACATCGCGAGATACCTGCCGATCGCCTTCGACCGCATTTGCATGCACGAGTTCGTGCTCTCGGGCAAGGGGGCCCGCGACCAGTTGGGGATAAAGACCCTCGACATCGCCAAGCGGATGCTCGACCACGAGGTGCATCCGCCGACGGTCTACTTCCCGCTTCTGGTGGACGAGGCGCTCATGATCGAGCCCACCGAGACCGAGCCCAAGGAGCGCCTGGACCACTTCGCCGAGGTGGTGCGCTCCATTCTGCGCGAAGCCGAGGAGGACCCGGAGATCGCCAGGAACGCCCCGTATACGACGCCGGTGCGCCGCCTGGACGAGGCCGGCGCCGCCAAGCGGCCCGTGGTGCGGCAGGGCATGGGCGAGAACCCGGGCGATCCTGCCAGGGCGCAGGAGAACCCGGCGAGCGCCACCGGCGCGGTCTGAGCGAACTCCGGTAGCCCGGCTCCTACCAGACGAACTCGTCGATCACCCGCGCCACGTCTTCGCCCGGCACGGGGCCCACGCGCAGCTCCCAGCCGCGCCCGTCGAGGCCTTGGCTGAGTCGTGCGCGGATACCGGCCTGCTCGACGAGCGATCGCACGACCGTCGCTCGTTTATTGCCCGAGGCCCCCGACCAGCGGATGTCGATGCCGAACCCGCTGTCCTCTACCGGCCAGATCGTGAGGCGGTCAGGACGGGTGGGGCCGAGGGAGGTGGAAGCCATCGCGTGTTCTCTCGGTACCGACAGGGCGGACCTGTAGCCCTGAGGATGACGCCTCATACACTGCCGCCGGTCGTGCGCATCTTCAGCGGCATACAACCCTCGGGGCGCAAGCACCTCGGCAACTACCTCGGCGCCATCCGCCAGTACGTGGACGGCCAGGACCGGGGCGATCCGGCGATCTACTGCATCGTGGACCTTCACGCCACCAGCCTGGCCTACGAGCCGGCTGCCCTGCCGCGCTACGTGTACGACACCGCGGCGATGCTCATGGCCGCCGGACTGGACCCCGAGCGCTGCGTGCTCTTTCGCCAGTCCGACGTTCGCGAGCACTCCGAGCTCTGCTGGCTCTTGAGCGCGGTCACGGCCTACGGCGACCTCACCCGCATGCATCAGTTCAAGGACAAGGCCGAGCGCGAGCGCGAACTGGTGCGCACGAGCCTCTTCCTTTACCCGGTGCTCCAGGCCGCCGACGTGCTGGCCTACCGCGCGCACGAGGTGCCGGTGGGCGACGACCAGCGCCAGCACGTGGAGCTCATGCGTGACATCGCCGAGCGCTTCAACGCCACCTACGGCGACGTGCTCGTGGCCCCAGAGCACCGCATCCCCGGCGTGGGCGCCCGGATCATGGATCTGCAGGACCCGGGGCGCAAGATGTCCACCACCCACAGCGAGGAACGCGGCCTCGTTTTTGTGGACGACGACGAGAAGTCGATCCTGAGGAAGGTCAAGTCCGCGGTCACCGATTCCGGGTCGGACGTGCGTCGCGGACCCGACAAGCCGGGGATCTCGAACCTGATCGAGGTGACCGCTGCCATCCGGGGCGCCACACCTGAGCAGGTGGAGGCTGACTTCGAGGGAAAGCGCTACGGGGACTTCAAGGGTGCCCTAGCCGAAGAGATCGCCTCGTTCCTACGCCCGGTACGTGAGCGCTACGCCCAGCTGCGGCCCGACGAAGCAGCGCTTGAGAGGGGCCTGTCGAGCGGTGCGGAGCGAGCTCGCGCGATGGCGTCCGAGACACTGTCGGACGTTCGCGCGGCGATGGGCGTCGGGGCCCCGGCGCCGAAGTGAGCTCGCTGAGGCGCCGGGACCTCCTGCGCGGCGGCGCGGGAGCGGCGGGTCTGGCCGCCCTGGGAGCGGGCGGCTACCTGCTCGCCGAGGGCGAGGGCGAGGGCGAGGGCGATGGCGACGGGCCGCGGGCGAAAGGCGGCCCGCAGAACGTGATTGTGGTGGTGATCGACAACCTGCGCTCGGATCACCTGGGCGCCTACGGCGGCGATCGGGCGAAGACCCCGGAGCTCGACGCCCTGGCCCGTCAGAGCCTGCGCTTCACGCGCGCTCGGCCTGAGGCGTTTCCCACCGTGGCGGCCCGCCGCGCGATCCTCACCGGCCGACGCTCGTTTCCTTTTCGGGATTGGCAGGCGATCGAGGGTCTGCCGCCCGGCCCGAGCTGGACCACGATCGCACCGCGGAGGGCGAGCTTTCTCGACCTTCTCGGCCAGTCCGGCTTCGAGACGGGGTACGTGACCGACAACCCCTGGATCCTCTCGCCTCCCTACGCAGCGTTTCGCGAGCGCCTCGACAGCGTCCGCGGAGTGGCGGGACAGGTTCCCGCGGCGCGGCCCTCGCGACGCAGTGTGGGTGAAGAACTGGTGCGCAAGAACACCCCGGAGCCGCTGCGCGGGACCCCTGCGGAGGACCGGGTGCGCGAGTACCTCGCCGAGAACCTCGGCCGATCAAGGGAAGACGACTATCCTACCGCCAAGGTCTTCCGCTCGGCCGTGCAATGGCTGAGCAAACGCGACTCACGAAGGCGGTTCGCTCTGGTGGTCGATGCCTTCGGTCCCCACGAGCCCTTCGATCCGCCGCCGGCCTTCGCCGGCATGTACGGCGAGCCGGTGCGCGGCGGCGCGGAGCCCATCCAGCCCTTTGCTCCTCCCATCGCCAACGTGGAGCTGACCGGGCTCACGCCGGAGCTGGTGCGCCGCGTCCGTGAGCTCTACGCGGCCGAGGTCACCTTCACCGACCTCTGGCTCGGGCGCCTGCTCGATCACCTGGACGCCTCGGGCCTCGCCGAGAGCACACTGGTGGTGACGATGAGCGACCACGGCGTGCTGCTCGGCGAGCACGGCTTCGTGGGCAAGACCGGGTCGAAGGCCTACCGCCAGATCGTGGACGTGCCGCTCATGATTCGCGACCCGTCCGGCCGCGCTGCCGGGCGCACGAGCGACTTCTTTGCCTCCACCTACGACATCGCACCAACCGTGCTCTCGGCGCTCGGCGTCAAGCCCCCCGGCCGCATGGAAGGCGAGGACCTCAGCGTGATCTTCGATGGCGGTGACCCCCCCGCGCGCCCCGTGTTCACCGCCAGCTATGACGACAGCGTGGTGGCCGGGGACGGGCGGTGGTTCCTGATCGCGGACAACCAGGGCGGGCGGCGCCAGCTCTTCGACACGCTTCGTGACCCGCGCGAGCGCCGCGATATCTCCGGGCGCAAGCCCGATGTGGCGCGGCGCCTCTTCGGCGAGGTGCTCGACGATGCCGGCGGCACCCTTCCGCGCTTCGGGCCGGTAGGGGCTATCTCAGGATGAGCGGCGCCCTCGGGAAAGGCGGCGAGCTCACACGGCGGCGGTTCCTCGAGCTCGGAGGAGGAGCGGCGGGAGCGGCGCTGCTCGGATCGGCAGGGGACGCGCTGCTCGGGGCCACGCCCCGGGCGAAGAACGTGGTGGTCGTGGTGCTCGACAACGTGCGAGCGGACTACCTGGCCAGCCGCCGAGTGCGCACGCCCAACCTCGACACTTTCGCGCGGGAGAGTCTGTCGTTCACGCGGTATCGCCCAGAGGCCTTCCCGACTATCCCGGCGCGGAGGACCATCATGACCGGGCGGCGGATCTATCCGTTCCGCGGCTGGGACCCGACACCGGGGCTGCCTCAGCAGCCGGGTTGGCAGCCGATCGCGCGGAGCGTTCCGGTGTTCACGGACCTGCTGGAGAGGGCGGGCTATCGCACGGGCTACGTGACCGACAACCCGCACATTCTCTCCGGGGCCTACGACCCTTTCCGGGCGCGCTTCACGCACCCGGTCACGGTGAAGGGCCAGGTGCCCTTTCGCGGAAAGCCACGTGACCGGACTTCGCGAGCGCGGCTCGAGCGCCACGCCCTGCCACCGCTCTTGCGCGACAAGACCACCCGGCGGCGCATCGAGGAGTTCCTCAACGCCAACTTCGGCCGCGACTCCGAAGAGGACTACCTGGCGCCCCGGGTCTTCACCGCCGCGTCGCGCTGGGTGGCGGAGGCGGCCGCGAGCCGGCGGCCGTTCGCGCTGGTGGTCGACTCCTTCGACCCGCACGAGCCCTGGGACCCGCCGGATCGCTACCTGCGCATGTACGGCAAGGGCAGGTTCAGAGGCGTCAAGCCGATCCAGCCGTTCTTCCCTCCGGGCGGAAGGATCGAGCGCTTCGGCCTCACCCCAACCGCCATGCGCAGCGTGCGCAACCTCTACAAGGCGGAGCTCACGATGGTCGACGCCTGGTTCGGGCGCTTCCTCGCCAGTCTCGACCGCTCGGCGGTCGCAGGGGACACCGTGGTGATGGTGCTCTCCGACCACGGCGTGCTGCTCGGCGAGCACGGGCAGGTGGGAAAGGCGCCGTCGCAGATGTACAGGGAGGTGACCGACGTGCCGCTGATCATCCGCGACCCCCAGCGCCGGAGGGCCGGAAGGAGCACGGCCTACCGGGCCTCCACCCACGACATCGCCCCCACCGCCCTCTCCTACCTAGGCCGCCCCGTGCCAGACGCCATGGACGGGGTGGACCTTTCGCTGCTCTTCGCCGGCAAGCGCCCGCCCCGGCGCGAGACCTTCACCTCGTCCTACGGCGCCTACGTGAGCGCCGGCGACGACCGCTGGCTGCTGATCTCCGACAACCAGGGCAAGGACAAGCGCCTGTTCGACACGCGGCGCGACCCGGGGGAGCACCGCGACGTGGCGGCGCAGCACCCGGAGGTGGTGCGCAGGCTGTGGCGCCTGGTGCTTCGCGACGCGGGCGGAAAACGCCTACCGAACTTCAACTAGGGGTCAGACCCCCTGAGTGGCCTTAACTCAAGGGGTCTGACCCTCGTCGGTCCCTCGTCGTTCTGACCCCTCGCCGTTCTAGTCTGCTCCGCATGTCGATCGCCGCCCTCGAGCTCGACCTGGAGGTCTTCAACGGGCCCTTCGACCTTCTGCTCACCCTCGTTCTTCGCGAGGAGGTGGATCTGCTGGAGGTCGAGCTTCTCGACGTGGTAATCGCCTACATCGATCACCTCGAGCGCGCGGGCGAGCTCGATCTGGAGGCCACCACAGAGTTCCTGCTGCTGATCGCCGCCCTGCTCGAGCTCAAGTCGCGGCTCATGCTGCCCTCCGAGGAGGCCGAGGGCCTCGACATCGAGCCGGGGGAAGCCGCCGAGGAGCTGCTCGCCCGGATGCTCGAGTACCGCCGCTACAAGATGGCGGCCGAGCACCTCAAAGAGCGCCTGACCGCCGAGTCCGGCTACCGCTACCGCTCGGCGCCCCTGCCGCCGTCCCTGCGCCGCGTGGCCCTAGAGACCGCGGAGGCCACCTACCGGCCCGAGCTGCTGGCAGAAGCGATCGGCGGCCTGTTGCGCCACCCGCCGAAGCTCGACCTCGGCCACGTGGCCAGGCCCCACGTGTCGATCGAGGCCCGGCTCGCTCACCTGCGAGGCCTGCTCGCGCGTGCAGAGAGCTTTGGATTCGACGACGCCGTGCGCGGCGCCGATCGCCTCACCGAAGCGGTCACGCTCTTCGCCCTCCTCGAGCTCTACAAGGCCGGCGAGGCCGCCTGGCATCAGCCCGAGCCGTTCGGCCCGATCACCGTGACCGCCGGGGCCCAGCCGTCGTGAACGAGCTCGCGCGCGTCGTCGAGGCGTTGCTCTTCCTCTCCTCCGAGCCGGTATCGCTCGAGCGGCTGGCCGACGCCTGCGAGTCCTCCGAAGGCGAGGTGCTCGAGGCCCTGGCGCGGCTTCGCGAGCACTACGCCGACGGCTACCGCGGCGTGGTGCTGCGTGAGGTGGCCGGAGGCTTCGCACTCGCCACCGACCCGGTCGCTGAGCGCGCCGCCCGGCGCCTGTTCGCCCGGCCGCGAACCCCTCCGCTCACGCAGGCCCAGGCCGAAGCCTTGGGCATCGTCGCCTACCTACAGCCCGTCTCGCGCCCCGAGGTGGCGCGCATCCGCGGCGTGGCTTCGGAGTCCGCGGTGTCCACCCTGCTCGAGCGGGGTTTGATCGAGGAATCCGGGCGTTCTCGGTTCGGTGCCGTGCTCTACCGCACCACCGATCTGTTCCAGCGTCTCTTCGGCCTCGAGGCGCTTGACGCCCTACCGGACGTGTCCCAGTTCGACCCCTCGCCCGAGGACGAGCGCGACCTGCGCGACCGTCTGCTCAAGGCGGGCGAGGCGCGGACGGAAGCCTGACCCGGCGGCGAACGAGCTCGTGGTCGCCCCGGCGCGCTTCTGGGGCGGGCGCTCTAGCGTGTGGCTCGTGCGAATGAAGCCAAGCGCAGGCGCAACGGCAACCTGTGCCGCTCTCGCGCTCTGCGCCGTGGGGTGCGGTGGCGAGAAGAAGGAAGGGGACCGAAAGGTCGAGACAGGACCGAAGCCGGCCGCCTCGCCTGAGCAGTTCACGGAGCGTTTCGCCCAGTTGACCGGTGTCCGGCTCTCGCGCTCGCTCGACGACCTCGTGGGCACGCGCCTCGAGGTGCCGGCTGAGCCGAACCGCTTCGCTCGTCTCGGCACTTACTCCCTCGTCTGGACCCGCGACCGAGCGGATCGGCGCGAGGTGCTCCGCGGCGCGCGGAGGCCCGGTGCTCGCGGGATCCGCTGGACGCGCTCAGGTTCCACTTGGTCGGCTGGGAAGTCCTACGGCCGGCACCTCGTGCTCGACTGGAGTGCGGGGTCGAAGAGGCGCACAAATCCCCAGTTCAATCGCCTCGAGCGTGCGGTTCGCGCCGCGTACCTCGGCCGGCCCGGGCTCCTGCCCCCTCGCGAGCGGCCCTGCCGCCGGGACCCGCTGCGCGACCGCGGCGAGGCGTGCAGCCTGCGCGGTGTGCCCGTGACCGTTGCCCGCGGCAACTCGGCGCTCGCGACTCCGGCGTTCGAGGCCACGGTGCGCAAGACCGAGGTGCGACCCGCACTAAAGCCGAAGCTCCTCCCTCCGGAGACTGCGAGTGGACGCTTCGTGATTGTGGACTATCGCCTGCGCACGAAGACGCTCATCCGCTCCCTGACCCCGCAGCTTCGCATAGGTAAGCGCACGTTCGAAGAGGCACCCGCTTCGGTCTTCCTGGCGCGCTCAAGGCTCTTCCCTTTGCCGCCCGCGGCCGCGTACAACGCCCGCGTTGCCTTCGACGTGCCCCGAGCGGAGGCCGCTCAGGTGCGCCGGCGCGGGGCTCTGGTGCTGCCGGCCGAGATCGACGAGCTTGGCGATCCGTCGGCCGAGCTGGCGCAGGGGTGGATCGCCCTGGATCGCTAGGAAACGGCGGCCAGCTCGGTGTCGCCCCGGAATTCCTCGGCAACGTCGAGCAGGATCTGCACCATCGCCTCGCTGGCCGGCGAGCGATAGCCCTCGGTCGTGCGGGCGGCCCAGATGCGCCGCACCGGGGCCTCGCGGCCAAGCGAGCGAGTTACCACTCCGGGATGGAGCGGGTTGAGGGCGAGACGCGGGAAGATCGTGACCCCGACACCGGCGGCCACGAGCGCCTGCGCGGCCATCGTCTCGTCGGCCTCGAAAGCCACCCGGGCGTCAAAGCCCGCGTCCTCGCATGCCCGGTCGGTGATGGCCCGGCAACCACACCTCGGCGTCCCGGCGATCCACGGGTCGCCGGACAGGTCGGCCAGTCGTAGCCGGCGGCGGGCGGCCAGGGGATGGTCCTTTGAGATCACGGCCTGGTAGGGGTCGTCGATCAGATGGGAGAGCTCCAGCTCCGAGCTCAGCGAGCCGGGGAGCCGCTCGAAGTCATAGATCACCGCGAGGTCGATGTCCCCTTCACGCAGGCGCTGCTGGGCCTCACCGGGCTCGGCCTCCACCATCGACATCTCCACGGCGGGGTGGCGATCGTGAAAGTCCTTTACGGCGCGGGGCAACAGCGTTGCGCCACCGCTCTGGAAGGCGGCGAGCCGTAGTCGCCCTCCCCGCAACCCGGCCAGGGCAGCCAGCTCCTCCTCGGCGTCCTCGATCCGGGCGAGGATTGCGTCGGTGTGAGACACGAGTGCGCGACCGGCGTCGGTCAGGTGCACGCCGCGGGGGCTGCGCTCGAGAAGGGTCGAGCCCGTCTCACGTTCCAGGGCCGCGATCTGTTGTGACACCGCGGACTGCGTGAACGACATCGCTTCCGCGGCCGCCGAGAACGAACCCCGGGCAGCGACCTCACGAAGCACCTTCATCCGCTTGACATCGAGCATAAGGGCACCTTATCGCAGGTAGTGGTAGCCGTCGTTTGAACTAATGAGCCCCACTTGGCATATTCGACCCAGCCCATGATTCGCCGCTCCTGGATCCAGTTCCTCGCCCTCTCCGCCCTATGGGGGGCCTCCTACCTGTTCATCAAGGTCGCGCTCGAGGACGTGTCCCCGGCAGTCGTGGTGTGCGCGCGTACCGCCCTCGCCTCGATGATCCTGCTGCCCTTCGCGATTCGCACCGGGGCCCTGGAGGGGCTGCGCGAACGCGCCGGCATCGTCGTGGTGCTCGCCCTGATCCAGGTGGCTGCCCCGTTCATGCTCATCTCGTTCGGCCAGCAGGAGATCTCCTCCTCGCTCGCGGGAATACTCGTGGCCACCGCGCCCATCTTCACCTTCCTGCTGGCCATCCGTCTCGAGCGTGAGCAACGCACCCGCGCGGTGAGCATCGTGGGCGTGGTCCTGGGCATCTCCGGAGTGGTGCTGCTGCTCGGGGTTGAAACAGGTGGCGAGGGCGCCGCCCTGCTCGGCGGGTTGCTCGTGGTGCTGGCGTCGCTGGGCTATGCGCTCGGGGCCTTCTACTTCAGGCGCAAGATGGGCGGGACCAAGCCGATCGGAGCGGTCACGGCATCGATGGGCACGAGTGCTCTCATGACGCTGCCATTCGCGCTGGCCTCCCTGCCCGCCGACACCCCAGGCGCCAAGGCAATCGGCGCTCTGACGGCACTCGGCGTGCTCGGCACCGGCGTCTCGTTCGTGCTCTTCTACACCCTGATCGCCGAGGTCGGGCCCACGAAGTCCTCGCTCGTGGCCTACGTGGCGCCGGGCTTCTCGGTGCTCTACGGAGTCACATTGCTCGGCGAGCCCTTCGGCCCCGCCACGTTCGCCGGTCTCGTGATGATCGTCGGCGGCTCGTGGCTCAGCGCTGAGGGCCGGCTGCCGTGGCGGCCGCGTGTGGTCGCCGTCGGATCCCATCCAACGAACACACCGGAGGCTGCCCGATGAACACCGAACTCACGATCCGGCTCTCGACCCACCGTGACTCCCTCGACCTGGGGCGGCTCGCGCGCCTGGACTCCACGCTCTATGACGGCGCGCAGATGTTGCTCGCCGAAAGCGGTGGGCGGCTTCTGGCGGCGGTCAAGCTGGATGGCAGTGCCGGCTTCGCCGATCCGTTCGAGCGTACGGCCGGGCCGCTGGCGCTCCTGGAGCTGCGCGCCTCGCAGATCAGCGAGCCGCGGCGCTCACGGCCAACTGTCCGCAGGCGGCGTGGATATCGCGCCCCCGCGTCAGTCTGACCGTAGCCGGCACCCCCCTGTCCTCCAGCGCCTCCCGGAAGGTGGCGATGGCCTCACGGCTCGAGCCTTCGAAGCCCGAGTCGGTCGGGTTGTAGGGGATGAGGTTCACCTTGAACGCGCCCCGTGGCTCCAGCACCGCCGCAAGCGCAAGCGCCTGCTCGTAGCTGTCGTTCACGCCCGAGAGCATCAGGTACTCCACGTACACCTTACGCTTGCGCGCCTCGTGCCAGCGCCGGCACGCGTCGAGCACGTCGGCCAGCGGGTAGCGGTCGTTCACGGGCATGAGCTCCGAGCGAAGGGCATCGTCGGGAGCGTGCAGGGAGAGGGCCAGGCGGATCGTGGGCCCGTCGCGCTCGGCGAGGCGCTCGATCCCGGGGATCCAGCCGACGGTGGAGATCGTGGTGCTCGAGGGGTGGATGCCGATCTCGGGCAACCGCTCGCAGGCCCCCAGCACGCCGTCGAGGTTGAGTAGCGGCTCGCCCATCCCCATGAACACCACATGGTCCACCGGCTCCTTGCGCCGGAAGTGCAGGGCCTGGTCGAGGATCTCCGAGGCACTGAGGTTGCGCCCGAAGGCCATGGTGCCCGTGGCGCAGAACGTGCAGGTGAGCGGACACCCCGACTGGCTCGAGAGACACAGCGAGCGCCGCCCGCGGGAAGAATTTGGCATGGATGCCGAATCCTTCGAACCCCTATAGCGCATGAGCACCGTCTCGATAGGCCGGCCGTCGCCCGTGTGAAAGAGGGCCTTCTCCGTGCCATCGGACGAGAGGGCCTCGTGCTCCACGGTGAGTGACGAGATGGGCACGCGCTCGGCCAGGGCGCGGCGCAGGGGCTCGGGCAGGTTGGTCATCCGCTCGTAGGAGGCAGCCCCGCCCGCCGTCCACTCCCACACCTGCCTGGCGCGGAAGGCGGGTTCGCCCATCTCGCCGAGGGTGCGGTCGAGCAGCTCGAGATCCATCCCCGCGGAGCCTAGAGTGGAGGCCGTGGAAGAGCTCGAACAGCTCGTGGGCGACGACGAGTCGCGCCAGGAGCACATCGTCACGGTGCTCTCGGAGGCGTTCTCGCGCCTCATCGAGAACGACCCGCGCGCCTTCCGGCGCAAGTTCCGCAAGATGGCCGCCGACCCGTTTGCCTTCTACAGAGGCAGCGCATATCTCTTCTACTCGGACATGGACACGCTCCCGGACCGCTTTGCGGACAAGCGCACCTCGCGGGTCTGGATACAGGGGGACCTGCACGCCGAGAACTACGGCACCTACATGAGCTCCGACGGCGTGCTCGTGTTCGACGTGAACGACTTCGACGAGGCCTACCTCGGCCACTTCACCTGGGACCTTCGCCGCATGGCCGCCAGCCTCGGGCTGCTCGGCTTCTCGAAAGCCCTGTCGGACCAGACCATCAAGGAGACGATCGAGAACTACGTCGGGAGCTACATCGCCCAGGTGGAGGCCTTCCACGAGGGCGACAAGGACGAGGACTTCCGCCTCACCCTCGACAACACCGACGGCGCCGTGCACGCCGTGCTGCTCGAGGCCCGGATGAAGACCCAGGTGGGGCTGCTCGACTCCCTCACCTCCATTGCCGATCACGAGCGACGCTTTCGCGAGGGCAGCGGCGTGCGGCGCCTGGGAGCGGACGAGCAGGGAGAGGTCTACGCCGCCTACCAGCACTACCTCGAGACGATTCCCGAGACCAAGCGCGAAGACAGCGTGACCTACACCGTGAAGGACATCGTGGGGCGTACCGGCTTCGGAATCGGGAGCGCCGGGCTGCCGGCCTACAACCTGTTGATCGAGGGCCGCACACAGGCCCTCGAGAACGATGTCGTGCTCTCGATGAAGCAGGGCAACGTAGCTGCGCTCAGCGCGGTGGTCACCGACAAGGACATAGCCGAGTACTTCGATCATCAGGGGCACCGCACGGCGGTGTCCCAGCGTGCGCTGCAGGCCCACGCGGACCCCTGGCTCGGCTGGTGCGAGCTGCGCGAGGAGGGCTACGTGGTGTCCGAGCTCTCGCCACACGTGGCCGATCTCGACTGGGGCCTGGTGGCCGAGCCCGACGAGATCCTTCCCCTCGTGGGCTGGCTCGGAAAGGCCACGGCCAAGATCCACTGCGTGTCCGACGCAGGCAACGAGCAGGCCCTGGTGGACTTCCAGACCGAGGAGGCGATCATGGGCAAGGTGGGCGGGGAGGAGGAGGCCTTCGCCTCCGAGTTGGCGGCCTTCGGCGCGGACTACTCACAGCTCGTGCGCGACGACCACCGGCGCTTTGTGGACGCCTTTCGTAACGGGGCGATTCCCGGCCTGCCGGCCGACTGAGCAGTCTCGGCGCAGCTACCCTCAACCACCATGGCCGACCACGTTCGCGGCAAGCGGATTCTGCTGTCCGGCGGCTCGGGCTTCCTGGGCGCCCAGGTGCGTGAACGCCTCGAGGCTGCCGGCGCCACGGGGGTTTTCGTGCCACGCCGAAGCGAGTTCGATCTCATCGAGGCCGACGCCGTGGCCCGGGCCTACGAGGCGGCCCAACCGGCCACCGTGGTGCACCTGGCCGCCGAGGTGGGCGGCATCGGCGCCAACCGCGACAACCCCGGGCGCTTCTTCTACGCGAACATGGCGATGGGACTGAACATGATCGAGGAGGCCCGGCGCCGGGGGGTCAGCAAGTACGTGCAGGTGGGCACGGTGTGCTCCTACCCCAAGCACACCCCGGTTCCCTTCACCGAAGACGAGCTCTGGAACGGGTATCCGGAGGAGACCAACGCGCCGTACGGGGTGGCCAAGAAGGCGCTGCTGGTGATGCTGCAGGCCTACCGCGAGCAGTACGGACTGAACGGCGTGTACCTCCTGCCGGTGAACCTCTACGGGCCGGGTGACAACTTCGATCTGCACTCGAGCCACGTGATCCCCGCCCTCATCCGCAAGTGCGAGGAGGCACGCATCACGCGCGCCGGACATGTGGACTGCTGGGGCACGGGGTCGGCGTCGCGGGAGTTTCTCTACGTGGACGACTGCGCGGAGGCGATCGTGGCCGCCACGGAGCGTCTCGACGGCCCGGAGCCGGTGAACGTGGGCGCCTCGAGCGAGATAACCATCAAGGACCTCACGGAGACGATCGCGAGGCTCGTCGGTTTCGAGGGGCGGTTGCGCTGGGATCCCACCAAGCCCGATGGTCAGCCGCGCCGGGCGCTCGACACGTCACGGGCGCTCGACAGGTTCGGCTTCCAGGCGTCGACCTCGCTCGAGGACGGGCTGCAGCGCACCATCGACTGGTTTCGTGAGCGCGGTCCTTCGCACACCGAGCCCGCACCCACCGGCGCGTCCGCCGCCTAGGCTCGGTGCGCCTAGGGAAGTACCTGGCTCACGCAGGCGTGGCCTCGCGCAGAGCGGCCGAGCAGCTGATCGCCGATGGTCGCGTGACCGTGGGGGGCAGGCAGGTGACCGATCCGGCCCGCGACGTGGACGAGACGAGCAAGGTGGCGGTGAACGGTGCCCCGGTCTCGCCAGAGCGGCGCGAGGTGTACGTGCTGAACAAACCCGCGGGGGTCGTCTCGACCGCAAAGGACACACACGGCCGCCCCACCGTGGTCGACCTGATCGACTCGGAGCTGCGTCTCTATCCGGTGGGCCGGTTGGACGCCGACACCACCGGCCTCATCCTGCTCAGCAACGACGGCGAGCTGGCCGACCGCCTCACGCACCCGCGCTACGGCGTCCAAAAGACCTACCGGGTGAAGGTGAAACCGCCCCTGGTGGGTGAGCGAGCGCTGCGCTCGCTACGCGAGGGGGTACAGCTCGAGGACGGGCGCACCGCTCCCGCCCGGGTGCGGCGCGCCGGGCCAGGGGTGATCGAGCTCACGATCAGCGAGGGCAAGAAGCGCCAGGTGAGGCGGATGTGCGAGGCCGTAGGCCACCACGTGGCCGGCCTCGAGCGCATCGCCTTCGGGCCGTTGCGCTTGGACGGGCTCGCACCGGGGACCTCACGTCGGCTGACCGCGAACGAGATCGAGCGGTTGCGAGGCGCCACAGATTGAGCACTTGATGTATGCTGTGCTGTATATGGCGTCTACGCGCACTCAGATCTACCTAACCGAGCTCCAGCGGGCCCGGATCGACGCGATCCGCCGCCGCGACGGAAGGTCGCTCGCCGCGGTGATCCGCGCCGCGGTGGACTCCTACACCGAGGCAAGCGGGGCCGGCGTTCAGGAGGCACTGGACGCCACCTACGGGGCGCTGCCCGACCTCGAGGTCCCCTCCCGCGACGAGTGGGACCGCGGGTATGGATGAACTGCTCGTGGACACAGATGTCTTCATCGATCACCTCCGGGCTTTCCGGCGCATAGATCCCGGCGAAGACCGGCTGGCCTACTCGGTGGTCACTCGCGCTGAGTTGCTTTCCGGCCGCGAGGCGGACCGCGCTGGCATCGATCTGCTGCTCGCGCCCTTCTCAGAACACCCCGTTGACCGCGCGACGGCAGAACGGGCGGGGCTTGTTCGCCGGACCACCCAACTCGCGCTGCCCGACGCGTTGATCGCGGCCACGGCGCTCGAGCGCGGCCTGGAGCTGATGACCCGCAACGTAGGCCACTTCGAGCGAGTGGATGGCCTTTCGCTGCGCACGCCCGCCTGACCAGGTTGCTTAACTGCGCCGCGTGAAGCTACGCGCGCTCAGGGGCGCAACCACCGTGGGGTCCAACGACGCTCAGGCCATCCTTGAAGCCACCTCTGAGCTCGTGAGCGCCGTGATGGAGCGCAACGAGCTCGACCCCGCCGACATGGTGTCGTGCATCTTCACCTGCACGGAGGACCTCGACGCCGAGTTCCCCGCCGTGGCCGCCCGCAACCTCGGCCTCGGGGCCGTGCCCCTGCTCTGCACGCGCGAGCTTGCCGTGCCTGGGTCGCTCCCGCTCACCATCCGGCTCATGCTGCACTGCTACGCGGACCCCGAGCGCCCCGCCCAGCACGTCTACCTACGCGAGGCCGTGGCCCTGCGGCGCGACCTCGAGGGGGCGCAGTGAGCGGGGTGGAGTTCAACCGCCGCCTGGAGTCGATCCCGGTGTACCCGGCCGCGGCGAGCTACGGCACTGACGATGGCCTGATCATGCTGGCCTCCAATGAGACCCCGTGGGGGCCGCCCCCGGCGGTGATTGGCGCGATCCAGGGTCAGCTCGAGACGCTGAACCGCTACCCGGACCCGGCCAAGTCGGCGCTGCGGCGCCGCATCGCCGATCGCTGCGATGTGCCGATGGCGAAGGTCGCCGTCGGCAATGGCTCATGCGAGATCCTGATGGCCGCCGCCGAGGCCCTGCTCGAGCCCGGGGCGGAGATCGTGTACGCCTGGCCGTCGTTCTCGATGTACCCCCACCTGGCCGCGCAGTCGGGCGCCCGGGCGGTCGAGGTGCCGCTCGACGGCCACGGGGTCCACGACCTCGACGCGATGGCGCGAGAGGTGAACGCGGCCACCCGCCTCGTGCTGGTGTGCAACCCGAACAACCCCACGGCCACGGCGGTCGGGATCGACGAGATCGACGCCTTCGTGGCACGCCTGCCGCGACACGTGGCGGTGATCCTCGACGAGGCCTACGTGGAGTTCAACCTGCTGCAGGACCCGGGGGAGTCGATCGACCTGCTCAAGAAGCACGCCAACCTCGTGGTCCTGCGCACGTTCTCCAAGATCTACGGCCTGTGCGGGCTGCGCGCCGGCTACGCGATCGGCTCCGAGGCCTTCCGCCTCGCCGTCGACCGGGTGCGCCAGCCCTTCTCCGTGAACGCCCTGGCCCAGGCTGCCGCGGCTGAGGCCATCCGCCACGTGGACGAGGTCGAGCGGCGGATCGAGCACACCGTGGTGGAGCGCGTGCACGTGGAGTCAGAGCTCGCCGACCGCGGCCTGGAGAGCACCGAAAGCCAGGCCAACTTCTCGTGGGTCTCGCTGGTCGACCGTGACGAGGACGCGATAGTGAGCGGACTGGCCGACCGGGGCGTGATCGTGCGGGCAGGGCGGGCGTTGGGTGAGGAGGGCAACCTGCGGGTCACCTACGGCACGCGGGAGCAGAACGACCTCTTCCTGGCGGCGCTGGACGGCCTCCTCTAGGAGGCCTTCAGGTAGCCCTCGGCGACCAGGTGGTCGAGAATCGCCTGCGCGCCGTCCGCGGCGTTCGTCCGCGTGGTGTCGATCGTGACCTCGGCGTCGGTAGGTTCCTCATAGGGGTCCGAGATGCCGGTGAACTGCTTGAGCTTGCCGGCGCGGGCCTTGGCGTAGAGGCCCTTGCGGTCGCGGCCCTCGCAGACGTCAAGGGGCGTGGATACGTGCACCAGCATGTAGCCGCCCGCCGGCTCGATCATCCGCCGCACGTCGTCGCGCACCGCGCGGTAGGGGGCGATGGGGGCACAGACGGCCACGCCGCCGTTCTTCGTGATCTCCGAGGCCACCCATCCGATCCGGCGCACGTTGATCTCGCGGTGCTCGCGCGAGAACCCGAGCTCTGACGAGAGGTGGTGGCGAACCACATCGCCGTCCAGCAGCGTGGCGTTGCGGTCGCCCAGCTCGAGGAGCCGGGCCATGAGTGCGTTGGCCACCGTGGACTTGCCCGAGCCCGACAGGCCGGTCATGAACACCGTGAACCCCTGGCGCGACCGCGGCGGTCGGGCGCGACGGAGCTCGCGGGCCACCTCGGGCGGCGTGAACCACTCGGGTAGCTCGCGGCCGAACTCGAGATGCTCCTGCAGGCCGGAGTCGGAGATCGAGAGCACGGTCTCGGAGTCCTCGAGCTCGTCCTCGCTTACGAAGGCGCCGCGGTCCGGGGCCCAGACGAGCGTCTCGAAGGGCACCATCGTCACGCCGACCTCCTCTTCGTGCTCACGCAGAGCGTCCTTGGCCTCGTCCGGTCCGTGGAACGGCCCACCGGCGTCCTCTCCGGGCCCGGCGTAGTTCTCGCTCACGAAGAGGTGGGTGGCCCCGAAGTTGCGGCGGATGATCGCGTGAAAAAGGGCCTCGCGGGGGCCGGCCGCCCTCATCGCCAGCCCAAGCAGTGCGAGCATCGCGGCGTCCGTGGGGTAGCGCGCGAGTAGGGCCTGGAGGGTTCGGATGCGGGTGAAGTGGTCCACGTCGCCCGTGCGCAGCGGGCCGACCACCGGGTGCAGGAGCACCCCGGCCCCGAGCTCCTCGGCCACGCGCAGCGTGAGCTCCTGGTGCGCGCGGTGCATCGCGTTGCGCGTGCTGAGAGCCACCACCCGCTCCCAGCCGCGCCGCTCGATCTCGGCGCGCACCTCCGCGGGGCTGAGCCTCAGCCCCATGAAATCGTGGTGCGTGGGCTTGGCGAGGCCCTCGAGGTCGCCCGCGAGGAAGTGCCGGCCAATGCCCTCCATCAGCTGGCGCACCCCGGGATGACGGGGGTCGGTCGTGCCCCAGACCCGCTCGGCCTCAAGGTCGCGGTCGGGCGCCCACACGTCCTGCACGCAGATGGCCGCGAGCATCACGCCCTCGGGATCGCGTAGCGCCACCCGGTCGCCGGAGCTCAGCGCCTGCGCCATCTCCTCCGGCAGGCCGAGCGTGATCGGGATGGGCCACAGGGTTCCGTCGGCGAGGCGCATGGAGTCGCGCACCGACTCGTAGTCGGCTTGTGCCATGAAGCCCCGCAGCGGCGAGAACGCGCCGCAGAGCAGCAGCTCGAGATCGGCGAGCTGCTTGGGAGTGAGGCTCCACGACTGCCAATCACGCGACTCCTCGTGCAGCTCGGCCGCTCTCTCGTGGCCCACCACGAGATCGACGAGCTCACCGCCGTAGGGGGTCTGGGCGAGCACGGCTCAGCTCGGCCGGGCCGGCACCTCCGGCTGGGCCAGGCCGTAGGTGTCGTAGGCGCCGAAGCGGGAGAACATCTTGTGGTCGGGTCCGTGGAAGTCCGACGAGGCGGTGAGGGCGAGCCCTCGGTCGCGGCACAGGCCCACGAGGAACTCGGTCTGCTCGTGGGTGTGGGAGGGATAGAAGACCTCCACGCCGTCGAGGTCGAGCTCGTCGATCAGGTCGGCCACGGTCTGCGGCTCATCGAGATCCCAGAAGGGATGGGCGAGCACCGCCGCGCCCCCCGCGCCGTGGATCAGATCCACGGCCTCCGGCGTGGAGGGCCAGCGCCGCGGCACGAAGGTGGGCGTGCCGGGGATCAGGTACTTCTCGAAGAAGGGGCCCATGTCGGTGACCCCCGCCGCCTTGGCGATGTGCGGGCGCCCGACCGAGGCAGCGTCGCCGGCCTGCTCGATCGCCCCCTCGAGGGTGACCTCCACGCCCGCCTGGTTGAGGTTGGCGATGATCTCCTCGGCCCGGGCCACGCGCTCGGCCTGGGCCCGTTTGCAGGCGGCGGCGATAGTGTCGAGGTCGATCCAGTAGCCGAGCATGTGCAGCTCCTCGGCGACGGGATGCCCGCAGGACATCTCGACCGCGGGCACCAGTTCGATCCCCGCGGCCTTGGCCGCCTCGGAGGCCGCCTCGAGGCCGTCGATGGCGTCATGGTCGGAGAGCGAGAGGGTGGTGACCCCGGCCGCCGCAGCGGCCTCCACCACCCCTGCGGGCTCGAGTTCGCCGTCGGAGACGGTGGAGTGCGACTGCAGCTCGATCACGCGGTCGGACTCTAACCGCGCAAGCCCGTTGTGCACCTGCCTCCCTTCTGCTAGAAGTGATGCCGATGCATCGCCTCACCACGCCGACCCCCAGCGAAGCCGCCCCGCGCGGCCTCCGTCGGCGTGCCTCGTGGTATTGGCGATTTAGCTAGGCGTCCGGCCGCGGCCTCCTGCCGCGTCTGAGCTCGAGAGGTTTCGGCACGACGCCGAGAGCCTCGGACCTCCGCCCCGGACGCCGCTAGCCCGGGCCTCTGCAACAGGCCCACCACCCCGCCGGATACGTACATATACCTGAGAGGCTTGAAAAGGAAAGACATGATGATCGTGATGAAAGAGGAGGCGACTCCCGAAGAGGTGCGTTCGGTGGTAGCGCGGGTCGAGGCTTCGGGCGCGCGAGCACACGTGATCGAGGGCGAGCTGCAGTCTGTGATCGGCGCCATCGGGGATCAGGAGCAGGTGGCTGACCTGGAGCTCGAGGGCGTGCCCGGAGTGGACCACATGGTCCCCATATCGCGTCCCTACAAGCTGGCTTCCCTGCAGGTCACCCACGGGGCGCCCACCACGCTCGACATCGCCGGCGCCAAGATCGGGGGTGAGCACTTCGCCACCATCGCCGGGCCCTGCACGGTCGAGTCGCGTGACTCCCTGCTCGACACAGCCCGCGCCGTCAAGGAGGCGGGCGCTCAGATGCTGCGTGGGGGGGCCTACAAGCCGCGTACGTCTCCGTACTCCTTCCAGGGGCTGGGAGAGGAAGGCTTGGCGCTGCTCGCGGAGGCCAAGGAGCTCACCGGCCTGCCGGTGGTCACGGAGCTGATGGACGTGCGCGACCTCGAGCCAGTGCTCGAGGTGGCCGACGTGATCCAGCTCGGCGCCCGCAACATGCAGAACTACACGCTGCTCACCGAGGTGGGGAAAGCGGGCCGCCCGGTGCTCATCAAGCGGGGCTTCTCCTCGACCATCGAGGAGCTGCTGATGGCTGCGGAGTACGTGCTGAAGGGGGGCACTTCAGACGTGATCCTCTGCGAACGCGGGATTCGCACGTTCGAGACCGGCTACCGCTTCACCCTCGACCTGATGGCCATCCCCGTTCTCAAGGAGCTCACCCATCTGCCGGTGGTGGTGGACCCGAGCCACGCCGCGGGCCGGCGGGATCTGGTGCCTTCGATGTCGATGGCCGCCGCCGCGGCCGGGGCTGACGGCATCATTGTCGAGGTTCATCCAGAGCCCGAGTCCGCCATCTGCGACGGGTCCCAAGCCCTGCGCGCCGACGAGTTCGCCGCGTACCTGCGCCAGGTCGAGCAGGTGGCGGAGATAGCCGGCAAGCGCGTCGCCGTACCGGCCTGAGCACCCATGACGAGTCCTCAGGCGCCAGACGGGGTCAGCGACCGGCGAATCGAGCGCGTAGAGGCGCTCACCAGCCCGGAGAGCCTTCTGAATGAGCTGGCCCTCAGTGCCGAGCAGGAGCAGGTCGTAACACGCGGCCGGGAGGAGGTGGCCGCCATCCTCCAGGGCACCGACGACCGCCTCCTGGCGGTGGTGGGGCCCTGCAGCGTGCACGACAGAGAGGCCGCGCGCGAGTACGCGGGCAGGCTGGCCGAGCGCTCGAAGGCCCTGGAGTCGGACCTGCGCGTGGCGATGCGGGTGTACTTCGAGAAGCCCCGCACCACCACGGGATGGAAGGGGATGATCAACGATCCCCACCTCGACGACTCGGGTGACGTGAACACGGGCCTGCGCATGGCGCGCGAGCTGCTGCTCGAGGTGCTCGCCCTCCGGCTGCCGGTGGGGTGTGAGTTCCTCGACCCGATCACCCCTCAGTACATCTCGGACACCGTGGCCTGGGGGGCCATCGGCGCGCGCACCACCGAGAGCCAGATCCACCGCCAGCTCGGGTCGGGCCTGTCCATGCCCGTGGGCTTCAAGAACCGCACCGACGGGGACGTCCAGGTGGCGGTGGACGCCGTGCGCGCGGCCGCCGCAAGCCACGCCTTCGCCGGTATCGCCCGAAGCGGTGCGCCGGCGATCCACCACACCCGGGGCAACCTCGACTGCCACGTGATCCTGCGCGGAGGCCGCGGCGAGCCCAACTACTCGCCTGCGGCGGTGGCTCACGCCCTGGAGAGGCTGCGAGCCGCCGGGCTCCCCGAGAGGGTGGTGATCGACGCCTCGCACGACAACAGCGGCAAGGACGAGGGGCGCCAGCCCGCCGTCGCCGCGGACGTCGGCTCCCAGGTGGCGGGGGGTAACCGGGCGATCGTAGGTCTGATGCTCGAGTCCTTCCTCGTGGCAGGGCGCCAGGACCTCGGGAGCGGGCCTCTCACCTACGGGCAGTCGATCACTGACGCGTGCATGGACTGGGAGACCACCGAGGCGGTGCTCGACGGGTTGGCGGCGGCGGTGCGGAAGAGGCGTACGGTCTAGATGCGCCTTTACTCGAATGCTAACTTAGTAAAGCATGGCCAAGGTATCGAGCAAGAACCAGATTACGATTCCGGTCGAGGTCATGCGCGAAGCGGGGCTCGATGCCGGGGATGAGCTGCGCGTCCGAGCGGTCGGTCGCGGACGTGTCGAGCTGGAGAGCGTCGTCGACGTCATCCAGCGCTACGCCGGCAGCCTGCCGCCTGGCACCTATCCGCCCGGGTACCTCGACGATCTGCGCGACGAGTGGGATCGGTAGCGCTCGACGCGAGCGTGGTCATCGGCCTCCTCGAGCCCAACGACGCACATCATCATCGAGCTTGGAGTGAACTCACGGAGAGAGCCCGGCGTCGTGATGACTTCCTCTTGGCGGCGAGCGCTTATCTGGAAACACTCGTTGGGCCCCTCCGCAAAGGGCAAGAGGCGGCCGTGGAGGGCTTCGTGGAGGACTCCGGCACTGAGATCGTCGCAATCGACGCAACGCTGGCGAGACGGGCGGCAAGGTTGCGTGCCGATCATCGTGGGTTGAGGCTTGGGGACGCACTTGTGCTGGCAACCGCAATCGAACGCCAGGCTGAACTGCTGACCTTTGACGAACGGCTGAGGCGCATCGCCGGACAGGCACGCTCGTGAACATCGCAATCCTGGGCGTGGGCCTCATCGGCGGCTCGATCGGGCTGGCCGCCCGTGAGCGGGCCGAGGAGGTCGAGGTGGTCGGTTTCGGACGCTCGCCCGAGCGCTTGGCACGAGCGGTCGAGCTCGGCGCAATCGACCGTGCGGCCGGCTCGCTCGATGAGGCCCTCGCGGAGGCGGAGCTGTGCTTCTGCTGCGGCCCCGTCGGCGCCCTGCCCGAACAGGTGGCCGGCGCCCTGGCCGCCGCTCCGCCCGGCTGCGGCGTGACCGACGTGGGCTCGGTGAAGGGTGAGCTCGTAGAGGGCGTGGCCGACGAGCGCTTCGTGGGCGGCCACCCCGTGGCCGGGGCGGAGACCGCGGGGGTGGAGCACGCGCGAGCCGATCTCTTCGAGGGCGCCGTCTGGTACCTGACGCCGTCAGCCACGTCCTCGGGCATCGTGCTCGAGCGCCTGCATCGCTTCCTGACCGCTCTCGGCGCGAGGCCAATGGCCATCGACCCCGAATCGCACGACCGCCTGCTGGCCGCCGTCAGCCACCTTCCCCACGTGCTCGCCAACGTGCTGGTGTCCCAGGCCGCCGGACGCGGCGACCTGCCCCGGGTGGGCCCCAGCTTCCGCGACGCCACCCGCGTGGCCGGAGCCAACTCGGCGATTTGGACCGACATCTACATTGCCAACCGCGACGCGATCGCCGCCGAGATCGACGGCGCCGTGGACCGTCTACAGGCGGCTGCCAAGACCCTGCGCGCCGGCGACCCCGCTGCTCTCACCGAGTGGAACGAGAGCGCGGCAATCGATCGGCGCCGGCTGCACGACGCCGATCACGCCGGCGGGCAACTTCACGAGCTACGCCTCACGGTGCCCAACCGTCCCGGTATCGTCGCCCAGGTGGCTCTCGCCCTCGGCAAAGCAGGGGTGAACATCGTCGATCTCGGCCTGGCGCCCGCGTCGGACATGCGTTCCGGGGCCATGACCCTGGTCGTGGCCGGAGAGGCCGACTCCGCGCGCGCCGGTGAGCTCATCGAAGCCCTCGGCTTCCCTGTAGCGCAGGCGTGAGCCGCTTCGAGCCGTCCGGACCGCTCCGCGGGCGCTTCCGGCCCCCCGCCGACAAGTCGATCTCGCACCGCGCCGCCCTCTTCGGAGCCATGTGCGACGAGCCCGTGGCGGTCCGCAACTACCTCAACTCGGCCGACACGCAGTCCACCCTCGAGGCGCTCCTGCGCCTGGGGGCCGGCATCGAGGAGGAGAGCGTGCCGGGGGCGCTGGTGATCCGCGGCGTGGGACTGCACGCAGCCCTCGAGGCCACGGGCGGCAGACTCGACGTGGGCAACTCGGGAACGCTTCTGCGCCTCCTGCCGGGATGGCTCGCGGGCCAGCCCGGGGGCGAATGGGTGCTCGACGGGGACGAGTCGATCCGGCGACGGCCTGTCGATCGGGTCGTGGAGCCGCTGAAGATGATGGGCGCCGGCGTGGAGGCGAGGGAGGACCGGCTGCCCCCGCTCAAGGTGCGCGGCACGAACCTCCACGGCATCGACTATCAGCTGCCGGTGGCCAGCGCCCAGGTGAAGTCGTGCGTGCTGATCGCCGGCCTGCTGGCGGCGGGGAAGACTACGATCACCGAGGCGAGCCACAGCCGCGACCACACCGAGCGAATGCTGCGCCGCGCGCGTGTTCCCTTCAAGCGCGACGGGTTGAAGATGACCGTGGGGGAGGTCGACGAGCTCGAGCTGGACGAGATCACCGTGCCAGGCGACCCTTCCTCCGCGGCGTTCATGGTGGCCGCAGCCTGCCTCGTGCCCGGCTCGCGGGTGGTGATCGAGAACGTCGGCCTGAACTGGACGCGCACCGGCTTCCTACGCATCGCCCAGCGGATGGGCGGGGTGATCCTGGGTGACCTCGAGGAGCCGGGAACGCTGGCCGACGACGAGCCGGTCGGGGAGCTCGACGTGGCCTGGGCTCCGCTCGAGGGCACCGAGGTCTCGCCGGATGAGGTGCCGCTGGCCATCGACGAGCTCACGCTCGTGGGCCTGCTCGGCGCGTTCGCCGACGGCGAGACCGTGGTGCGCGGCGCTGGGGAGCTGCGCCATAAGGAGTCCGACCGCATCGAGGCGATCGTGGAGACTCTCGGGGCGCTCGGGGCCGATGTCGAGGGCACCCCGGATGGGTTCGTGGTGCGCGGCGACGGCGGTCCCCTCCCCGGCGGCGCAATGGACGCCCGCGGTGACCACCGCATGGCCATGCTCGGCGCCATAGCGGGCCTGGCGTCCACCGATGGGGTGGAGGTGTCCGGCATGGAGGCGGCAGCGATCTCCTACCCCGACTTCGCCGGGGATCTCGCCGCTCTGCTCGGATGACCGACCCCGGGGGCGCAACCTCGGGCCGCCGATAGGGTTGAGACGAGCATGAGGCGTCTCTTCCTGGTTGCCGCGCTGGTCGTTCTGGGCGCCGCGCCCGCCGCGCAAGCCACCTTTCCGGGTGCCAACGGGCGGGTCGCTGCTTCGCAGACGATCGACGAGGGCGAGGGCTTCGTGACCGAGGCGCTGATCACTCTCGCACCGAACGGCAGGGGCCGTGGACGCGACGCCCGATTCCTGCGCGAGTGCGCGCGGATGAACGGCGAGCCGGAGGAGGGAAGCGACTGTGACGCTGAGTATCGAGCTCCGGCCTGGGCCCCGGATGGCAAGCGTCTCGCGTTCGACGCAGGAGATTCTCTCGCCCTGATCAACGCGGACAAGAGTGGCTTCAAGCGCCTATCGAGATCGAGCGCCGATGATTCCAACCCTGCCTTCTCTCCGTCGGGGCGCCAGCTCGTGTTCCACGGACGCGCGGCCACAGCACAGGCGATCTTCGTGAGGAGCCTCGACGGCGGGGCCGCCCGCCGGCTCGCGGCCGGCGCCTCCGCACCCGACTGGTCTGAGCGCAACGTGATCGCCTACGTACGCAACGGCGCCATCTTCAGCTCGAGGCCCGACGGGAGCAAGCGGCGACGGATCACGACCGGCCGCGAGCCGAGCTGGTCGCCCGACGGACGCTCGCTGGCCTTTTCCCGCTCGGGCGGAATCTACGTAGCTCGCGCGGACGGCCGCAGGGCTCGGAGGGTCGTGCGCTGCTCGGGCTGCCGCACCCCGGTCTTTTCGCCCGACGGCAAGCTGCTGGTGATCGACCTCAAGGGGCTTCGAACGGTGCGGGTGAGCGACGGGCGCCTGGTACGTCAGGTGATCGATGACACGGGCGACGCGATCGACTTCTCCGAGCCCTCCTGGCAGCCTCGCTGACACCCGCCGCAGCGCCACTAGCCTCAGGACACGATGGTCGTGGCGATCGACGGTCCCGCGGGAGCGGGCAAGAGCACGGTGGCGCGCGCGGTGGCGCAGGCGCTCGGCTTCACCTACCTGGACTCCGGGGCGATGTACCGGGCGGCGGCGCTCAAGCTGCTCGACGAGGGCGGCGCCGCCTCGGAGCGGGCGCAGGAGCTCCAGATCGAGCTCGGCGAAAGGGTGCTGGCTGACGGGCGTGACGTGACCGAGGCCATCCGGACCCCCAAGGTGGCCGAGGCCGCGTCGCGTATCGCGACCAACGAGAAGGTGCGCGCCGCCCTGGTCGAGAAGCAGCGCGCCCTGCTCGCCGACGGCGACTGGGTGGCCGAGGGGCGTGACATCGGCACGGTGGTGGCCCCCGAGGCCGAGGTGAAGGTCTTTCTCGTGGCTGATCCGACCGAGCGCGCGCGACGGCGCGCCGCCGAGCTTGGCACCGACGTGGAGACCGTGATGCGCGACCAGGCCCTACGCGACGCGCAGGACGAGGGCCGCGAGCACTCGCCGCTGCGAGCCGCCGAGGACGCGGTCGAGTTGGACACCACGGGCTTTACCGTCGAGGAGGTGGTCGCGCGCATAAGGGCGCTGGTCACCACAGTCCAGAGCTAATGGCCCTGCAGAAGGTGGCCGTGATCGGCTACCCGAACGTCGGCAAGTCGACCCTCGTGAATCGCCTGTCGGGCACCCGCGAGACCGTGGTGCACGAGCAGGCCGGAGTTACGCGCGACCGCAAGGAGGTCGAGGCCGACTGGAACGGTCGCTCCTTCACCCTGGTCGACACGGGCGGCGTGGACCTCGACGACACCGATGACCTGGCCCGCTCGGTACAGCGCCAGTCCCGCGCCGCCCTGGCGGAGGCGGCGGTGGCGGTGCTCGTGGTGGACGCGGCAGCCGGCCTGCGCGAGCAGGACGCCGACCTGGCCCGTGAGCTGCGCGCCGGCTCGGTCCCCGTGGTGGTGGCCGCCAACAAGGTCGACAGCGGGTTGCAGGCCGGCGGGGCGGCCGAGTTCTACGGCCTCGGCCTGGGTGATCCGGTCGCCGTCTCCGCTGCCCACGGTCTGGGCACCGGCGATCTGCTCGACCGTGTGGCCGGGCTGCTGGCCGATGCCCCCGAACCGGAGGCCGAGGAGGCCACTCGCCTGGCGGTGATCGGAAGGCCGAACGTGGGCAAGTCCTCGCTGGTGAACAAGCTTCTCGGGGAGGAGCGGGTGATCGTGGCGCCGATCGCCGGCACCACGCGTGACTCAGTGGACACTCGGATCGAGATGGACGGCCGGCAGGTGATCCTGGTGGACACGGCCGGACTTCGCCGGCGCACGAAGGTGGCGGGCACGGTGGACTACTACGCGCAGCTGCGCTCCGAGCGCGCGGCCGAGCGCTCGGCGGTGGCCATCGTGCTCTGCGACGCCACCGAGGGCGTGACCACCGCGGACTTCCACATCGCGGAGATGGCCATGAAGAAGAACTGCGCGACGGTGGTCGCCCTGAACAAGTGGGACGAGACCGACACCGACCTCGAGGACGCCCGGGCCCGGGTGACCAACAAGCTCCGACAGCGGCCGCGGCTGATGGCCGTGTCGGCTCAGACCGGCCGCGGGCTACGCCGGCTGGTGGCCGAGTCGCTGGCCATAGCCGACCGCGCCCGTGAGCGCGTCTCCACCCCCGAGCTGAACCGCTTTCTAGGCGATCTGCAGGGGATTCGTCAGCCTCCCGCCACACGGGGAAAGCGCCTGAAGATGTACTACATGGCCCAGTTCGAGGTCTCGCCTCCGCGCTTCGCCGTGCAGGTGAACGACCGCAGCCTCATCACCCGAAGCTACGGGTACTTCCTCGAGAACAAGCTCCGCGAGCGCTTCTCCCTGGAGGGCGTGCCCTTGGTGATCGACTTCAAGACCACCGGCAAGGACCGCTACGCCTAGGAGGGACGGCTCGGCGGGAGGAGCGCAGCCCGATGACCCGGGGCGGTGCTCGCCGATCTGCTCCCGATAAGGTTTTTCCAATGGCGACACAAGAGCTTCCCGACAACGCGTACCTGTTCACCTCCGAGTCGGTCACCGAAGGCCACCCGGACAAGATGGCGGACCAGATCTCCGACGGCGTGCTCGACGCGGTGCTCAAGGACGATCCCACCGGTCGCGTGGCCTGCGAGACGCTGGTGAACACCGGCCTGGTCGTGGTGTCGGGCGAGATCACCACCGAGGTGTACGTGGACGTGCCGCGGATCGCGCGCGAGACGATCCGCAAGATCGGCTACGACGACGCCTCGTATGGCTTCGACGCCGACGCCTGCGCCGTGATCACGGCGATCGACGAGCAGTCGCCAGACATCGCCCAGGGAGTGGACCAGGCCTTTGAGGCGCGCACCGGTTCCGGCGCCAACGGCGGAGGGGACGACCTTGACATGGCCGGCGCGGGCGACCAGGGGATGATGTTCGGCTACGCCACGCGCGAGACGCCCGAGCTCATGCCGATGCCGATTTCGCTCGCCCACCGCCTGGCGCACCGCCTGGCCGAAGCGCGTCGCGAGAAGGCCGTCGACTACCTGCGGCCCGACGGAAAGACCCAGGTCACGGTGCGCTACGAGGACGGCGTGCCGGTCGAGATCGAGAAAGTGCTCATCTCCACCCAGCACCGCGACGACGTGGATTCACAGAGCCAGATCCGCCCCGACCTGTGGGAGCACGTGGTGGCGCCGATCCTCCCCGGTGACCTCTACGACGAGTCGAAGCTCTTCAGCGCCGATGGGTTCCTGGTGAACCCGACCGGCAAGTTCGTGATCGGCGGGCCGGTGGGCGACTGCGGCCTCACCGGACGCAAGATCATCGTGGACACCTACGGCGGATCGGCCCGCCACGGCGGCGGAGCCTTCTCGGGCAAGGATCCCTCGAAGGTGGACCGCTCGGCTGCCTACGCCGCGCGCTGGGTGGCCAAGAACGTGGTGGCCGCCGGCCTGGCCGATCGCTGCGAGGTGCAGGTGGCCTACGCGATCGGCGTTTCACACCCGGTGTCGGTGATGGCGGAGACCTTCGGTACCGAGAAGATCCCGCGCTCGAAGATCACCTCGCTGATCAACGAGCACTTCGACATGCGCCCAGGCGCCTTTCGCAAGGAGCTCGACCTGCACCGTCCGATCTACCAGAAGACCGCCGCCTACGGCCACTTCGGCCGCGAGGATCCGGACTTCACCTGGGAGAACACCGACAGGGCCGACGTTCTGCGCGAGGCCGCCGGTATCGGCGCCGAAGCCGCTTCTCCCGCCTAGGACTCGTCGCCTGGCTCGTCCCGGCGCACGCGGTGCAGCTCGACCTCTCCGTCGAGGCCCTTGATGCGCCGCTTGCCCGCGAACGAGTAGCGGTAGGCATCGTCGCCGGCCGCTTCCTTCGTGGGGGCATCGGCCAGCACCGTGCCCGGCCGGGCGATATCGGTGATCCGGCTGGCAAGGTTCACCGGACGGCCGAACCAGTCGCCTGAGCGCTCGAGGGCCTCGCCCCGAGCGACCCCCGCCCGGATCTGAGGGAAGTGCTCGCCCTCCTCGTCCGCGCGCGACACGAGCGTGAGGGCGGCGTCGAGCAGAGCCTCGGTGTCGGCCGACTCGAGCATCGCCGCGTCGCCGATCGTCTTGATCAGGCGCACCGGTGGGTCGGCCACCTCCACGGCGATCTCCTCCAATCGCTCGGCCACCCCGCCCAGGGCGGCCGAGTCCACGTTCTCGCCGAGCTTGGTGAAGCCCACGAGGTCGGCGAAGCAGAAGGCGGTCTCCCGGCCCTGGGGGAGGCGCCCCGACGCGAGCGCCGCGGTGTCCACCGCGGCCTGGCGGATGAGGCTGCGCTGCTGCACGCCCAGGACGTGCTCGAGCACGGGTCCGAGCAGTGGCGTGAGCTCGCGCGAGGCCTCGGCATAGCGCAGCGCCAGGCTCTGCTCGTCGTCCCCGGCGCGGAGGTAGGTCTGGTTGAACACGCGCCTGATGGCCGAGGCCACGGCGAACATGCCGCGGCTCATCACCCGGCCGATCTCCACGATGGCCTCCTCGGACAGGCCGGCTTCGCGCAGCGCCCTAACACGCTCCGCGGCTTGAAGGTCGGCCTGGGTGAAGGCGGTCTCGGACGGGTCGCGCACCGCCATCCCGAGCGCGCGCCAGAGGTGCTCCAGGAACTCCTGCTCGAGACCGGAGCGCTCGGCGATCTCGCCCGGGGTGTAGCAGTCGTCGCCGCCGGCCAGCACCCGCTCCACGGCAACGAAGGCCAGGCGCCCCTCTCCCGCCGCCCTCTTGAGCTCATCGAGCTCGAAGCCGTCCGAGGCAAGCCCCTCGAGCAGCTTCAGGCGCGCCTCGCGGGCCGGTCCGTCGAGCCCCTCGAGCAGGCCCTCTTTCTCGAAATCGATAGCCATGGGAAGCGGCTGCGTAGCCTAAGGTCATGACCGGCGGGCAAGCACCGGATCCGGCCTCCGCCGAGCTACGCGACCTATACGAGGAGCAGTACAGCGCCCCGCCCGGCGAGGCCGAGCGAAACGGGGCCTGGAGAGCGCTCTGCGCCCAGGGCAAGGCGGACCACGTGGCCGAGCTGGTGCGAAGCCTGCCCTCGGTGCCGTCGACGGTGGTCGAGATCGGGTGTGGCGACGGAAGCCTGCTCACCGCCCTGGCGGAGCGGGCGGTGGGTGAGGTCCGCCACGGCTTCGAGATCTCGGAGAGGGCGGTGGCCTTCGCGGCGAGTCGTCCGCACGTGGACCGCGTCGAGCGCTTCGACGGCGTCGATCTGCCGGTGCCCGACAAGGCCTACGACCTTGGCGTGCTCTCGCACGTGATCGAGCATGTGCCGGAGCCGGCGCCCTTGCTCCGCGAGGCCGCGCGGGCCTGCCGTGCCCTGGTGGTCGAGGTGCCCTTGGAGGACAACCGCTCGGCCTCGCGGCCGGCCGCCGCGCGAGGCCGGGAGGAGGTGGGGCACCTGCACCGTTTCTCGCGAGAGGCCGTGGGCGCACTGGCCCGGGGCGCCGGGCTGGAGGTCCGGGCCGAGGTGGCCGACCCGCTTCCGCGCGAGATTCTCGGATTCTGGGCCGATACCACGGGCGCCAAGGCTCGAGCCACAGCCAAGGCCGCCGTACGCCGCGGGCTCTTCACCGTTGCCCCGCGGGTCGCCGAGCGCACGTTCACGCTCCATTACGCCGCACTGCTGACCCCCGGGCCCTAAAGGGGGTCCACACCCAAGCCGCGCACAGCGCGGTGAAAGCCGGCTGTTTCCCCCGGGAACGGCAGCCGGTGTCCGCTCGTGCGCGTACCGTCAGACAGGTGATCGCCAAGGTCGAGCCCCTCACCTCAGCCCGCGCTCTGAGAGGCCCCTTCGACTACCTCCTGGCCGGTGCCAACGAGGGTGTGGAGGTGGGCGCCATGCTCGTGGTGCCCTTCGGCGGACGCCGCCTGCTGGGCGTGGTCGTGGAGGTGGCGGAAGAGTCAGAGCTGCCGCCCGAACGCCTCGCCGAGCCGCTCTCCGCCTTGGAGGCCAACGTGCCGGCCGAGCTCGTACGGCTGGGGCTCTGGGTGGCGCGCGAGTATGTGTCCACGCCCGCGCGCGGGCTGGCCCTGGTCCTTCCTCCGGGAACGGGCACCGGCTCGGGCCGGCGGGTCACGCCGCGGCGCTCACTGGCCGCGCGGCTCACCGACGCTGGGCGGATTGCGCTGAGCAGCGAGGGGGAACGGCTCACCGAACGCCAGCGCGCGGGTCTCGAGGCTCTCGCCTCGGGTCCACAACGCGTGAGTGCGCTCGCGCGCGACGCGGGCTGTGACCACGCTTGCGTGCGTCGCCTCGAGCAGCGCGGCCTCGTGGCGGTCGAGCGTTCCATCGAGCCGCCCCGGAGGCCCTCGATCAGTTGCATCGGCTCGACTGCCGCGGTGGCCCAGCTCAACGGCGCGCAGGAACGCGCCCTGAAGGAGATCGTGAGCCGGATGGACGCGCCCGCCGAGGCCGAGCGCCGGCTTCTACTTCATGGGGTGACCGGCAGCGGCAAGACCGAGGTCTACCTCCAGGCCGCCGCCGCCGCGCTCGAGCGGGGCAAGACGAGCATCGTGCTCGTGCCGGAGATCGCTCTCACCCCCCAGACGGCCGGGCGCTTCGTGCGCCGCTTCGGAGACACCGTGGCCATTCTGCATTCCAAGCTCACCGCCCGCGAGCGCTTCGACGAGTGGTCGCGGTTGCGCTCGGGGGAGGCCAAGGTGTGCGTCGGGCCCCGCTCCGCCGTGTTCGCTCCGCTCACCGGCGTGGGGCTCATCGTGGTGGACGAGGAGCACGACGGCTCCTACAAGCAGGAGGGAGATCCGCGCTACGACGCCCGCAACGTGGCCGAGCACCGGGCCGCGGGCTGTGGGGCCGTGCTGCTGGTGGGAAGCGCGACCCCTCGCCCCGAGAGCATGGCTCGACACGAGCGCCTCGAACTGCCCCAGCGCGCCGACGGCCGCCCGCTCCCACCTGTGGAGCTTGTGGACATGGCCGGTCGAAACGGTCCGCTGCACCCTCGCACGCGAGACGCCCTCGATGAGGTCCGGGCCCGTGAGGAGAAGGCGATCGTGCTCCTCAACCGCCGGGGATGGTCGAACTTCCTGGCCTGCGGCGAGTGCGGGCGAGCGTGGGGCTGCCCGGACTGCGACGTCACGCTCGTGCTCCACCGCGCCGAGGGGCGGATGGCCTGTCATCACTGCGGGCATGCAGAGCGCACGCCGCGACGGTGCCCGGACTGCGGCTCGGTCTCCCTGTCGCGCCACGGGATCGGCACCGAGCGGCTCCATTCCGAGCTCGAGGCGCTCGTGCACCCCCTGCCGGTCTTTCGCCTCGACGCGGACACAGCCGTGAGTCACGGCGTCGACGCGACCCTCGAGCGCTTCGACGGGGCGCCGTCAGGCGTGCTCGTGGGCACCCAGATGGTGGCCAAGGGCCACGACTTTCCCGACGTGACGCTGGGCGTGGTGCTCGACGCCGACTCGACGCTGCACTTTCCCGACTTCCGAGCGGAGGAGCGAACCTTCGCTCTTGTGGCGCAGCTCGCCGGGCGCAGTGGCCGCGGGCGCCGGGGGGGGCGCGTGGTGGTTCAGGCGCTCGACCCCGGCGCTCGCGCCCTCCAGTACGCGGCCGCGCACGACTCGGAAGGCTTCGTGCGCGGCGAGCTCGAACGGCGAGCCGCCCTCGGCTACCCGCCCTACGGCAACATGATCAGGGTGGTGTGCTCGGCCGAGGAGGCCGGGCCCGAAGGGGATGCCGCGGACGCGATCCGTTGCCTTGTGGACCCTGCGATGGCCACGGTGCTGGGTCCCGCGCCGCTCTTTCGGCGCAACGGTCGCCACCGGGCCCAGCTCGTGGTGAAGGCTCCCGAGCGCTCGGCGGGAATCGCGGAGGTCAGACGCGCCGTGGAGACCGTGGCTGCCGACCGTGCTCACAAGGGCGTGGCCTACGCGGTGGATGTGGACCCTCAGTGAGGGGAAGGCCCTGTTCGCGGCTCTACAATTGCGGCGATGGCAGACGAGCAGGAGCTCCACGATGGCGGGGAGGACGCGCAGGACGCGACCCCCGCGCTCGACCCCGAGGTGGAGGCGAGGCGAATGGCGGCCATGTCATTCATCCGTCGCCTGGGGGACCCGGTTCTCAAGAGCCGGGCCACCGAGGTTGACCGTTTCGACGAAGCTCTGCGCAGTCAGGTGGCCCGTATGGCCGGCCTGATGAAGGACGCCATCGGCCTCGGGCTTGCCGCGCCGCAGCTGGGAATCTCGCAGCGTGTGCTGGTGTACCGCGTGGGTCCCGACGCGCCCGTGATCGCCCTCGTCAACCCTGAGGTGGAGTGGTCCGGGGAGGAGGACGATGTTCTCGAGGAGGGCTGTCTCTCCATTCCCGGCGTGACCGTGGACGTGAAGCGGGCGGTGCACGTGCGGGTGCGAGCCCTCGACGAAACGGGCGAGGAGCGCCGGGTGGAGGCTTCCGGCTTGGAGGCGCGGGTCATTCAGCACGAGATCGACCATCTGGACGGCGTCCTGTTGCTCGACCGCACCACGCGCGACCAGCGCCGCCAGGCGATGAGGGAGTTGCGCGAGGCCGAGCGCTCGCGCGCCGAGCAAGCTGCCTGACGTCAGGCCGCGTAGCGCTTGGCTGCGCGCTCGCGACGCTTGGTCGCCTCGGCCTCGCGGTCCTTTGGGGGAGCGCCCGCCACGAGGTTGTCAAGCAGTCTCGTGGTTGCCTGCGCGACCTCCTGGACGGCGTTGTCGAAGGCCTCGGCGTTGGCCTGAGAAGGCTTCGTGGAGCCGCTCACCTTGCGCACGTACTGCAGCGCCGCGGCCTGAACCTCGTCGTTCGTTGCGGGCGGCTGGAAGTTGTGGAGCGTTCGTATGTTGCGACACATGCCGCAGAGCCTAGCTCGGGATGCGCTCGTCGAAACGCGGAAGCCCGTCGTCGGGGATCGGGGCCCAGGGCGCGGCGTAGGCCACAAACTGGTGCGCGGCGGGCCGCACGCCGGGGTCGCCGTCGATCGCGGCGAGGCGCACGATCTTCACCTCGCCGTCGTCGCGGTCGCGAGCCAGCACCGCCGACCCGCACAGCTCGCAGAACGACTTCTCGAGGCCGGTGTCGAGCGTCCATCCGCGCAGGTGCTCCTCGCCCTTCGTGATGGACAGCGAGCCCGGCTCGATCCTGGCCGACGCCTGCATAGCCGTGCCCGTTCTGTGCTGGCAGCGCGTGCAGTGGCAGTAGGCGGCACCTACGAGCGGCGCGCTGATCTCGAAGCGAACGGCGCCGCACCCGCAACCACCGGTGAGGGGGAGGGAGGGGGCAGAGGCCACGCGCCTGAGCCTAACCGCCCGGCGGCTATCGTGGCGCTGCGATGTCTGCTGAGTACATCTACACCATGCACAAGGTCTCGCGGACCCATCCGCCCGACCAGAACGTGCTCACCGATGTGTCACTGAGCTTCTTCCCCGGGGCCCGGATAGGCGTGCTGGGTTACAACGGATCGGGCAAGTCGACGATCCTGCGAATCATGGCCGGGGTGGACAAGGACTACCGCGGCGAGGCCCAGCTGCACCCGAGCGCCACCGTGGGGATGCTCGAGCAGGAGCCCCAGCTCGATGAGACAAAGGACGTTCGCGGCAACGTCGAGGACGGCGTGAGCGAGCTGCGCGATCTCATGGACCGCTTCAACGAGCTGGCCGCCAACTACTCGGAGGAGACCGCCGACGAGTTCGCCAAGCTCCAGGACAAGATCGAGGCCGCCGATGCGTGGAACCTCGACACCATGCTCGAGACCGCGATGGACGCTCTGCGGCTGCCCCCGGCCGACGCCGACGTGACCAAGCTCTCGGGCGGCGAGCGGCGGCGGGTGGCGCTGTGCCGGCTACTGCTGGCCGCCCCCGACCTGCTGCTGCTCGACGAGCCCACCAACCATCTCGACGCGGAGTCGGTGGCGTGGCTCGAGCGCCATCTCGAGGAGTACAAGGGCACCATCGTCGCCGTGACCCACGACCGCTACTTCCTCGACAACGTGGCCGGCTGGATCCTCGAGCTCGACCGCGGGCAGGGCATCCCCTTCAAGGGCAACTACTCCTCGTGGCTCGAGCAGAAGCAGGAGCGCCTGGCCCAGGAGGATCGCAAGGAGTCGGGGCGCCAGCGCACCATCGCCGCCGAGCTGGAGTGGGTGCGCGAGAACCCAAAGGGGCGGCGCAAGAAATCAAAGGCGCGCCTGGCCCGCTACGAGGCCCTGCTCGCCGAGGACCGCAACAAGAAGCTCGACAACGTGCAGATCCACATTCCCGCCGGCCCGCGCCTAGGCGATGTGGTAATCGAGGCCGAGGGGGTGCGCAAGGGCTTCGGTGACAAGCTGCTCATGGAGGACCTTACGTTCACGCTTCCGCCGGCCGGCATCGTGGGCGTGATCGGTCCCAACGGTGCGGGCAAGACCACGCTCTTCAGGATGATCACCGGTGCGGAGAAGCCCGACTCGGGCGTGCTGCGGGTGGGCGACACCGTCGAGCTGGCCTACGTGGACCAGTCGCGTGACTCGCTCGACGCCGAGAAGAACGTCTGGGAGGAGATCTCCGGCGGCTACGAGCAGATCATGGTGGGCGACCGGGAGATGAACTCACGCGCCTACGTGAGCGGCTTCAACTTCAAGGGGTCCACCCAGCAGCGCAAGGTCGGCGCGCTCTCGGGCGGCGAGCGCAACCGGCTGCACCTGGCCAAGCTGCTGCGCTCGGGCGGCAACATGCTGCTGCTCGACGAGCCCACCAACGACCTCGACGTGGACACCCTGCGCGCCCTCGAGGAGGCGCTGTTGGCCTTCGCCGGCTGCGCCGTGGTTATCTCGCACGACCGCTGGTTCCTCGACCGGGTGTGCACGCACGTTCTGGCCTTCGAGGGCGAGTCGCAGGTGCGCTGGTTCGAGGGCAACTTCGAAGCCTACGAGGAGAACCGCCACGAGCGGATGGGCGCCGAGGCCGACCGTCCGCACCGGATCTCCTACAAGAAGCTCATCCGGGCCTGAGGGCCGATCTCCTGAACCCCATCGTCGGTCACACGCGGAAGTTCGCGAGCACAGCAGTTGGGGCGCGGCTTGGGGCAACCCGATCAGCCGCACCCGGGGAAGAACAGGCTACGGGCTGGACTTACAGCGTGTCTACGCCGCGAATGAGAGTCCGCCGCCGCTAGGACAACGCAGGCGCCGGCTTGTAGGCATCGGGCAGCGGTGTGCCCGTCTCCTGTGATTCCACCTCCACGATGTCATCTCTCATCGGCGCCAGCATGGCCAGCAGCTCATCCTGCTCGGCCTGGGGGACGTTGAAGTGGCTCAAGCTGGCAGCGAGAATCTCGACCTGCGCCTCGAACTCCGCGGCCGTCACCGCCATGTCGGTGTGGGCTTGCCTCATGTCCCGGCCCGTATAGGTACAGGGACCCCCGGTCGCTTCGCAAATCTGGTCTGCGGCAAGGGCAACAAACGCGGACTCGCCTGTCGAGACCGGGTCAGCGGCGCTACTGAGCGGCGCCACCTCCCAGTCGAGAGTGCCGCAGAATCGCGTCTGCGCCCAGGCTCGTCAGGTCGCCGGCTCGTCCATCGCCTTGATGTCGTGCTCGACAGCCTCGAGAGCGCGTCGTAGATCCTGGAGCTGTTGAACCAGTTCCACCCGGCGGTCGTCGGCCGGGTCGTCGGTCGCCGCCGCCGCCTCTCGGCGTAGCTGATCCTCACGCCGGGACTCGATTTCGTGCGCCTCCTCGAGCGAGGTGACCACCACGCCGATCATCAGGTTGAAGATCAGGAAGGCAGCCAGCACCGTGTAGGAGACGAAGTAGAGCACTGTCCACGTCGACAGCTCGAGGCCCAACTCGATGTTGTCGGGCAGGTTCTCGAGCGACAGCATCACGAACAGCGTGAGCATTGCCTCCCCAACGGTGCCGTACTGCTCGGGAGCGTGGTCGTCGAAGATCACCCATCCAACGATCCCGTAGACGTAGAGCAGCAGCACTACGAGCACGCCGAGGCTGGCCACGCCAGGCAGGCTGCGCGCCATCGCGGTCACGAGCACACGCAGGTCGGGTAGCAGCCGCACGATCCGTACGATCCGCGCCAGGCGCACGAGACGCAGCAACGTGGCGTTCTCGCGCAGCCCGGGGGCAAACGAGGCGGCGACCACGACGAAATCGAACACGTTCCAGCCCGATTTGAAGAAATCTTGCGGGCGGGAACCGAACCCCACCAGGCGGATCGCCAGCTCCACTACGAAAATACCGAGGAAAAGGTCGTTGAGCGTCCCAAGCAGCCCGCCGACGTCACGAAGGATCGAGTCGTAGGTCTCGAGACCCAGTACTACGGCGTTCGCGAGAATCACGCCGAAGATCGCGTAGTTGAAGATGTCCGATTCCGCAATCCGGGCGCAGGTGGCGGGGATCCGCTGGCGCATCGGGGCGGGATGGTAGAGGGGCGACCGTGGCCACCCCTCGCGCCCCAGGCGCGCCGCCGGGAGGCGGCGGCGCCCGCTTTCAGTGGCCTAAACCCCCAGCTCCTCCGAGGCATGCGGGCTCCCTCGATCCGGGCCGGTGATATCGCACGATCGCTGGTTCCTCGACCGGGTGTGCACGCACGTTCTGGCCTTCGAGGGCGAGTCGCAGGGGCGCTGGTTCGAGGGCAACTTCGAGGCCTACGAGTAGGGCTCGTCCGGGCAGGGTACCCTCGGACCGACACCCCCATAGAAGGAGAAGCCATGAGGGAGACACCCCTCGAAGTTAGTTCGAAGTACGTGCACGGCGTCACCTGGCCGGTCACCAAGAAGGAGCTTCTCGAGGCGATGGAGGCAAACGGCGCCCCGGACGACGTGCTCCAGACGGTCAGCGCGGCCCCCGTCGGACGGTTCGTGGCCCCCAGCGACGTTCATCAGGCCCTTTGGATGGCCGCCTGAGCGCTGAGCGATGGAGGTCCACGAGCCGGCAGCCAGGACGAGCGTCATGACCATCAAGGAGTACGGCGCGCTTGCAGACTTGGACGGCGATGCCGAAGCCGCCGCTCGGGCGTGGACGAGCGCAGGGTTCGACGATGCGATCACGGCCAGGTGGCTCACCGCTCGGTGCTTTGACGCCGCGGCGGCCAGGGCCCTGGCCGACATGGGCGTCACCCCGGAGCAGGCCGCAATGCGCACCCGTGACGGTGCCGGCTCCCCCGACACGATCGCCCACAAGGTCGCCAACGGCGACCTCACCGCTCGCCAGGCTGCGGCCAGGACGCTGTCGAGCCGATGATGCGAGCCGGCTCCACCCGGTGAGCCTCCGTCGCGGTGAGGACCGCGGCGGCCCGGCGCCGCCCACCGCTGGCGGCGGCGCCCTCGCGGCGGTCGTCTAGACGCCCAGCTTGCCCCGGCTCGTCAGGCGTTCGTGGCGGCTTTCCGGGCGTCGCTCCTTTCGCGCCCCCCAACTTCGAGGCCCCCCAACCTCGAAGCTTTCGCACGGCATGGAACCGGCGGTGTCCCTACGGCACCTCAACGCGGCACCGCCAGCACGACTTGGAGGTCGCCGTTGGCCTCGAGCGTCGCCACTCGCTCGGGGCGGTAGCCGAGCGGCGCCAGCGCTCGGCGCAGCACCGGGAGCTCCGCGACGCTCGAGGAAAGGATCCACACTCGCCGCCGCTCGCGGATCACCTCGCCGGTCTGGGCCTCCATGCCCGGAAGCAGTGCGCTGGGTGCCTGCGGCACGAGCTGTCCCCGGTAGTACTCCGAGACCGGCCCGATTGAGGCGTACCCTGACACCGTGATCGCGTCGCCGGGGCGGTAGCCGGCCGCGATCTCTGCGTAGGCCGCGCGTACATCGGGGTAGAACGATCCGCTCCCGTGGTTGAGCACCGTGGTTGCGATGGCGCACGCCACGGCCGCGCACCCCACCGCGACCCCAAGCGCGCGGGGAGCGCCCACGACGGCTCCGCCGGCCAGGAGGAGCATGAACGGCGTGGCGACTGCCGTGTAGCGCGTGAGCAGCACGTCATCGGAGAGCGCTGTGATCGCGATCACGGCGAGAACGGGGGTCACCGCCGCGGAGGCGACCAACATGGCTCCCCGGCGGCTTCCCGCAGGTCTGGATGCGAGCGCCAGCAAGAGCGAGAGCGCGATCAACGCAGCTCCCGCCGCCACCCACACGGTTGTCTGTCCGAGACGGCCGTCGAACGGCGTCGCGATGGCGCTCACCACGTGTTGCACCGTCAGCGTGGCTCCCGCTGCGATCCCCTGCTGGTGATCGTGTGAAAGCTGCTCGCGAAGGAGGGGCAGCGACGCCACCCAGCTCAGCACGACGGCGCTGACCAGCGCGACCTTCGCCCGGTTGCCGAAGCCTTTGCCTGCGCATGCCCACGCCAGCATCGGCGCGAGCACCAGGGCCGCGGTGTAATGGGTCCAGAACCCAACCACGGCCGCCACACCGGCGGCCACGAGCCACGTGGCGCGCGTGCGCACGGCGCCGGCACGCCGGGCCTCGAGCAGCGCGAGCGCGGCGACCCCCACGAGCAGCATGGCGAACACGTAGGCCCGCGCCTGCTGGGCGTAGGTGAGCACCAGGGGGCTGAGCGCCGTGAGCAGCGCCGAGAACAGACCGGCGCGGGGGCCGAACACGAGGCTTCCGAGCCTGAACACCACGAGCACCAGGCACGTTCCCGCTACAGCCGACGGCAGGCGGATGACCCATTCGTCGGCGCCGAAGGCCTTGATCCAGGCCCATAGGCCGTAGTAGTGCGCAGGGGGCGAGATCTCCGTGGCGCGAACCCCCGCGAGGACCTCGGGGAAGGTGCCGTCGGCCGCGTCCCAGCTCAGCGCCTCGTCGATGAACAGGCTCGAGGAGTCGAGCTGCCAGAGGAAGTTGGCCGACCCGAGGATCGCGACCAAGACCACCGGGAGGGCCAGCGAAGCGCCGCCGCCGGCGGGCGGCGGCGCCATCTTGATCGCCTTAGACCCCCAGCTCCTCGGAAGCCATGCGGGCCCCCTCGATCCGGGCCGAGATCTTCTGCATGGCCACGTCCCGGGCGAAGTCCGGGGAGCCGTGGGCCGGCTTGAGGTCACGGCTGAACGGCGAGAAGCCGCAGTCGTCGGTGGCGCCGAGGCGCTCGACCGGGATGTACTTGGCCGCCGTGACCAGACGGTCCTTGACCTCCTCCGCGGTCTCCACGTCGGGACTCAGCGGGTTGATCACCCCGATGAAGCACACCTGCGGCACGCCGTTGGCGTCGTCGCGGCTGTTCTCACCCACGAGCTTGTAGACCTTTTCCTTGTCCTCTTCGCTCGCGCACTGGATGAGGAAGTAGCCAGCGTTGAGGTCGAACATGTGGTTGAGCAGCTTCTCGTAGGGCACCTCCTTGGAGTGCACCGAGTCGTTGTCCCCGCCCGGGCAGGTGTGGATGCCGATGTTCTTGCGCTCCTCCGGCGAGAAGCGGTCGAGAACGCGGTTGTTGAGGTCGATGAACTCCTGCAGCATGTCCTTGCCGGTCCACGGGTTGCGGGAGTCGTTCTTGTTCGCCAGGCGGCCTTCGGTGAAGTCGATCGACACCCGCTCGGCGCCCGCCTTGAAGCACCCTCGGATGTCCTTTTCCACCTCGTCGCACACGTCGTCCAGGAACTGCTCGCGCGGATAGCCCTCGATCTCCTCGTCGAGGGGGTAGAGCAGCATCATCATCGAGGGTGAGATCACCGCCTGCTTCACCGGCTTCGAAGCCAGCTCCTTGTTCTTCTCGACGAACTCCGAGGCGAACGTCTTGTACTTGAACGGGCCGCCGGTGAGCCGTGGCAGCTGGCGGTGGTGGCCGTCGTCGAAGATGGCGAAGAACTGGCCATCACCCGCGAGATTGTCGGCCAGGCCGGTGCCGGCCAGGGTGTCGGTGATCGGGTAGGTGGCGAAGCTCGACTCGCGCTGCTCACCGTCGGTCACGTAGGTCTCGCCGGTCTGCTCGAGACGCTCGATCGAGTCCTTCGCGGCCTCGTCCTGGAGCTTCTGCAGATCCTCGAAGGTGATCTTGCCCTGGTCGAGGTCCTCGTAGGCGTTCTGGAGCTTCTCGGGCCGGGGCAGTGATCCAACGAGCTCAGTGGGTATCGGCATGTCTTTCTCCTCCGCTTGGGAAACGCGGCCGACCCTACCGTGACTGGACCCTCAGCGCAGGTCCAACCGGTAATCGGACTCGCGCTCGCGCACGCGGACCGGCGCGGCCAGGCGCCACGGTCGGTTCGCACGACATCTCGGCCCCATGGGCTGTGGGAGTACGAGCTAGGACGCGTCGAGCGTTTCCTTCATCTCTTTCTCCCCCGCGAGAGCGCTGCGGTCGCGGCCCTCGGCCTTCGCCCGGTAGAGGGCACGGTCGGAGGCCGTCATCAGCAGCTCGGGGTCGAGCGGCAGCGGCGGGGACCCGGCCACGCCAACGCTCAGCGTTACCGGCCACGATTCGGTGGCCGAGCGCTCGCTCAAGCGCTTGCGCAGCCCCTCGGCGATCTTGAGACCCGCCTCGGGTAGGCAATTGGGCAGCAGGAGCACGAACTCATCGCCCCCGGCGCGGGCGAGCACGTCTACGTCGCGTAAGCCGCCCGCCATCACGTCGGCGGCGAGCTCGAGCGCCTCGTCCCCCGCGCGGTGGCCGTGGCGGTCGTTGATGTTCTTGAGGCCGTCGAGGTCGGCCGTGACGATGGTGAGCGGCTCACTCGTGCGCCGAGCGCGGGCCAGCTCGATCCCGAGGCGCTCGTCCAGGCCCCGGCGGTTCAGCGTGCCGGTGAGCGGGTCGCGCCGCGCGCTCACATCGAGCTCAGAGATGAGTCCCTCGACCTGTTCGTTGAGTGACCGCACGAGCATCCCGGCCACGGTCAGGGTGCCCAGCGTCACCCCCCACCGCGACAGCGCGATGTCCCCGGGGAGTGCTTCGAAGAGCAGATAGCCGTAGGCGACACCGATGAACGCCAGTTGGAGGTATGCCTGTCTCGCCGGCAGAAAATAGAAGGCGTAGATGATCACGATCAGATACAGCACCTCGTTGTCGGCCCCGCGGGTGCCGTCCACTCCGGCCACGCGGGTGGTGAGGGTGATGAGCAGAGTGCCGAGCGCGACGAAGAGCGGGGTGGCCGAGTGGGGGACGGACTCGGGGCGGAACATGAGCACCGCCCCGATGAGCACCGCCACGGCCCCGACGATGATGGCGCCCGTCTCTCCGTTGGCCACCGGATGCGGCACGGCCAGGGTGAGAAAGGCAAGGGCGCCACCCGCGATGAGCATGCCGCCGCCGATGCGTCGTCGGTAAACCGTTCCGCGCGCGTAGCCGGACACGAGATTCCTCGACTCGTGCCGTAGGGGGTCCACTTGGCAACCCTATTCGGTGTAACCGGTGCCCGAGTTGAGTCACGTAGGCTCAATCTGTGCGTACGGCCTATATGGGAACGTCGGAATTCGCCGCCACGGTTCTCGAGCGTCTGGCGCGCTCACGGCACCGGCCAACTGTCGTGTTCAGTCGTCCCGATCGCCAGCGTGGCAGAGGCCGGCGGCTGCAGAGCCCCCCTGTGGTCGAGGCCGCGCGCGGCCTCGGGATCGAGGTATCCCAGCCCGAGGACGTGAACGATCCCGAGTCGCGGGAACGCGTGGCCGCGGCGGCCCCGGATGTTGTGGTGATTTGCGCCTACGGCGCACTGATTCGAGAGCCTCTGCTCTCGGCCCACGCGATGATCAACGTGCATCCGTCGCTGCTGCCCCGCTGGCGGGGGGCGGCGCCGGTGGAACGGGCGATCGAAGCGGGGGACTCGGAGACCGGCGTCTCGATCATGCGCCCGGTGGCCGAGCTCGACGCCGGGCCCGTTTTCGCTCAGCGCTCTGAACCGATCCGCTCCGACGACGACTACGGCTCGCTGTCCGCACGCCTGGCCGAGATCAGCGGCGAGCTGTTGGAGGAGGTGCTCGACGCCGTGCACGAGCCCACGCCGCAAGCGGTTGACGGCGCCACCTATGCGGCCAAGATCGAGCGCGAGGACCGCCGACTCGACACGGACCGTGCCGCTGAGGAGCTGGCGCGGCTGGTTCGCGCCTTGAACCCCCACGTCGGCGTATACGCCGAGCTGGAGGACGGTGAGCGACTTGGAGTAAGGAGGGCGACCCTCTACAGCGGTACGGACTTCCCGGCACCCGGTGATCTCGACGTCCGCGAGGGAAAGCTCCTGCTCGGCGCGCGCGCGGGGGCGCTCGAGCTCATCGAGGTGCAGCCGGCCGGCGGTCGCCCGATGGAAGCCGGCTCCTACCTGCGCGGTCGCGGGCCGGCCGTGAAGGACGCAGGCCGTGGCTGAGCGGGAGGCGGAGCTGGGCATGGAGTGCCCGTCGTGCAGCGAGCCATGGCTGCGCCCTTCCAACCTGCCCGGGCGCTACCGCTGCGTCTTCTGCCTACACCGGTTCGAGATCCGATCGCAGTGTCCCGACTGCCATGCCCACATGACGATCGCGCGCATGTCACACACGGCCGACCTTCACTGCAACGCATGCGGCGCCTGGATGCTGAGGGCGATCTAGGGGGTCAGGACTCGCGCAGCTCGATCCAGAGGGCTCGCGCCCGAGCCCGCGGGCGGCCGGACGAGTCGAAGAGCACGCAGGCGGCTTCGCGCTTTCGCCCGTCGCGGCCGAGCGCCCACGACACGAGAGCGTGCGGCTCTCCCACAGCGACCGGCGAGTCGAGCGAAGCGGTTAGACGGGCCAGCACGACCGGCGGCCCCTCGCCGTAGTTGGCGAGCGGCGCGCTCGTGGGGCAGTCGAGCGCCGCCCAGACGCACTCCGGCCTCACCGTTTCGTCGTCCGCGGCCAGCGAGCCGTGCGGCACCCAGCCCGCCGCAAACCGGGCGCCCTCCTCGATAGGCGCGGGGAATATCTCGAACCCGTCTCCCGGTTCGCGGTCGGGCCCGCAGACGACGCAGGTAGGGAACGGGTGCCCTGCCGCCCAGCGACCCAGTCCGCCGGCCGAGGCTTCGGACGCCGCCTGCGGCGTGACGGCCGGCCCTGGATCGAGCTCGAGCTCCGCTCGGCGCCCCTGCGCCACCACCGTCGGGCCGTCGCGCACCACGAGGCGCTGGCCCTCTCGCTCCACCTCCAGGTCGCGGTCGAGCGCTGGCGGCGCTCGCAGGCTCACCTCGCACGGACCCTGGCCGCCCAGCAGATCGGCCACCAGCCCGCACGTGTAGCCACCGTTGGCCGATCCGGGAGGTCCGTTGAAGCGGACCGGTATCCGCAGCCCGGTCACGCCGCGGCGGGCAGCTCGTCCAGTGTTCTCTCGAGGTCGGCCACGGTCTGAAAATCGAGCCCGAGCGCGTGGTCGTGGCGGTGGGCGACCTTGCCCTGCTCGTCGACGATGATGGCTGAGCGCTTGGCCATCTTCATTAGCCCGGCGTACGCGTCGTAGGCCTTGGCCACCTCGAAGTCGGGGTCGGCGAGCAGCGGCACGTTGGCGAGGTCGTTCTTCTCCGCGAAGCGCCGCTTCGAGTCCAGGTCCTTGCCCGAGATGCCCACGGCGGTGACCCCCAGCGAGCCGAACGCCTCGGCGTTGTCGCGGTAAGAGCAGAACTGCTTCGTGCACACCGTGGTCTCGTCGCCCGGGTAGAAGAGCAGCAGCACCTTCTTTCCGCGCTGCTCCGAGAGCCGGAAGGCGCCGTGGGTGCCCTCGAGCTCGAAGTCGGGGGCCTCGTCTCCAACAGCGGGATGCTTAGGCATGGTCGCGACGATACAGCGCGAGCAGCAGTGCGCTGAGCATCAGCGCGCCGCCCAGGTAGGCCACCTCCACTTGCAGGACGCGGTCCTCGAAATCGATCGCCACAAGGAAGATCACAAAGGTCGCGGCGGCGGCCAGCCAGGCGCCGCAGGCCTCGCTCGCCCGCCCGCGCGCGAGGAGCGCCTGGTTCAGGGTGGCGGCCGCCAGGTAGAAGCCCATGCCCAAGGAGATGAGTAAGAGGCCGGCGCGGTCGTACTCGAAGTCACCTCCGAATACCACGTCCATCACCGCCGGCCCCACGGCAAGCATCACCAGAGCGACCACAGCGGCGAAGCCGGCGATGGCCAGGAGGGTCACGTTCACGCTGCGGCGGAAGGGGTCGGTCTCCCCACGCGCGCCGAGGCGGGTGAGGTGGGGGAGGATCGACGTCTGTACGGCCTGGAAGAGCTGGAGGGGCGCCCGGGCGATGAGCAGCACGTTGAAGGTGAAGCCCGCCAGCGCCGCTCCCGACGCGCCCTCGGTGGCCTTGACCAGCAGCGGCCCGGCGTTCAGGAAGGTCTGCTCGGCCACCATGATCCCGAGCACGGCCATCGCGAAGCCCGAACCATGCGCGAGCGTGAACTCGGCCTCGGCCGGCGGGGCGTCGCCGGCCGGGGGCGGCTCGGACGGCTTCGCTCGCGGCATACTCCGCAGCGCGAACGGCACGATGGCGAGGGACGCGATGGGGGCCGCGGCGATCCCGAGCGCCACCACGGACTGACCGGAGGCGATGCCCACCGCCACCGCCAGCGCGAAGAGGATGCGAGACCCGGATTCCATTAGCACCAGCGCTCCATAGAGCCCCAGGCGCCGCGAGCCGGCCAGATAGCCCCGCGCGAAGTACGAGACGGCGTAGGCCAGCACGGTGACCACCAAGACCGTGTAGAGAGTGGTGGAGCCCTCGAAGAGATCGTCCTCGATCCGATCGCGCAGGAGAAGCGCAGCGAGCACGAAGAGAACTCCAAGGGCCAGTTGGATGGTGGCTGCCACCCGCAGGTGCCGGCTACCTCCGGCGCCCGTGGCCTCGCGCTCGGCGATCGTGCGCGAGAGCAGCTGCTCGACCGGCCGGTACAGCACCGAGACGGTGATGAACACCGCGGACCAGAGGAGCGTTATCCCGCCGTACTCGGACTCCGACAGCGAGTGGCTGGCCAGGGCGAAGTAGCCGTAGGTGACCAGCCCCGTGGCACCGATGCCGGCCGAGAGGATTGCCGTGCCGCGACCGTAGGCACGCCCCTCCTCGGCGCCGGGCATCTACAGCCGCACGAGCAGCATCGTCCAGGGAAACGGCGAGCGCGCCTCCTCGACCGTGCCGT
>JBBJNU010000011.1:0-19682 GCA_037721005.1 Thermoleophilaceae bacterium | reverse complement strand
ATGAGGTGCTGGCTCTTGGCTTCGCCCTCCTACGCGAGCGCCACCTGCTGCGCGGATACGTGGAGGCGCTGCGGCTCCTGCCGAAGATGCTGCGCAAGCGGTCGGTGCTGCACGCGCGCCGCCGAGAGCGCACGAGCGCACCGGTGCCCTATGGGCTCGAGCCCCCCGTCTGAGCGGCCACCCGCTCGTAGGCCTCCCACGTGAGCTCGGCGGTGCGCTGCCATGAGAACCGGCGCGCGTGCTCGCGACCCTCGGCCGACAGCTTCGCCCGCAGGCTCGGGTTGTCGCACACCTCACCCACGGCCCGCATGAGCGCCTCCCCGTCCCCGTCGGGGGTGAGGAGCCCGCCCGGCCCGATCACCTCGGGCGCCGCACCCGCGTCAAAGGTGACCACCGGGGTGCCGCAGGAGATGGCCTCGAGCGAGGGCAGGCCGAACCCCTCGTATCGGCTGGCGCTCACGAGGCAGGAGGCCGCCGAGAGCAGCGAAGGCAGCTCCCCGTCGGGGACGAACCCGGTGAGGCGCACCGGCGCGCCGGCGCGTTCGGCGCGAGCCTCCAGCGCGCGGCCGGCCTCTCCGAGGCGGCCGGTGAGCACCAGCGTCTCCGTCCGGCCCTGCTCACGCCGCCAGCGCGCGTAGGCGTCCACCAGGCCCTCGAGGTTCTTTCGCGGGTCCGCGGTGGCGAGCCCCCCCACGTAGAGCAGGAACTGGCCCTCGAGCCCCAGACGCGTGCGGGCCGGCTCGGGGTCCGAGGGCGCAAATCGGCGATCGGCGGCCAGGGGCACGTGCACCACCCGCTCGGGGGCAACGCCCAGGTGGGCGATCGTGTCGCGGCGCACGGCCTCTGACACCGCCAGCAGCAGCCGGGCCCGCCGTGCCGCCCTGTAGAGCACGCGGTGCAGGAGGCCGGTCTGCAGGTAGCTCCCGGGCCACATGAGCGGCACCACGTCGTGGATCGTCATCACCAGCGGCACCCCCGGCCACACGGCCGAGCGGTAGATCGAGAGCGAATGGGCCACGCGCGCCCGGGTGCGCCGCAGGTCGATGGGGAGGAGCACCTGCTCCGGCCAGTCCGCGAAGCGGACACCGAGCCGCGGGCGGCGCACGTGATGCACCCCGGCGCGGCGACCCGACGGTCCGGCGTAGCTCTCCGCGCCTGGGTCGGCGGATTGACGCAAGACCGCCAGCTCGCCGCCGCGCTCGCTTGCCACAGCCTGCAGCGGATCGAGCAGACCGTGGGCGTAGCGGCCGATCCCCTGGGTCCTGAAGAGGTCGATGTCCAAGGGCCTGGCGTCGACCGCCACACGCAGGCGCATGCGCACTAGCCTAGGGATGCTTGTCCTCTGCATTCGATGACGAGATCTGGTCCCTCGTCCCCGAGTCGGGCCCTCCTCCGGCCCGTCATCTCGCCCGGTTCGTGGGAAGTCTCGGCCCGTCCCAGCACGCACTCGACCTCGGATGCGGGGACGGGCGAACCTCGGTCCTGATCGAGACGAAGCAGCTGATACTGGCCGACGTGTCCGAGGTGGCGCTGGCTCGGGCGCAGGCACGCCTTCCCGGGACGGCCACGGTGCTGCTCGAGCCCGACCGAAAGCTGGCGCTGGAAGACAACGCCTTTGACCTCGTGGTGTGCACAGAGACCATCGAGCACGTTCGCGACGTTCAGTTGCTGCTCTCCGAGGTCCGCCGGGTTCTGCGCCCCGGTGGGAGGCTGGCCGTGTCGACCCCCTGGCACGGTCGGCTCCTCGGTCTCGACCTGCTGGTCCGGGGCTTCGAGCGCCACTTCGATCCCCGGTCTGCGCACATCCGCTTCTTCACCATGCGGTCGATCACCGGATTGCTGGACGCCCTCGGTTTCGACGTACAGCGTGCCGAACGCCGCGGTACCGGCCTCTATCTCGTGGCCACCCGGTAGAAAGGGGCTCGCATGAACGTAGCCATCCTCGGCACCCGTGGCATTCCAGCCTCCTACAGCGGCTTCGAGACGGCCGTCGAGCAGATCACGAGCCGCCTCACTGCCCGCGGGCATCGCGTGACCGTGTACTGCCGGCCGCACGTGGTCGACCCCGACATCCGCGAGTGGAAGGGCGCGCGGCTCGTGCACCTCCCGACGGTGCGCAACAAGTACCTCGACACGTTCGTGCACACCCTGCTCTCGAGCGTGCACGCGGCACGCGAGGACTCGTACGACGTCGCGCTCTTCTTCATTGCCGGCAACAGCCCCCTCTGCCTCGTCACGCGGATGGCGGGGATACCCACGGTGATCAACGTGGACGGGTCGGACTCGGACCGCCGCAAGTGGAACCGGCTGGCCAAGTCCTATCTGCGGGGCGCGGAGCGGCTCTCGCCCCGGCTGGCCACCCGCGCCATCACCGACTCACACGCCGTGGCTTCGATCTACAAGCAACGCTACGGCAGGAAGATCGACGTGGTGCCCTACGGCGCCGAGGTACCCGAGGAGCACGACATCGGAGTTCTCGAGCGCCTCGGCCTCGAGCCTGGGCGCTACGTGCTCTTCGTGGGCCGGCTCGAGCCGGAGAACAATCCCCACCTCCTGGTGGAGGCGTGGTCGGAGATCCCCACGGAACGTACGAGGGGGATGAAGCTCGTGGTGGTGGGGGGCGCTCCGTACGCGTCCGAGTACATCAACAGGGTGCGCCGCGCCGCCGATCCGCGGGTGGTCTTCCCCGGCTACGTGTTCGGGCCCGGCTACTGGGAGCTGCAGCGCGGCGCGTACCTCTTCTGCGCTCCCACCGAGGTGGGAGGCACGCACCCGGTGATCCTCGAGGCTCTGGCCGCCGGCAACTGCGTGCTGGTGAACGACTACAAGCCCAACGCGGAGACCGTGGGGGACGCCGGCGTGTACTTCTCGGGCACCGAGGGCGTGCCGGACCTCGTGCGACAGCTCGAGCGCCTGCTCGCCGACCCCGATCTCGTGGCCAGCTATCGCGAGAAGGCGCTGCGCCGAGCGGAGCTCTACTCCTGGGACGCCGTGGCGGCCGCCTACGAGCAGCTTCTGCTCGAGGTGTCCGACGCGGGGGGCCATGGACCGCTGCCCATGGAGCGCCTCGCGGAGCTCGAGCGCGTTACGATCCCGGCGAGCTCCCGGGTGGTTGCTACGGCTGCTGCGGACTCCTGAGCGCGCCGGAGCGAGGCCGCGCGGCCTCCATCACGAGGCTGCCCTCCCGGTTGTCGAGAACGTCGAGATCCGGCACGCGCCCCTCGCGGAAGCGGCAGCGCGTGACGTCGGTGAAGCCCGCGCCGGTGAGCAGCTCGCCGAGCAGCTCCTCGTCGTACATGTAACGGTGGCGCGCGTATTCGCCGGACCCGTCCGCGCCAAAGATGCCGTCGATCGCGGCGCGCTTGGCGCCGCGCTGCCACTCCGCCACCAGCCAGACAAAGTCGGGCACCGAGATCCGGATCACGCCCCCGGGCTCGAGCACCCGCAGGGCCTCGGCCGCCAGGCGCTCGGCGTCGGCGCGGGTGATGTGCTCGAAGAACTGTGAGCTGAAGATCGCCTGCGCGCAGCCGTCGGGGAACGGGATGCCGTAGACGAGGTCGTGGTGTACGAAGCGGTGCCGGCAGAGCACGTCCACGAAAGCCGCTTCGCTCATCTGGCCGCGCATGCCCGACTGGCGGTACGCGGCGCGCAGGAGTGGGCGCGGGAGGCCGGCGAGAAGGGCGCCGAGACCGCCATCGATGTTGATCCAGCCGTCGGCCACCAGAAGCGAGGAGCCCAGGTTGAGCCGGACCGGGCCGTGCTCGGGCAGCTCGGGGCGCCGGCGGGCCCGCGCCTTTCCGATCACCCGGGTGACGGTGTCGAGCGTCGCGCGGTTCAAGTCAGCTGGCTTCGGGCGGGGGCGCCAGGGCCCTGGCCGCGTCCTGCGCCGCCTTCGCGAGCGGGGGAACGCGAGCGGAGTAGGGGTCCACCTTGATCGCCCCCTGAAGGGTGGCGAGGGTGCGCTCGGGCAGGCCCAGGCTGAGCTCGTAGGAGGCCAGGCGTAGCCAGGCGTCGGGGTCGCGCGGGTGCTCCATGATCGCGATCTCGTACGTGCGGTAGGCGAGACCGATCTCGCCCTGCTGCGCGTACACCTCCGCCTGCGCATAGAGGGGGGCGGGCGAGTAGGGGTCGATGGCCCGCGCACGGCGGACCTGGCGCAGCGCCGAAACGGTGTCGCCCTCGTCCAGCAGCTCCGAGGCCCGTTCGGTGGCGCGCGCCGCGCGCTCGGGCTGCCACACCGCCCACGCGCACAGGCCTGCTGTCATGAGCACGGCCGCCGCCGCGAGCGCCCGCGGACCCAAGGCCCCGGCTGGTCGCGCGACTCCGACCACAGTCGGGGCTCCGACCGCCGGGAGTGCTCCCCGGCCCGCCACGAACCCGGCGGCTACGAGCGCAGCCACCGTGGGCCCCGGCACGAACCAGGTCCAGTCGATGGCCGACTGCGCCCCGAAACCAACGGCGCAGAGGGTCAGCGCCATCAGCGCGCCGCGCTCGGGACCGTCGGTGGCGCGGGGGCGGCGTCGCGGGAGGAGTCCTGTGGCCCGGCCGGCGGTCGTCAGCCAAGCCGCGAGCAGGGCGAGCACGATCACGCAACCCAGCAGCCCGAGGTCGGCCAGGGTCTGCGCCAGATAGCCATGAGCCTGGTCGGCCGCGCGGGGCTCACGGCGATGGGGGAGTCGCGCGATCCCGAACGAGTTCGCGCCTCGCCCGATGAGGGGCTTCTCCTCGAACACCTCCCAGGCCTGGCGCCAGTAGCCGGCCCGCGAGGAGGACACCGACCCCAGCCGGGCCGCCCCGCGGGGCGTGTTCGTGTCCTCGCTCGTGAGGTTGCTCACGCCCTCCGAGACGGCGCCGGTCAGGCCCCGGTCAGTGAGGGCTACGCTGCCCACCGTCACGAGGGCGGCGAGGCAAGCGAGCGCAGCCACCGTGAGCCCGGCCCGTCGGCGCACGGCCAGGGAGGGGGCGCGCCGCGTTCGGACCCCCTGCACGACGAGTCCCGCGACGGCAAGACCCAAGCAGAGGGCGAGCAGCATCAAGCCGAAGTCACCGGCCACGGACTCGCGAACCGGGAGGGGTTGGAACGTCTGGGTGAACGCGGCCTTCGAGAGGGCCCAGGACGCTATGGGGGCCATGGCCAGAGCGGGCACCGCGAGAACCAGCACGGACCGCAGCCGGAGCGGGACCATCAACAGCCACAGCAGGGCCACCACCACCGCTGCGGCCAGGCCGCCCCGGGACTGGGTGAGCAGGAGCGTGAGCAACAGGACGCCGGTGGCCGGGTAGGCCAGTGCGGGGCCAATCGCCCGATCCGTTCGGCGCGATCCCAGCCACAGAGCGGCGGGCAGGGAGATCACCGCCACCCCGCCCAGGGCGTTCCAGTATCCGAAGGGCTCGCCCAGGCGGGCGCCGAGCACGTTCTCGGCCAGAGCGGCCGGGAAGACCCTGGTCAGCAGCGCCCACCCGCATATGGCCACGCCCGTCAGCAGCACTCCGATCACAACCACCGGGGCGGCTCGTGGACGCACGTGGGCGGCCACCACCGCCACGCCGAACACGGCGAGGTAGGTAAAGGTGCGGGCGGCCTCCTCGATCGTGTCCCCGGGCGAGACCGACCACGCCGTGGATAGACCGGTGACCACCGCCAGCGCTGCGAACAGCGTTACGGGCAGGACGCCATCGGCGCGTCCTGACCGCCCTCTCAGCACGAACAGAGCGAGCGCCACCCCGGCCGCGAGCACCACGGCCACCTCCATCGGAGCCACGCGCCCCACCTGGTTTCCCCCCCTCGCCGTAAAGGCGATGGCGACGAGAACGGCGCCTAAGGCGGCGCTAGCGGCGGCGGCGCGGGAACGGGACACGGCGCAGCGCGCCCATGAACGCGGGGTTGCGCTGGTGAAGCGCCATCAGGGCCCCTGTGGCCAGCAGCAGCGTCAGCGCGATGAGCGCCAGGAGCACCGGTAGGGGTAGGCCGTTGGAAGCGTCATCCGATGAGATGGCCGCTCCGCTAAAGGGGTCGAATGCTCGATCGCCGAGCTGTCGCTCGGTTTCGGCCTTGGCCAGCTGACGCTTCTCAGACGCTTCCTCGGGGCTCACGATCCCGTCGCCGTCGATGTCTGCCGAGCCCGAGCCCGAGCCGCTCGGGTCGCCGTCGATCGTGCCCGAACCGCCACCGCCGCTGCCGCCGCCAACGGCGCGGTCGGCCTCCTCGCCACCGGTCACTCCGCGATTGGTGGAGGCGATGGCCCGGTTGCGCAGCCGGGCGTCGATGATGTTGTCGCACTCGCTGTAGGTCTCGAAGTCGGCCTCCATCTGCCTCCGGGCCGCGCGCAGCTCCGCCCTCGTGTACTGCCGGCTCAGGGCGTCGTCGTCGAAGCAGTCGTTGAGCACGTCTTGGGCGCTGGCGGAAGCCGCGGCAGGCATCGCCAGCGCGAGCGCGGGGAGCGCGAGCGCGCAGATGAGCAGGTGTCTTAGAAGCTTGGCCATGGAGAAGAGGACGTAGGTACCCGTGCGATCTTTCGCCAAGCGCGGGAAATAACCTCGTCCTGCGGTAGGGAGGCTAGCAATCAGGCTCCAGGGTGGAACTCCCGCGTGTCGCCCCGGCACAGAAGAGTGCCCTCGCCATGCCCTCCGCCCAGGCGGCGGGGGTGAGGCGCCTGGCATCTTCGCGGGCACACGCTCCGAGGCGCTCGCGCAGCTCCGGGGCCGCCGCCAGGGTGCGCAGGCTTACCCCGAGAGCGCCGGCGTCCCCCGCGGGGAACACCAGGCCGTTGCGTCCGTTACGCACCAGGCCGCCGGCGGCAGCGCCGACTGCGTCGCTCGTTATGACTGGGTTTCGCTGGAGCATGGCTTCATTTACGACCAACCCCCAAGGCTCGGTGAAAGTTGCGGTGCGAGCCGACGGCAACACGAGCAGATCGGCCGCTGCATAGAGCGGGGGGAGGTCAGAGCGAGGAACGTAGCCAAGCGTCCGGACATCGCCTCCCGAGCGATCCGCCTCCGCACGCAACTGCCCTGAGCCGGCCATCGCCAGCCGGGCGCCCGGACCAAGGCCGGCGCCGCGCCAGGCCTCGAGAAGCCCGCGTACGCCCTTCTCCTCTTCGAGGCGGCCAACGTAGAGCACCAGGAGCTCCGTGCCCTCGCCGCCCGCCAGCTCACGGGCCCGCCGGCGGTCCTCGCTCGGCACGCTCGCGCCGAAATGCCCCACGTCGACCGCCTGTGGGGCAACCTCCACGCAACCGCGGGCACCCCGTTCGCGCGCCACGTGGCGGCTCACGTGCTCGCCGTAGGTGGCCACCGCGTCGGCGCCGCGGTAGAGGCGGTTGGCGGCAAGGCGAGAGAGAAGGTGCGCCGGCGTGCGCGGGTGCTCCCAGATGCCCGTCCACAGCACGAAGGGCAGGCCCCGCGCCCGGGCCGCCGCGTAACAGGCGAGCGGGGCCACGCGCCCGCTGAGGCTGCAGATGACCGCGCGGTAGGAGCCCGATGCCACCAGGCGAGCCGCGCCCGCTTGCGTGGTTCGGTGAATAGCCAGTCCCGGGACCGGGGGGCCGGCTTCCTGCCAGGCGATCACCTCCACGCCCTCCCTCCGGGCCAGCAGCCGGAAGGGCTCGCGCCGGTATTCCGAGACGGCCCCAGTGACCAGGCAGGCAGGCCGGGGGTCGCTCACGCGCTCCAGCCTATGCTCTGAGCCTTGCCCGGTCGGCCGGACATCGTGCTCGTGTCGCTGGGCCCCACGATGGGCTGGCGGGCCGCCGACCAGGCCTTCGCGGAGCAGGTGCGGGCCGCCGGGGCCAGCTGCGCGGTGGTCACGTCGCGGATGGGCCTGGCGGGAAAGCTTCGCCACTGGATGGCCGTCACCGACGTGGTCGAGGGGCTGGCGGCGCGCCGGGCGGCGGGCCGGGAGGGGCGAGCCACCATCTACTCCAGCGTGACCGCTGCGCTGCTGCAACCGGCGCGGAGCCGCGTAGCGGTGCGCTTCGACGGCACCGCCGCCCTCAACCGCCCAGGCGCCGGTGGCCTCTGGCAACGGCGACGGGAGCGCTCGGTGCTGGGGCGCGCCACGCTGTTGCTGCCGTGGAGCGAAGCCGCGGCCGAGTCGGCGGCGAGCGTAATCGGGCCAGGTGGCCCCCCCGCCGTGATCCTGCCCCCGCCCGTGCCTGCCGCCTCCCCGCCGGCGCCGGACGCGCCCGACGTGGTGGCCTACGGAGGCGACCCGCTCAAACGCGGCATCGACCTGCTCTACGCGGCGTGGCGCCAGGTACGTCCGCCCGGTGGCCGCCTGGCGGTAGCCGGCCTCGAGCGTGGGGAAGCCATGCGGCGTCTGCACAAGGCCGGGGTGCAGGAGCCCCCGGGGGCCGAGTGGCTGGGGGAGGTCCCGCGGGAGCGCTGGCTGGCGTGCGTGGCCGGGGCGCGCCTGTTCGTGAACGCCTCTCGCTTCGAGGACTGGGGGCTGGCCCAGATGGAGGCCCTGTCCGCGGGCACCCCGCTGGTCACCGTGCCCTCGGGTGGTGGCAACGTGGCGCTCGGACTGGCGCGCACCCTGGCGCCAGAGCTGGTGGCGCCGGAGCGCACGGTCGAGGCCCTGGCCACCGCCATGCGGGCGGGGCTGGCCCTCGAGCCGTCAGCCCGCAGCAAATACGCCGAGCACGCCCAGCGCCTCCTGCTGCCCTACCGGGAGGAGGCGCTGCGCCGCCGCGTGGCGCACGAGGTCCTCCCCCGCTTGCTCGACAGCTCCTCGTAGACGGCGGTCCAGTCGCGCGCCACAGTCTCGTAGGAGTAGCGCTCGCGGGCCCGGCGGGCGATCTCGGCCGAGTCGAAGTCCCGGTCGAGCGCGGCCTCGATGGCCTCGGCCAGGGCCCCCGGGTCGGCGGGGGCGGCCAGGACCCCGGCCTGCGCGTCGATCAGCTCGGGCACGCCCCCGACCTCCGTGGCCACCGAGGGCAACCCGCTGGCCATCGCTTCGATCAGCACGCACGGCAGGTTCTCGTACAGGCTCGAGAGCACGAACAGGTCGGCCTCGCCCATCAGCTCGGCCACCCTCTCCTTTGGCACCTCGCCGTGGAAGCGCACGGCCTCGCCCAGCTCGAGGCGCTGCGCCTGGGCCTCGAGCTCCTCGCGTAGCTCGCCGTCCCCCACGAGGTCGAGCGTGGCCTCGCGCCGGCTGAGCAGCTCGGCCAGCGCGTCGAGCAGGTGCGCCTGGCCCTTCTTCTCCGCCAAGGCTCCGACCGTGATCAGGCCGACCGGGCCGTCGTGTCGCTCGTGCGGGACTGCCGTGAACACCTCGGTGTCCACCACGTTCGGCATCACCCGCATCGTGGCCCGTGGCGCGACCTTGCGCAGGTGGCCGGCCAGCTCCGTGCTCACGGGGGCCACCAGGTCCGCGCCCGTGAAGGCAAGCCTGGCCGTGAGCTTGTCGGCGCCCCGTATCAACCCCCGCTGAAACCCGGTGTAGTGCTCGGTCACGACCACGCGCGCGCCGCTCAGGCGTCCGAGCAAAAGAGCCGGCAGGCCGGCCGAGTACACGTGAGCGTGCACCACGTCGGGCCGGAAGCCGCCACGGCGAAGGCGGGCAAGGGCGGCCATCATGCCGACGATCTGGCACACCATGGCCAGCGCGCGTACCCGCGGGCGCCGATAGCGGACCCGGATCGTCCGCAGGCCGTCCTCGACCCTGTCCGTGATCCGGAAGACGGGAAAGTCAGGCGCTGGGGTGGCCCGCGAGGCCAGCACCACCACCTCGTGGCGGGCCGACAGCGCGCGGGCGTGCTCGCGGCAGAAGAGACCGAAGACCGGCAGGTCGGGCCATGGGTACCACTTGGGCACCACCAGCACCTTCCTCCCGCCGCCCGGTGCGCGCGGGGGTATCCGCCGGACGATCCTCTCGGTGCGCTGGGCCTCCTCCGTGTTCACGTACGGGCGTTCCGCCAGAAACGCCTGGGCCTCGGCGATCGCATCGGCGTGGGCGTACGTGGCGGCCACGGGCTGGGCCTCGTGGCTCACCGGCAACGCGTCCACCACCCCGAGCCGCCAGCCGTGCTCGCGGGCGAGGGCACCCCAGTGGTTGTCGAGGCCCCAGCCGAAGCGCAGCTCGGGGAAGGGGGTCAGCACCTGCGCCACGGCCGCCGTCAAGGCCGTCGCCGGACCGATCTCCACGAAACGCGTGATCCGCGCGAGCGAGAACGCCCGCCTGCGGGTCACCCGCCAGGCCGCGTGGCTTCTCATCGATTGCGCGGGCTGAGACAGGTCGAGGCCCAGCCGCTCGCACAACGCGATGTGCCGGTCCAGGAAGCGGGGAGCCAGAGCCACGTCGTCGTCGACCAGGACGAGCCAGTCGAGCTCGTCCAGTGGCGGAGCGGCGGCCAGCAGCCGGTTGAGGTTCTCGAACTTGCCACCGGCCATGGCCGTGGCGACCGTGTGTTGCGCCAGGGCCGGATCGGCTTCGTCCGTGGCGCCGAGCAGAAGCCGAACCTCGTGCCTGTCGGAGGAAAGCCTCGGGAGCGCCTCGGGCAGCTTGGAGTGAGGGCGATAGACCGCCAGCACCAGCACGCGCCTCGGCTCCTGCGTTTCTGCGAGCCGGTCGAGCCGCCGTCCCGTGACCGACAGCGTGGCCGCGGCGCCAAGAGCGGCGTCGGCCAGCGTGCGAGCCACAGTCAGGCGGATGCCGCCGACCGTGCCCGACTCGCCGGAAGCGAAGGTGGCCGGATCGGGCAATTGGGGCACGGCGAAGTAGATTAGATCGGGCGCCGTGACCGACCCCCGCGTACTCGTGCTGCACAACCGCTACCGGGTCGAGGGCGGCGAGGAACGTGCGGTGGGCCTCCACCTCGAGGCCCTCTCCGCCGCGGGGATTGCGCATCGCCTGTTCGAGCGTCGCTCGGCGGACGTGGGGCGCATGCGCGCCGCCGCCACGCTCGTGCGCGGGGGCGGGGACCCTGGGGAGGTCGGCGACGCCGTCCGCGAGCTGGGGGCGACGGTGGCCCACGCGCACAACATGCTCCCGCTGGTGGGGCCGCGCGGGCTCACGGCAGCCCGCGAGGCAGGGGCGCGCGTGGTCTTGCATCTGCACAACGTGCGCCTTTTCTGCGCCACCGGGATGGGCGAGCGCGATGGAGGTCCCTGCACCCGCTGCCACGGCAATCGCACGCTGCCCGGGCTCCTTCTGAACTGCCGCAAATCCCTCCCCGAGGCCGCTTCGTACGCCTATGCGCTCTCCGCGCACCATCACGAGGTGGTCTCGGCGGTAGACCGCTTCGTGACCCCCAGCGCCTGGGCCGCCGATCGTGTGGCCATGCTCGGGCTACCTCGCGAGCGGGTGCAGCCTCTCCCGCACTTCCTTCCCGACCACGCGTTCGCGGGCCATAGCCGAGCCGACGAGGGCTCCTATGCGCTGGTGCTCGCCCGCCTGTCTCCAGAGAAAGGGGTGGAGGATGCAATCTCGGCCTCGGCGGCCGCGGGCGTGCCGCTGCGCGTGGCGGGCGAGGGGCCGGAGGCCGAGCGGCTGGCCGAGCTGGCCGACCTGACCGGCAACTCGGTGGAGATGCTCGGCCGCGTGGCCCCCGCCCGGGCCCTCGAGCTCCTGCGCGGGGCCGCGGTCGTGCTCATCCCCTCCCACTGCCACGAGTTCTCGCCCTACGCGGCGCTGGAGGCGATGGCAGCCGGTGTGCCCGTCGTGGCCACCGCGATGGGTGGGCTGCCCGAGCTGCTGGGCGCCGAACGCTGCGTCGCGCTCGGGGACTCGGGGGCCTTCGCCGCGAGGCTGGCCGCGCTCTGGAACGATCCGCGGGGGAGGGTCGCGGAGGGAGAGGAGCTGCTCGAGCGCGCGCGGGGCGAGCACTCGCAGGGCCGCTTCGTCGAGCGCCTGCGCGTGCTGTACGACGACCTGGCTGCCTGACCTACTGTCGAGGATCGCGCAGCAGCAACTCCACGTTGCGGTCGCGCCGTGCCCCCCGTGCACTCGCCGCGTAGCGGGCCACCGGTCCGTTGGCCGCCAGCGCCCGGGCCAGCGAAGCCAGATCGGTCTCGGTCATGCCTTCCGCCGGCGTTCCTGACGGCGGGGGGCGAAGCGGGGCGTCGTGGTCCACCAGCGTGCCGAAGAGCGACAGGGTGCCGTCGCGGTTGTCCATCAGCTCGATCAGCCGGGCCTGGCCGGGGAAGTCGATGCTCGAGGCGGTCACGATCTCCCACAGCCCGCCACGCCCGTCGCGGCGGAAGTACGGCGTGACCCGGTTGCGGTGCTCGTGGCCGGCCACGTAGGCGATCACCCCCGGATGGCGCCGGAGAAGCGAGAGAAGCGATCGGCGCCCGCCCACCCCACGGTGCACCGGGCGCGAGGAGCGCGGGTCGGCGTCGCAGCCGCCCCGGAGCGCCGCCGTGCACGGCCCGGAGCGCTCATCGGACCAGCCGTTGGTCATGCCCGCGAGCGGATGGTGGCCCGAGACCACGATCAGGCGGTCCGGGTCCCCGTCGCGGCGCAGGCGCCCGCCGGTGTCGATGCTGCCCGATGTGTTGCGGTCCAGCTCTCGCTCCAGCCAGCGGTACTGCGGATGGTCGAGGTTGCCCTGCGATCGCCCGCCCTCGGCCGACGTGTCCAGCGCGATCATCCGCACCCCGGGCCGGGGGCTCCACGCGTAGTAGGCGACGGAGCCCGCGGAGCGGCGCCGCTCGGTGCGGTCTGAGAACCCGAAGCCGTGCCGGCGATCGGCCCTGCCGTGCAGGGCCTTCAGCTCCGCCTTGCCCACGATGCGCCGCGCCGGATCGCCGAGCACGGGCTGTGAATCGCGCCTGAGCTGGGTGAGCACCTCGGGGCTGGCGAGGCGCTCGAGGGCCTCGCCCTGGGTTCGCGCCCCCAGCTGGCCCGGTCCGAAGGCGTCGCTCGGGAAGGCCTTGCGACAGCCCGTGGCCAGGGCGTCGTCGAACGCCGGGTGAGCACCGGGGGCGAAGCCCTGGCGCAGCACCTCGTGGTTTCCCAGCAGCGAGTACCACGGCATCGCGAGCCCCTCGGCCACGAAGGGCCTCTGCGCGCGCTCGGTGAGACCGGGGTAACGAAGGTCGCCGTAGCGTCCGCGGGCGCCGCCGCGGTCGGGGTCCCAGAAGCCGGCCCGCCGCTCGGCCGAGACGCCGGCGGCGAAGTCGTCGAGGTCCTGCACCCCGAAGTAGCGTGAGGCCGGGTCGGCCACGGAACAGCCGGGCGTTCCCGAGGAAGGGTCGAGAGGGCCGCCCTCGAGCAGCCGCAGGTACCAGCGCGTCTCGTTCAGTTGGGCGTTGTCGGTCAGGTCCCCGGTCACCAGCGTGAAGCTCATGCGGGCCCGGCGCCGGCGGGCATCCCTCAGCTCGCTGGTCCGGTGTCGGTTGAGAGCGCGTACGAGCTGGTCCGCCGCCTGTGTGGTCAGCGCTTCCTGCGGGCGCCAGCTGGCGTCGTCTTCGGAGGCCAGGTACTCCTTGCGCGCCGGCGAGGTCTCGTCGGTGAGCTGAGGGTCGGAGAGCTGGCCGAACATGAGCAGCGAGCGTCGCGCGCCGGCGCGAGCGGGTGTGGCCCGAACCCGTGGGGCCCGTCGCAGCAGTAGGCGCTCGCCCCTCGCGCCCACCAGCGGCCGGAAGCCCTCGCCGGGCTGCACTACAACCGAGCGCTTGAGTGTGCTCGCTGGCGTGGGCGGCGCCGAGGCGAGGCATGCCATCCCTGCGGCAACGAGCGCCGCGGTTGTGAGACGAAGGCTCATACGGTCCAAGTCAAGCTTTTCGAGGCGCGGCGCGCGCCACCATGGCAAAGGTGCCGCCCCGCCGCCGGGCGGCGGCCAGGAGCTCGAGAGCCACGGCCGCCGGAGCCAGGGGCACGCCGGCGGCGAGCAGCGCGGCGTCGCGTACGCGCAGCCTCGCGTTTCTCTTCAACAGGTGGAAGGGCAGACCAGGGGCCATGCCGGCGCGGGTGAGCAGCGCCATCCACATCCCCGCCGGGTTGTGCTCCCAGACCATGTGCTCGGTGTGGATCGGCTCGAAGCCCGTGGCGCGCAGCAGCGAGCGTAAGCCCGCGGGGGTGAGGTGCAGGCGGTGGCGCGGGGCGTCCCAGTGCAGCCAACCAGGTCCTCCCACCGAGGCCTGCAGCGACGCAGGGTTGGGTACTCCGATCAGCAAGAGCCCGCCGGGTTCGAGCCACTCCCGTACGCGGCGCAGCGCTGGGGCCGGCTCACCGAGATGCTCGAGCACGTGCCAGAGGACCACGGCGGCGAGTCCGCTGTCCGAATGCTCCTCGATGGTCTCGGGCTCGACCGGTAGACCGGCCACGCGCGCCGCTCCGGCGCCGCGCTCCGACGGCTCGATTCCCGTGGCCTCGTAACCACGGTTGCGCAGCGCCGCCACCAGCCTGCCCTGTCCGGCACCGGCGTCGAGCACGCGCGCGCCCGGGCGCAGGCCGGCCTTCCCGAGCGCGGCGACCGGCTGAAGGCTCGCGAGGCGCTGCAGCGCGCCAAGCGCCACGGCCGCCCTGGGTGGCCCCGGCGCGTACACCCCGTGCTCGTAGGCCTCGGCGCCCGGGTGCTCGCCCGCGGTCACCGCGCTCGCGCAGAGGGTGCAGCGCAGGAGCTGGAAGGTGCGCGGGTCGGAGGGCTCACCTGAGGGCACCCGGCGCCACGGCTCGAGCCGGCCACCGCAGGCCGGGCAGGCGTTCAAGGGGCCGGGCGGGCGTGGCCCTCGCGCAGCAGCTGCCTGCCGAGCTCGAGCATGAAACGGGGATTTGTGTATAGGTAGCGCGGAAGGAGCCGGCGTGGTTCCTGGGCTATGCGGTAGGTCCACTCCAGGCCGCGCTCCTGCATCCAGGTAGGCGCCTGCGACACCCGCCCGGCGTGGAAGTCGAAGGCGGCCCCCACCGCGCACATCACGGGCACCTCGAGGCGGTCGCGGATGCGCACCATCCACTTCTCCTGCTTGGGCACGCCGATGCCCACCCACAGCACATCGGGCTTCGCTTCGTTGATCTGCCTGCAGATCTCATCGTCCTCCTCCTCGGTCAGCGACCGGAAGGGCGGGGAGTAGCCCCCGACGATCCGCAGGCCGGGATGCCTGCGGCGCAGGCTGAGCGCGAGCTGCACGAGCGCCCCCTGGTCGCGACCGCCGTAGAGCCACACCCGGTGCCCGCGCTCGACGGAGCGGTCGCAGTAGCGGCGCATGAGCTCCGGTCCGTACACGCGGTTTGGGAGGTCCTCGCCCAGCAGGTTCACCCCCCACACGATCGGCATGCCGTCCGGCACGGTGATCACCGCGTCGGTGAGCGCCATGCGCATGAGCGGGTCCTCCTGAGCGGTCACAACCGAGTGCACCGCCGCGGCACACACCCAACCGCGCTCCCGGCGGTCCACCATCTCGTCCATCACGTCCATGGCCCCGGTGTAGTCGGTGAGCGCCATCGGTACGCCGAGGATGCGGCGGCGGGGGATGCCGGCCCCTGCGAGCGGAGACTGGGTGTGGGGTTCACCCGCGGCTTGTGCGTGATCGGTCATCGTTCGGCTCGGCGGCGCTGCTCCTGACGGCCGATCGTATCTGCACGGCTCACCGCCCAAGCAGCGACTGCGTCAGCCGGCCCGCCGAGTGGGCGCCCATGATCACGCCCTGGGGGCAGCGCCTACGCACGGTGTGCCACGCCGCGCCGGCCACGTCGCGCAGCTCCCGGCCGGCGCTGGGCGCAGCGCCGCGGCGCAGCGCCGTGCGCCTGGCGTTGCGGCCACGCTGGAAGGCTACGCGCGTGAGCGAGCGCAGGCGAGCGTCATCTCCCGCGCGCCGGTGATCGAGTCCCGCCGCGGCCAGGTACACGATCTGGCCACCGGCCGAGTGCAGCCCGATCAGCCAGTCCTCCTCGTCGCCGTGGCCCGCCACCTCCTCGTCGAAGATCCCGTGCCGCTCGAACGCCGAGCGCCTCACCGCGAAGTTCGCGCCCCAGACCATGTCGGCCTCTCGGTCCTCGTCGCCCAGATCGAGGGTCGTGATGGGGGGCGACTCGCGTCCACAGGAACGCGGTGCCGGACCCTCCAGCCGCGCGCGAATGGGACCACCGAAGGCTTCCGCCCCGGGATGGTTGGCTGCTCCCTCCACGAGGGCGCGCAGCCAGCCCGGTGGAGCCTCCACGTCGTCGTCCACGAATACCACCAGGGGGGCCGTCGAGGCCGCGACGCCCGCGTTGCGGGCACCGTTGAGTCCACGCGGCGGGTCGAGGCGAAGGCAGCGCACGCCGGCGCGCCGTGCCACCTCGCCGGTGGCATCCGTGGAGCCGTCGTTGATCACCACCAGCTCGTGTGGGCCGGGGTCCTCCTGGTCCTGCAGCGAACGCAGAGCGACCTCGAGGTAGCCCGCCCGGTTGCGCGTGGGCACCACTACGCAGACAGCGGGGGCGGAGACCTCAGCTGGGGGCCCGGAAGACGTCAGACCGTGCCCGCGGTGCGCTCACGGAGGTACTGCTGAGCGAACCCGGCCATGAACCGCGGGTTCGCGTTGAGGTAGCGCGGCAGCAGCCGGCGAGGCTCCTGAGCGATGCGATAGGTCCACTCGAGCCCGCGCTCCTGCATCCAGCTTGGCGCCTGTGACACCAGCCCGGCGTGAAAGTCGAAGGCCGCGCCGACGGCGCACATCACCGGTACGTTCACCCGGTCGCGCATTCGCATCATCCACCTCTCCTGCTTGGGCACGCCGATGCCCACCCACAGCACGTCGGGCCTCGCGTCGTTGATCTGCCGGCCGATCTCCTCGTCCTCCTCCTCGCTCAGCGAGCGGTAGGGCGGCGAGTAGCCGCCCACGATCCTTAGACCCGGGTGGTTGCGGCGCAGGTTGAGGGCCAGCTGCGCGAGCGCCCCCTGGTCGCACCCGCCGTAGAGCCAGACGCGGTGTCCCATCTCCGCGGATCGTTTGCAGTAACGGTGCATCAGCTCCGGTCCGTACACGCGGTCGGGGAGGTGCTCGCCGAGCGCGTTGGCCGCCCATACGATGGGCATCCCGTCAGGCACGGTGATCGTGGCCTCGGTCAGGGCCTGGTACATCACCGCGTCGTCGAGGGCGGCCACCACGGAGTGAGCGGAGGCGGCGCACACCCAGCCGCGATGGCGCTGCTCCACCATCTCGTCCATCACGTCCATCGCGCCCTCGTAATCGGTGAGGGCCATCGGGATCCCGAGGATGTCGCGCCTTGGCACCGACGCACCGGGGAGGTCCTCCGGCGCGGCGTGAACTGCGGGTATCGCGTGGGCCGTGTCCATCTGATTCCTCGTCGCAGGTTGTGGCGGCGCTCTAGGAGCAGTCCTGATCCACTCGTTCCTGGGCCCCCGCCCCGGCAATCGCTGTTGAGTGTATGCCCATAAACCGCAAGGCCTGAAAAGGATGCGGCGCCGGACCGCCGTGAAAGACTCGAAAGTGGTGGATTCCCGTGCCTCATCCGGTCACGCCCGCGAGGTGGCGGGGGGATCGCTCGTCCAGCAGCTGGCCCAGGTCAGCGGGTTGGTGGTGCTGCTCGTGGTCATCACCGCGCTGGCCCGCCGCCTGACACCCGCCGAGCTCGGCACATACGGGCTCGTGGCCACGCTGGCGGTCTACCTGCTGATCCTCAAGACGGCCATCGGCAGCGCCGCGGTGCGGGCGATGACCTCGGCGCAGAACGACGAGGACCGGGTGGCCACCTTCTCCACGTGCGCAGTGCTCTACGCCGTCACGGGCGTTCTCACCGGAGCGCTGATCGCGGTAGCCGGCTTCGCCATCGCGAGCGGGCTGCTCGACGGCGAGCTGGAGCGCCAGGCCAAGCTCGGAGCGGCGGCGCTCGGGGTGGTCACCGCCGTGGGGCTCACCGCCACGATCAACCTCGACGCGCTCCGCGCCAGCCTGCTGCTCACCCGCTCGGCCGCCAACGAGATGGCCGCGGTGGTGGCTTTCGGGGCGCTCATGCTCGGCCTGATCGCCGCCGGGGCGGACCTCTGGCTGCTGATCGCGGCGAACGGCTCGATCCCCCTGATCAGCGGCACCATCAACGGCGTGGCGCGGCTGCGCCTCGAGCTGCCCTGGCGCTTCGAAGCCCAGTCGGTCACCCGCCGCCGGGTGGCCGGCTTGGTGCCGAGCGCCGGTCCTGTGCTGGTGATCGAGGCGGCGAGCCTCGTGATCTACGGCCTCGACCGGATCGTGCTGGGGGTCTTCGGCTCCGCCGCCACCGTGGGCCGCTACGAGGGACCGATCCGGGCGCACAACGTGTTCTACGCGCTCAACCAGGCGCTGGGGGTCACGGCCCTCCCGACGGCGGCCTCCTACCGGGCGGCCGGCGACTCCGCGCGGCTGGCGCAGCTTACGCTGCGCGGCTCGCGCTACACGCTCGCGCTCACCGTGCCGCTGGCCGTCACCGCGATGGTTCTCGCGGGCCCGGCCCTCGCGGTGTGGCTCGGCGAGGAATACCGAGCCGGCGGTACCGCGCTGGCCATCCTCGTCTCCTACTGGCTGCTGATGGGACAGCTGGCGGTCACGCCGAACTTCCTGGTGGGCGCGGGCCGTGCGCGCGAGGTGGCGCGCACGGTGGTCGGGATCGCCTGCTTGAACTTGGCCCTGTCGATAGCGCTCACTCCCTCGCTGGGGCTCGAGGGCCCCGCGCTCGGCACCGCGATCTCCTACGTGGTCGGGTTTCCGTTCCTGCTGCGACTCGCGCTGTCCACGACCGGCACCGGCCTGGGAGAGCTGGCCCGCCAGGCATGGCTGCCCGCCTACGGCCTCGGCCTCCTGCTGGCGAGCCTGCTCGCGGGGGCGAGGGCGCTGTTCGAGCTCGACTCGCTCGGCCCGGTGCTGGCTGTGTTGATCGCCGGTCCGCTGCTGTACTGGCTGGCCTACGCGACCATCGTGCTGGAACCCGGCGAGCGCGCACTGGCGCGCGACGTGCTCCGGGGCCGAGCGCGGACGGACCACGCTCAGCCGGAATAGCGGAACGGGAGCTCGTCCGCCAGCTCCGCGAGCCGCGGGGCGCTCGAGTCGCGTACGGACACCGAAAGCTCGAGGGCCGGCCACTCGATCCCCACGTCGGGATCGTCGTAGGCGAAGCCGCGCTCGGTCTCGGAGTCGTAGTAGGTCGAGCACTTGTAGACCACGTCGGCCAGCTCGCTCGTGACGCAGAAGCCGTGCGCGAAGCCGATCGGGACGTAGAGCTGGCGCAGGCGCTCGTCGTCGAGCACGTGGCCCTCCCACTCCCCGAAGGTCGGTGAGCCGCTGCGGATGTCCACCACCACGTCGAGGATCGAGCCGCGGGCGCAGCGCACCAGCTTGGCCTGGCCGTCGCCGATCGAGAAGTGCATGCCGCGCACGACGCCGAGGGTTGAGCGCGAGTGGTTGTCCTGCACGAAGGTGTCGGTTACGCCGAGATCTGCGAGCGCGCTGGCGCGGTAGGTCTCGGCGAAGAACCCGCGTGGGTCTTCGACAACCGGGGGCGCGATCAGGACCGGGCCGTCGCCGCGTGTCTGGAGTGCTTTCACCATGAAACTCAACTACTCGTTGGCGTCCAAGATCAGACGCCCCCGTCTGCGTTGCACACGAGACGGCTCGATTGAGGGTCGACCTGACACTTGGAGCCGGATCCCCACGGCCGCGGGGAGTGCTAGCAGGAGCGTATTCGTCGGGTCTGCTACCCCTTATTTCCATATGCCCCGAGCGTCTGCTAAACGATGCTGGTCGTAGCGAGCGGCTGCGCG
>JBBJNU010000128.1:0-5690 GCA_037721005.1 Thermoleophilaceae bacterium | reverse complement strand
GCGCTCCTCGGCGCAACGACGTGCTCCTTCGCACCCACACCTCGCCCATGCAGGTGCGGGCCATGGAAGAGAACGAGCCGCCCATCTACATCATCGTGCCGGGCAAGGTCTACCGGCGCGACTCCGACGCCACCCACACGCCCATGTTCCACCAGGTGGAGGGCCTCGCGATCGACGAGGACATCACGCTCGGTGATCTCCAGGGCGTGCTGCTCGAGTTCGCCCGGGCGATCTTCGGCGCCGAGCGCGACATCCGCCTGCGCCCCCACTACTTCCCCTTCACCGAACCGAGCGTGGAGGTAGACGTGTCGTGCTTTGCCTGCGAGGGCACAGGATTTGCCCGTGCGGGCTTCCAGCCCGCACCTTTGAGCGGACCGGGCTCCCTCCGGTCGCCCATCCGAGGCGACGGCTCGCGCTGCAACCTCTGCAAGGGATCGGGGTGGATCGAGATCCTCGGCTCGGGCATGGTGGATCCCAACGTGCTCGGCTTCGTCGAGCACAACGGCTACGACCCCGAGCGCGTGCAGGGCTTCGCCTTCGGCATGGGCATCGAGCGGATCGCCATGCTGCGCCACGGGGTGCCCGATCTGCGCCTCTTCTTCGAGAACGACCTGCGCTTCCTGGAGCAGTTCGGGTCATGAGAATCCCCCTGAGCTGGTTGCGCTCCTACTGCGACCCTGGGCTCTCGGCTCCGGAGATCGGCGAGCGCCTCGACCTCACGGGCACCGAGCTCGAGCGCATCGAGCCTGTCGGGGTGGGGTCGGTCGCCAACTTCGTGGTGGGCCGGGTGCTCTCCGCCGAGCAGCATCCCGACGCCGACCGCCTGAAGGTCTGCACCGTGGACGACGGCTCGCGGACGTCGGAGCCGCGCACGATCGTGTGCGGGGCGCCCAACGTGGCGGCGGGTCAGACGGTGGCCGTTGCCCTACCCGGGGCCGTGATGCCCGACGGCACCAAGCTCGGGGAGGCCAAGCTCCGCGGGGTGCGCTCCAGCGGGATGATCCTGGCCGAGGACGAGGTGGGCATCGGCGCGGGCCACGCGGGGATCATGGTGCTGTCCGAGGAGTTCGCGCCGGGAACGCCTCTGGCCGAGGCGCTGCCCATCGCCGACGAGGTGCTCGAGCTGGAGATCACCCCCAACAGGCCCGATTGCCTGTCGGTTTACGGGGTCGCACGCGAGGTGCACGCCGCGACTGGCGCGCAACTGGCCGAAGACCCCACCGCGAGCGACGCAGAAGTGGGGTCAGACCCCTTGAGTGTCGCCGACTCAAGGGGTCTGACCCCTTCAGTGGAGATCGCCGACCCCGAGGTCTGCCTGCGCTTCACGGCGCGCGTGTTCGAGGACGTGAAGATCGGTCCCTCGCCCGAGTGGCTAAAGCAACGCCTGACCGCCGCCGGCCAGCGCCCGATCTCCAACGTGGTGGATATCACCAACTACGTGATGCTCTGCGTGGGCCAGCCGTTGCACGCCTTCGATCTCGACGAGGTGCGCGGCCAGGAGATCGTGGTCCGGCGCGCGAAGCCCGGGGAGACGATGGTGACCCTCGACGATGTCGAACGCACCTTCGACTCCGAGATGGCCCTGGTGTGCGACGCGGAGGGCCCGTCGGGCATCGCCGGGGTGATGGGCGGGCAGATCTCGGAGGTGTCCGAGAAGACCACGCGCGTTCTGATGGAGGCGGCCACCTGGGTCGGTCCGAACGTGCTTCGCACCTCAAAGGCCCTCGGGCTTCGCAGTGAGGCGTCCACCCGTTTCGAGAAGCAGCTGCACCCCGAGCAGGCGATCGTTGCTCAGCGCCTGGCCGCGAAGCTGATGGTCGAGCTCTGCTGCGCGCGCATGGCGCCGGGGACGATCGACGTATATCCCGAGCCGGTCGATCCGCTTGTGCTCACCCTGCGCCTCGGGCGCCTGGAGCGCCTGCTCGGGCAGCGCATCGAGCAGGAGGAGGTCGTGCAGATCCTCGCGTCGCTGGGCTTCGGTGTTCAGGACGCCGGTGACGCGCTCCAGGTCAGCGTGCCCTTCTGGCGTGACGCCGACGTTCAGCGCGAAGCCGACCTGATCGAGGAGGTCGCGCGCATCTACGGTCTCGAGCGTCTGCCCACCACCCTGCCCGCGCGCCGGCGGGCGGTTGGGCGGCTGAGCCATTCACAACGCATGCGCCGCCGCCTCGAGGACGCCCTCCGCGACCGCGGGCTGCACGAGATCGTGGGCTGGAGCTTCACGTCGCCGCAGGCGCTGGAGCAGCTCAGGGTCGAGGCCGATGTACTCGCCCTGACCAACCCGCTCAGCGAGGACGCGAGCGTGATGCGCCCGCTTCTGCTTCCCGGCCTTCTCGACGCCGCACGCCACAACGCGGCGCACGGCTCGTCCGGGGTTGCTCTCTTCGAATCGGCGCACACCTACCTTCCGGCGGGGAGCCTTCGCGCCCCCGAGGGCAGCCCCCGCGGCGCGACTGCCGCCCGCGAGCGCCACCACCTGGGCGGCTTGCTCACGCGGACACGTCCGGCTACCTGGCGGGGGCCCGCCGCTCCGGCTGACTTCTACACGGCCAAGGGGCTGGTGGAGGCCCTGGTCGGCGTGGCGGGCGTCGGTGTGCGGGTCGAGACCGGCCCCGTCGTCCTGCCCGCGGTACCTGGGATGACCCCAGGGCAGGACAGCGCTACCCGCGAAGGCGCCCGTCGGCCGTTCCTGCACCCCGGGCGCGCGGCGGTGGTGCTCGGCGCCTCGAGCGGAGTGGAGCTTGGGTGGCTGGGGGAGCTGCACCCCTCGGTCGCCCGAGCCTGGGACCTCGAGTCCGCCGCCGTGTTCGAGCTGGACGCGGAGGCGCTGGCCGAGCACGCCAGCGGTGTGCCGGCTTTCCGCGACGTCACGAGCTTCCCGTCCGTGCGCCAGGACATCGCCGTGGTGGTTTCCGCGGAGGTGAGCGCCTCGGAGGTGGTCGAGCGCGTGCGCGGGGGCGGGGGAGAGCTGCTCGCCTCGGCAGCTGTGTTCGATGTGTACGAGGGCGAGCAGGCGGGCGAGGGAAACCGCTCGCTCGCGCTGCGCCTGGAGTTCCGGGCGCCCGACCGCACGCTGACCGACGAGGAGGTCCTCGCCCGGCGCGAGGCGATCGAGGCTGCCCTGGCGGAGATCGGAGGGCGGCTGCGTGCCTGAGCCGACCCAGGTGGCGGTGCTCGGGGCGGGCGGGTTCGGCGGAGCGCTGTGCGCGAGCATCGTTCAGCGTCATCCGGCGCTCGAGCTCGTGGCGGTCACGGCGCGGTCCGATGCCGGGAAGCGCCACTGCGACCTCTATCCCCGCTACGGCGTGGACCTCGTGCTCGAGGAACCCGACCCGGGTGGCTTGGCCGAGCGCGCGGGGGCGGCGCTGGTGGCCTACCCCCATCAGGCCGCGGCGCCGGCCGTGGCGGCGCTGCGCGAGCACGGCCTGAAGGTGGTGGACCTCTCGGCCGACTTCCGGCTCGACCAGGCCCGCTACGAGCACTGGTATCAGCCCCACGAAGCCCCGGAGCTCCTGGGTGAGGCGGTCTACGGCCTGCCCGAGATCGGACACCGCGAGGAGATCCGCGAAGCAAACCTCGTAGCCGGGCCGGGTTGCAACTCCACGGCCGCGCTGCTGGCTCTGTGGCCGTTGCGCGAGCACCTGCGCGACGTGGTGGTGGACATCAAGACCGGCGTGTCGGGCGCCGGGCGTGAGGCCACCCACGAGACCCACTTCGTATCGGCCACGGACAACGTGAGCGCCTACAAGACCGAGGGGCACCGCCACAGCGCCGAGCTGGAGCAGGAGCTCGGGGAGCAGGTGGGCGTCACCTTCGTGCCCCACCTGCTCCCCATCGACCAGGGGCTCTTGGCCACCTGCTACTCGATCACCGAATCCGACCTCTCCGTTGAAAGCGCGCGGGCGCTCTTCGAGGAGGCCTATGTTTCCGAGCCCTTCGTGTCCGTGGTCGACGCACCGCCGCGCACCGCCGACGTGCGCCACACCAACCGGGCGCGGGTGTTCGTGACCGTGACCGGGCAGCGTGTGCTCTCGATCTGCGCGATCGACAACCTCTGGAAGGGTGCCGCCGGGCAGGCCGTGCAGGACCTGAATCTGATGCTGGGCCTCGACGAGACCGAGGGCCTCCTGTGAGCACCGAGGGTTACCCGGGCGCAGAAGGGTTCTTTCGCTCTCGCTGGGTGGAGTGCCCGGCGCACGTGGCGGAGCTAGGTCCGACCGCGCTGCCGGAGGGCTTTCGCGGCGCGGGATTCGCGGCGGGGATCAAGCCCGAGGGCCCGGATGTGGGGCTCATCGTGTCCGATCGCGAGAACACCGTCTCGGCGGCTCGGTTCACGGCCAATGCCCTGCAAGCAGCGCCCGTGGTCGTGTCCCAGACGGCCGATCTGGCTCGCCTGCGGGCGATCGCCGTGAACTCCGGCAACGCCAACGTGTCCGACGGCGAGCGGGGCATGGAGACCGCGCGCGTCCAGCAGGCCACCGCGGCCGAGGTGCTCGACCTCGAACCCTCGACGGTGGCCGTGGCCTCGACCGGCGTGATCGGCAGGGAACTGCCGCGGGCGAAGCTCGTGGCCGGCATACGCCAGGCGGCCGAGGCGCTCGGGCCCAACGCCCAGTCCTTCTCGGAGTCCATCCTCACCACCGACCGCTGGCAGAAGAGCGCCTGCCTCGAGGTTGCGCTGCCCTCTGGCGCCTCCGTGCGACTGGCCGCGCAAGCGAAGGGGGCGGGGATGCTCTCCCCGCGCTTCGCCACCATGCTGTGCTTCGTGGAGACCGACGCCGGCCTCGAGCCCGAGACCGTTGAGCTGCTCACGGGCGTGACCGTCAAGCGCTCGTTCGAGCGCACCTCGGTGGACGGGCAGCTCTCCACCAATGACTCCGTGTTCCTGCTGGCCAACGGCGCGGCGGGAGTGCAGATCGAGTCCGAGTCGCCCGACGAGCTGGCCCTCGGCGAGGCCCTCGACGCCCTGCTGCGCCAGCTGGCGATCGAGATGGTGGCCGACGGCGAGGGCGCCGGGCGCGTGGGCCGCGTGATCGTGCGCGGAGGCCTCGAACTGGTCGAGTCGGTGGCGCGCGCCGTGGCCGACTCCCCGCTCGTGAAGACCGCCCTCCTTGGCGCCGACCCCAACTTCGGACGCATCCTTCAGGCGGCCGGACAGGCGCTGGCCGGGCGCTCGGCCTTCGTGGTCGATCTGACGATCGAGGGGATGCAGGTGGTGTCGGCCTCCACCGTGATCGACCTGAGCCCAGAGGAGTGGGAGGCGCTCGAGGCCGGCGTGGCCCGCGAGGAGGTCGAGTTCGAGCTCACCGTGCCGGGAGAGGGCGGCGAGACCGAGGTGTTCTTCTCCGACCTGACCGCCGACTACGTGGCCCTGAATGCGGAGTACTCCACGTGAGGAGCGCAGCCCGAGCGTCGGTCGGGCGAGCACCGGAGCGAGGTTCTCCATGAGGAGCGCAGCCCGAGCGCCCAGCGAGGAGCGCAGCGCGATCGTCGATCGTGCGAGCACCGCAGCCCGAATCTCCCTCGGGCGAGCACCGGAGCGAGGTTCTCCATGAGAGACGTAGAGACCCTCCTCGAAGCGCTGCCCTACATCCGCGACTTCCACGGGCGCACGGTGGTGATCAAGTACGGCGGCGCGGCGATGATCGACGACGCCCTCCAGGAGGAGTTCGCGCGCGACGTGGTGCTGC